>JBGQKK010000260.1:0-4341 GCA_041499545.1 Gammaproteobacteria bacterium | reverse complement strand
CTCATTTCCGGCACGGCAGACTACAGCATGCTCGCGCACGTTCTCGGAGCGTTTCGAGCGCGGAGCGTGGAGCCCGAGATCACGGTGCTCGACTTGTGCGAGACGCCCCTGGCGCTCTGCCGGTGGTTCGCGCAGAGGGCGGGCTGCGATATTGCGACTTGCCGCGGCGACGTGCTCGACTACCGGGAACCCGCGCGATTCGATGCACTCTGCACGCACTCTTTCCTCAGCTATTTTTCCCCGGAAAGACGCCTGGACCTTCTCGCGAAATGGCGGGAACTTCTTCGTCCGGGGGGACGAGCAATCACGGTGAACGCTCTGAGGCCGGGCCCTGCTTCGGAGCTGGTGGGGCTCAGTCCCGCTCAGGCGCTCGCCTTGCGCGAGAACGTCCTGCGCTGGACCCAAGCAAATCGGAGCCGGCTGCGGGTCGAACCGCCCGAGCTAGTCCGAGATGCGGAGATCTACGCCGCCCGGCTGGGTTTCTGGCGCGTGCAATCCGGAGAAGAAGTCCGAGACGCGTTCGAGCGCTCTGGCTTCAGGGTGGATGAACTGTTGTGCGGTCCCGCGATGCTCGGGCCCGGCCCGAGCTCCGGAGTTACCGGCCCCACCTCGCCGGCCAATACCGAATACGTCCACGTCGTCGCCACCCGGATCTGAGCGAATGCGCGGCTCACCCTTGCGGGAACCGCGATACTTCCGACACGAAGTCCTCGTATTTCCCGCCGGCGCTTCGCGCGATCCGGTCGCAATAGACGAAGTTCAGGCGGAAGCCTGCCGGCAAGGCGGACTGGACATGCCGCCTTAGATTGGTTTCCTGCTCGGAGGTCAGCGGAACGCGCGTCACCAGGCGGGCTTCGATCAGATCCAGGCTCTTCTGCACGAATTGATGCTGCACGATCGTCGGCGCGATCTCCGGGAAGCCATGCGAGCCGAGGGATGGCCAGTAGCGTTTTCCGTCGGCGCCCAGCAGCATGTTGCGCGTTCTTCCCACGATGCGGCGTATCACCGGCAGCCCCCGACCGCAGGCGCAGGGGACTCCGGCTACTGCGAAATCGCCCAGATCGTAGCGTACGAGCGGTGTGGCGAAATTGTGAAGCGTCGTGACGACGACGCGACCGATCTCCCCGGGCGCGCAGCCTCGGCCACGGTCGTCGAGGATCTCCAGGAAAACGCACTCGGACTGCGCGTGGTAGTGCTCCTGTTGCGGGCACTGCAGCGCGATGTAGCCGATTTCCTCCGCCGAATAGATGTCGGCAACAGGCACGCCCCAAGCCGTGCGGCACAGTTCGCGAACCTCTACGGCGAGGACCTCGCCGATCGTGCGCGCCTCGCGCAGTTCCGGAAAGCGAATGCCCAGCTCTTGCGAGCGCCGCACGAGCTCGGCGAGATTGGAGGGGTAGGTCAGGAGGTATGCGGCCCGCTGCTCCTGCAGCCAGCGGAGTTGGGCGTCGATGTCTTCCTTGACGCCGAGCACCACCGAGGGACCGGTGGCGATCACGCCGTGCGTAGCAACTCCCCAGCCCGCAAACTCGCCCGTCGGCACGCCGTGACGGATCGCCGCGAGCTTTCCGCTCAGATCGCGCCGGTGCCACAGGTGATCGCGCAGCGAAAACGCGTTCCACATCGCCTGAGTCACCTGGGTCTTCAGGACCCGGACCGGAGACCCGGTTGAGCCCGAGCTTCGCGCCTCGGCCACAGAGCCGTGGGACGGAGGAATCCTCCCGCTCTTGAGCGCGTCGAAGTTTTCCTGAAGCTCGCGTCGAGTGAGCTGCGGCAGCTTGGAAAACCGTTCCTGCGTCAGCGGCGCATTGGGATCGTAGCGCTCGCTCCAGGCTTGCCGGTAGTAAGGAACCGTCGCGAAAGCGTGCCGCAGGAGAACCTCGAGCTGGCGCATTTGGTGATCGAGAAGCCGATCCGGGGACAACCACTGGCTGCTCTCGAGCTGAAGCAGGACGCCGAGAGACGCCGCTCCCTCGCCCGCGGGCAGCGCGGGCCAGACGACCTCCGGCAGAGCGCTTTGGTACTTCCAGTCGGCGGGGCCGCCCGCCTCGGCATCACGAGGTGTCACCGGTCGCGGAGATGCACGACTTCAGTAGCCTTGCTCTTTGAGGTAATTCAGCGGTCCGCCGCGAAAGGGGGCGAAGCCCGTGCCGAATATGAGACCCGCATCGGCGAGATCGGCGTCGGCGACGATGCCCTCGGCCACCGCCGCGCGCGCTTCGCGCAGATACGGGGCCATGAGCTGGGTGGCGAGATCGGGCGGCACGGTGCGGCCCGAGCGCTTGCGCGCCTTGCCGTCCTTCCACGTGTAGAAGCCGCGCCCGGTCTTCTTGCCGAGGTTGCCCCCGGCGACGAGTTCGGCGAGCGCCTTGGGCACTTCGGCGTGATCGCCCGCCAGCGCCTTGCCCGCGGCGAGGCAGATGTCCAGGCCCACCGTGTCGGCGAGCTCGATCGGTCCCATCGGCATGCCGAAGCTCAGCGCCGCGGCGTCCAGAATTTCGGGCGCGATGCCGCCGTCGACCATGCGCAGCGCCTGGTCCATATAGGGACCGAGAACGCGGTTGACCAGGAAACCCGGTGAATCCTTCACCGGCAGCGGCAGCTTGTCGATCTGCCGCACGAATGCCATCGCCTTCTTTGCGACGTCCGCGTCGGTGTTCGCGCCCTTGACCACTTCCACCAGCTGCATCTGCGGCACGGGATTGAAGAAGTGAATGCCGACCAGGCGCGAGGGATTCTTGAATCCCGCCCCGATGTCGGCGAGCTTGAGGCTCGAGGTGTTCGAGGCGAGAACCGCCCCGGGCTTCGCCTGCGCCTCGAGCTTCGCGAACAGCTCGCGCTTGGCCTGGAGGTTCTCGAAAATCGCCTCGATGATGACGTCGGCGTGGCGCGCCCCGTCTCCGGCGACGTCGGGAATCAGGCGATCGAGCGCGTCGCGGATGCGCGGCTTGTCGCGCAACCGCCGCTTGAACAGCTCGGCGGCGCGCTTCATCGCCGGCGCGATGCGCTCGGGTGACTGGTCCTGCAGCGTGACGGTCAGGCCGCGCATGGCGCACCACGCGGCGATGTCCCCGCCCATGACGCCCGCGCCGATGACATGGACCCGCGCCGCCTTGAAGTCGCTGTCCTTCGCGAGCGATTTCATCCGCTCCTGGAGGAAGAAGATGCGGATGAGGTTGCGCGCGGTGTCACCTTCGACCAGTCCGATGACCGACGCCGGGTCCTCGGGCCGCGGCGCGAACGGATCGCCGTCGTATCTCTGCCAGAGGTCGATGATCGCGTAGGGCGCGGGGTAGTGGTCGGGCGAGGCCCTGGCGGCGACCTGCTTCCTCGCCATCGCCGCAACGAGCGGGCGCAGCGGCGCGGAGCTCATCAGCCGCTGCACCAGCGAGGGCTTGCTCGGGCGCGGCGCCTCGAGCACCATCATGCGCGCGCTGTTCTCCTGGATGCGCGGCGGCACGGCCGCGTCCACCAATCCCATGCGTCTTGCGCGGCGCGCGTCCACCGCGCGGCCGGTGAGCAGCATGTCGAGCGCCGCCGTGGGGCCGACCAGGCGCGGCAGCCGCATCACCCCGCCCCAGCCGGGCAGGATGCCGAGCATCACCTCGGGAAGCGCGAAGCGCGTCCCCGGCTGATCGACCGCGATGCGGTAGCGGCAGGCGAGGGCGAGCTCGAGGCCCCCGCCCATGCAGAAGCCGTTCACCAGCGCGAGTGTCGGGAAAGGCAGGGCCGCGAGCTTGTTGTACAAGTCCCAGCCGCGCTTGACCAGGCGCATTGCGTCGTCCGCGTCCTTGATCTTGGTGAATTCCTCGACGTCGGCGCCGGCGATGAATCCGGATTCCTTGGCCGAGCGGACGATGAGTCCCCGCGGCTTTTGCGCGGCGAGCTCGTCGAGAATCCTGTCGAGCTCGGACATCACCTCGGCCGATAGCACGTTGGTCGAGGCGTCGGCCTTGTCGAGGGACAGCCAGACGAGATTGTCCGCGTCGGTCTCGAGCTTCCAGTTCCGGTAGGCGCCGGGCATGAACGATTTACAACGCTTCGACCAGCATCGCGCCGCCTAGGCCCCCGCCGATGCAGATCGAGGCGATGCCGCGCCGCGGCCTCTGGCCGGCGTTGCCTGCCTTCGCGCGCTTGAGGGCGTGCAGCAGATGCAGCACGATGCGCGCGCCCGAGGCGCCGACCGGATGGCCGAGCGCGATCGCGCCGCCGTCGACGTTGAGCTTTTCCGGATCGAGCTCGCCCATGGCGCGATCGAGCCCCAGCTCTTCGCGGCAATACTTGTCCTCCTTCCACGCGGCGAGGCGGCCGAGCACCTGCGCCGCGAACGCCTCGTTGATT
>JBGQKK010000259.1:0-4349 GCA_041499545.1 Gammaproteobacteria bacterium | reverse complement strand
CGTAATCTTCCTGCATGACGTCCTCCTCGATAAAAGCTGCCTAAGGGTCGCGCGCGACCTCCAGCTGCACGAACGTGCCCTCCGGACAACGCTCCAGATAGACCGCGGGAAACCGCGCCGCGGCCGCTCGTTCCGCGGAATCCAGGCCGCCCTGCCGCTCCTCGTCCAGCACCAGGTCCGGATTCTCGAGCGCTATCCTGACATAGCCGGTGAGTTTCTTCTCGAACGGGCTCATTCTTTCGGGCAGCTTCGCGAGCAAGGCGTGTGGGTCGGCGCCCAGCCTTCTCAGGAGCTCGCTCACCGTCGCCGAGACGCCGCGCAGGCGTTCCGGGTGGTGGTACCCGATGGGCAGGACGATGTTCTCCCAGGCGTTGAGGTTGCTGAGCAGCCCCCCGTCGGCGGGAAGGTACGCGACCCGGTCGCGGAGCGCCGCCCGCCCCGCGGGCCGGAGATCGTCGACGTCGACGCCGAGCAGCACCAGCCTCGTCTCCGGCTCGGGTCTCACATCCAGGACGGCGCTCACCAGTCGCCTTCTCTGGAATTCACTCATGCCGCCGGCGCGATGGCTTCCGCCCAAAGGAATCCGGACGGAGCACTCGCCCCGGCCGGCGGGTGGCTCGTATTCAAGTGCCAGGCCCTGTGCGCCCTGGCTCACAGCTTTGCGGTCACCAAGCCGAAGAAGGCCTGCCCGAACACCAGGTAGGCGAACACCACGTTGAGCAGCATCACCAGCAGGGTGCTCTGCGTCACGGCGCTGATCGCCGCCTTGGGAACCGCGTTGATCGACGTTCCCGGAGGATGCAGCCCGTGATAGCAGCAGACCACGGCGATCGTGGCGCCGAAAAGAAAGCTCTTGATCACCGAGTAGACGAAGTCCACCGGGCTCGCGAGATTGAAGAACTCCCCCGCCAGCTCGCCGAGCGAGGCGTCGATGGTGAGGGCGCTGAGCAGCATCCCGCCGCCCACCGCGATCACCTGCACGTAGAAAGTGAGCGCCGCCGTGGACAGGGCGATCCCGACGACGCGCGGCACGACCAGATAGTCGCGCGGGTCGATGCGCATCTGCCGCAGGCTCGCGACCTCGCCGGAGATCTGCATCAGCGCGAGCTCGGTGGCGACCGCCGTGCCGCTGCGCTGGATCACCAGCACCGCCGCGATCAGGGGCCCCACCTCGCGCAGCACCACCCAGAGCAGTATCTTGACCGCGAGCGCCGAGTCGGCCTCGAGGACGTCGATGACGTAGGCGATGATGAGCGTTCCGATGATGGCGCCGCGCAGAACCATTCCGGCGGTGGCGCTCGCACCGGTGAAATAGATCTGCCGCGTCAGGGACTCCGCGACCGGCGGCCGCGCGAGCACGGGAAGCCTACGCAGCACGTGCCCTGCGAGGCGCATGCAGCCTTCGAATTCGCGATAGGCGCCGATCACGATTCCGACGCGCGCCGCCGAGCCTTATTCGGGGATGGCACCGAGAGCGTAGGCCGCCAGGATGATGCCCGGCGGCGTGCCCAAATTCTCGAACCAGCGCCGGAAGATCTCGACGACCTCACCGCTCGAATAGAGCTGGGCGAGCCCGGTGTTGACCGCGAGGCGGAACGCCGCGTCGCCGCGCGGCAAGACGATGCCATAAGGCTCGATCGAAAGTTCCTCGGGAAGCAGCAAGAGCGATTTCTGGTCCTTCGACTTGGTCGCCGCGCCGAGCAGCAGCAAGCGGTCGCTGGCGAACGCGTCCACCTTGCCTGCCTCGAGCGCGGTAAACGCCTCATCGCGCGACTTGAACGGTACCACGGTCGCGTTGATCAGGCGGCGCTTGAGCTGCGCGTTGACGGCGCGCTCGTTCGAGGACCCCGCCATGACCGCGATCTTCCTGTCGGAAGTGTCGGAGAGAGAGCGAAGGCCGGAGGCCGCCTTGACGAGCAGGCTGGTGGTCTCGACGAAGATGACGCTCGAGAAATCGACCTGCTTCATCCGCGTCAGCGTCATCGTGCTGGCGCCGCACTCCATGTCGGCGGCGCCCTTGGCCACGGCGTCGAAACGCGACTCCAGGGTCACGGGCACCCACTTGATCTGCAGACCCTGAATCTTGAGCTGGCGCTCGATCGAGGTGACCACGCGCTTGCACAAATCGATCGAGAAGCCGCCGATCTCATTCCTGTCGGTGAATGAAAACGGCATGGCGTCGGCGCGGTAAGCGACGGCGATGGTCTTGGTCTGCACGATCCTCTTGAGGCGGCCGTCCAGGGTCTGGGCCTGAACCCAACCGACTGCGAACAGGGTGAGTGCGAGAGATAGGATGGTGCGGAACATGAATCCTCCGAGAGTTGTGATTATTGTAGAGGGTGACAGGATACAGCGAATACCGCCGACTACTCCCCGATCGCCCTCAGGTCGATCCGCCCCTTCCTCATCGGCGGGCACCAGTAGTAGGCCCCGCTCACCGGGCGCGTAAACGTAAACAGCGCGTCCGCGATGCCGTCCTCGGCGCCCGCCATGCGCCGCAACTGCGCCTCGAAGGCGTCGAGCGAGCGGCCGAAAGCGACGAACACCAGGCCCGCGCGCGTCGCGTCCGCCCAAGGCATGGAGCGGCGCAACACGAAGGCTTCGGGCGTGAAGCTCTCCTGCGCGGTGCGCTTCACGTGCGCGGACGCGGGCGCGGCGCCCAGTTCCTTGTTGTCGCTCTTGCGCCGGCCGATGGTGTCGTCCTGCCGCCTTTGCGTGAAGGAGGCGAAGGTCTCCAGATCGTGCACCCATTGCTGTACCGCTACGAACGAGGATCCGGCCATCCCCGCGCGCCCCTCGCTGATCGCGGCCGCGACCGCCTTCTTCCCGCGCGGATTCTCGGTGCCGTCTTCGTAGCCCGTGAGATCGAACCCGCGGCCGTACCTGAACGCGTCGATCGAGCCCGCCACCTCGAAAGCGGGCGCAAGCAGGCGTGCGATCTCGCGTGAGCGCAAAACGATCTCGCCGCGATCGTCGCCCCGCAGCCAGCACCACAGCGCCGCCGGAGTCGAGGGCACTTCGAAGCTCTCGCCCCGGTGGTGCGGAAAAGCGCGCAGCCCGTCGATCTCCTTGTGCATCGCGAACAGCAGCAGCCCGCCCAGGCCCACCACGCAGGCCCTGCCGTCGGCGCTCGCCGCCAGGGCCTTGACCACCTCGCGCGGCTGCGCGCCCTGCTTCAGCGCGAACGTAAGGTAGCGCGCCTGAGGCGGAACCGGCGCGAGGATTCCCGGCTGGGCGGCGCTCATGGGAGGTTCCTCATTTCCGAAAGCGCGCGATCGCCTCGGCGACGCGCTCCACCGCGATCAATTCGAGCCCGTCGATCTTCTGCTTGGGCAAGTTCGCTTTGGGGATGATCGCCTGCCTGAAGCCCAGCTTGGCGGCCTCCCTGAGGCGTTCCTGGCCGCGGGGAGCCGGGCGCACCTCGCCCGCGAGCCCGACCTCGCCGAATACCGCGACCTTCTCGGGGATCGGTTTGTCGGTGAGAGAGGACACGATGGCGAGCAGCACAGCGAGATCGGCGGCGGGCTCGGAGATGCGCACACCGCCCACCGCGTTGACGAACACGTCCTGATCGTAGCACGCGATGCCGGCGTGGCGGTGGAGCACCGCGAGCAGCATCGCAAGCCGGTTCTGCTCCAGGCCCACGGTCAGGCGCCGCGGGCTGGGCGTGTGCGCCGCGTCGACGAGCGCCTGGATTTCCACGAGCAGCGGCCGGGTTCCCTCCTGCGTCACCAGCACGCAGGAACCGGCCACCTCCCCGGCGTGCCGCGACAGGAAGATCGCCGACGGGTTGGAGACGCCGCGCAGCCCCTTGTCGGTCATCGCGAACACGCCCAGCTCGTTCACCGCGCCGAAGCGGTTCTTGAAGGCGCGCACCAGGCGAAAGCTCTGGTGGGTGTCGCCTTCGAAGTAGAGTACCGCGTCGACGATGTGCTCGACCACGCGCGGACCCGCGATCGCGCCCTCCTTGGTGAGGTGTCCCACCAGGACCACCACCGTCCCGCTCGACTTGGCGTAGCGGGCGAGCTGCGCGACGCATTCGCGCACCTGGGCGACCGAGCCGGGAGCCGAGGTCAGTTGCTCCGAGTACAGGGTCTGGATCGAATCGACCACGGCGATCTCGGGCTTCGCCTTCTGCAGCGTCGCCAGGATGCGCTCGAGCTGGATCTCGGCGAGCAGCTCGAGCTTGCCCGGGTCGAGCGCAAGCCGCCGCGCGCGCAGCGCCACCTGCTCCGCCGATTCCTCGCCGCTGATGTACACCGCCTTGCGTGAAGCGCTCATCGCGGCGAGCGCCTGCAGGAGCAGGGTGGACTTGCCGATGCCCGGGTCGCCGCCGAGGAGCGCGACCT
>JBGQKK010000258.1:0-4473 GCA_041499545.1 Gammaproteobacteria bacterium | reverse complement strand
TTAGTGCGGCGTCACCAACCCAGCTCGTAATTAGAGGAGAGATACAAGATGGCCAAGAAGAGAAAACCCAATGCGGCATTCATGAAACCCATGACCCCGAGTTCCGCGCTGGCGGAAGTGGTGGGTCCCAAGGCGATGCCGCGCACCGAAGTAACCAAGAAGCTTTGGGGTTACATCAAGAAGAACAAGCTGCAGGATTCCAAGAACCGCCGCATGATCAATGCCGACGACGCGCTGAAGGCGGTCTTCGGCGGCAAGAAGAGCGTCTCGATGTTCGAGATGACCAAGCTCGTCAGCAAACACCTCAAATAACCGCCGCGCCCGGGGAATCCCGGACGCGCAGCTGGAACGAAAACGCCCGGCCTGCCGGGCGTTTGTTTTTTGGCGTCGCCGGTATCCGCGGCGATCCGGCTCACTTCGCCGTGGACTTGTATTTCTCCACGGCCTTCTTCAGGTCGCTGTACTCCGAGCAGGGGAAAAAGCACAGCTTGTTCAGCCGGGCCAGATGCTCCTCGGCCTTCGGCAGGTTATTCACCATCAGATACGCCTCGCCGATGTACTCGTTAGCGCCCTTGTGATCGGGATCGAGGCGCAGCGCCTCGTTGTAGTACTTGAACGCCTGGTCGAGATTCCCGGACTTGCGATAGACGTATCCGAGGTAGTTCTTCACGTCGGGGTTGGTCGGCTCGCGCGTGGCGACGCGACTGAAGCTCTCGATCGCCATGTTCCAGTTCTGGGCCTCGACCGCCTTCCTGCCGCTTGCAAGATCCGGGTCCTCGGGGCTCCTGGCCGGTCCCGAAGGAGTGTCCGCGGCGCGGATTATCGGAGAGAGGGCGAGCCCCGCCAGGAGGGCGAGGGTCAATGCGAGCGGCCTGAGCATGGTGGCCTCCTTTCGTAGGTCAGCTTAGAGGATTATAGTGAGCAATCGTTCTGTTTCGAATGCATCGTTTTCTGTTTCGAACGTACCGTTAACCGCCGCGCCCGGGACCTTATTCCGGATGATGCTCTCGAAGGCCTCGATCAAGGGGCTGATCGCTCTTCTTATCGCCCTCGCTTGCCTGATTCCGGCGATGCCCCCCGCCGCCGAGCCGCCGTCGCGGGAGCAGGCACTCGCGGCCCTAGCGAAATCCGATCCCCAGGAGCGGCGGCGGGGAGCGCTCGGCCTCGCCGCGGCGGGGCGCATGGACGACGCTCCGGCGCTGGTCGCCGCGCTGCGCGATCCCGACGCGCTCGTACGCGCCATCGCCGAGCAAGCCTTGTGGGCGGTATGGAGCCGCTCGGGAGACGAGCGGATCGACGATCTGTTCAGGCGGGGAGTCTCCGAGATGAACGACGAGCGCTTCAGCGAGGCCATCGCGACGTTCACGCGGCTGATCCAGCTCAGGCCCGAATTCGCCGAAGGCTGGAACAAGCGCGCCACGGTTTATTACCTCGCGGGTGAATACCGGCGTTCCCTCGCGGATTGCGACGAGGTGATCAGGCGCAATCCACAGCACTTCGGCGCACTGTCGGGCTACGGCCAGATCTACCTGCAGCTCGAAGAGCCCGACAAGGCGCTCGAATACTTCCGGCGTGCGCTCGCGGTGAATCCGAACCTGGACGGCGTGCATACAGCGATCGACAGGCTCGAGGCGCGCCGCCGCCAGCGCTCGATCTAAGCCGCAGTCAGCGTCTCGGCCATTTCGCGGATCGCCCCGGCCGCTTCCTCGGGGTGCTCGAAGGGGAACAGGTGGCCGCCCGGGACGCGCACCACGCGGAAATGCCTGCGGGTCGTGGCGAGCCCCATGCGTCTCGATTCGGACGACTCGCGGCCGCAGACGACCCCCGCCGGCACGTGCAGCCGGGGCAGCTCGCGCGCGAGGTCGTGGGGAAACGTGCGGTAGATTCTGTATTCGATGGCCGGGTCGAAAGCGAGGCTCACGCCCTCGGGGCCCGGCCGCGTGCCGAGCGTCACGTAATCGCGAAGGCACTCGGGATCGAAATCGCGGAACGCGCGCTTGCTGCGGAAGTGAGCGTAGGCCTCATCGGGAGACGCCCATGCCGTGCGGCGGTCGCGCGTCAGGCCTGCGGGCGTGAGGCGGTCGGCGAGGCCGAAGCGCTTCACCATCCCGAACACCGTTCCCCGCCATCGGTCGAGGATCGGCGAATCGAGCAGGACGATGGCGCGGAACAGCGCCGGACGCTTCAGCGCGGCGAGCGCGGTGAGATAGCCGCCGAGCGAATGTCCCACGCCGAGCACGGGCTCGCCGCGGCGCTCGACGTGCTCGATCAGCTCGGAAACGAGATGCGGCCAGCTGTCGGTGACCGGATGCCGCGGGTCGTGCCCGATGGTGTTGACGTACCTGATCTCGAAGTCGCGCTCGAGATAGCTGAACAGCTTGCGGTAGCACGCCGCAGGAAACCCGTTCGCGTGCGAGAAGTGCAGGGTCGTCACACGGCCATTGCCGCGCAGCGGTCAGACGTTCATTTCCCTCGCGGTCATCGTGTACTTGAAATTGTCCGGGTCGAGGCTGTCCAGGCGCCCCTGCGCGGTCTCGCCCTGCGGGTACATGAAGAAAGTGAGCTTGCCGCTCTTCGCATGGGGCAGCACGATGTCGTTCGCGGTGTTGAACGCGAGCCAGTTCATCTCCCACGCGCCGAAGAGCTTCGGCCTCACCGCTTCCACCAGCGGGTCGCTCAAGGCCGTGGGCTGCGCCTTCTCCTCGAGCACGACCTTCCTCACGTCGGCCGGATCGACCGGCACCCAGCCGAAGCCGGTGAGATAGACCTCGGCGCGGCAGTGCTGCGCGCGGGTGATGTTCGCCGTGCCCGCGCCGAGGCTACGGTAGCCGAATTGCGATTTCGCCACGCGCACGCCGTAGACGTCGCGCGCCGGCAAGCCGGCCCCGCGCGCGAGGCCCACGTACAGCGCGTTGATGTCGGCGCACTTGCCGCCGAGGTTGCCGGTCTCGAGCATGACCTTGATGTCGCCGACGCCGCAGCCGCGGGTCTTGGGATCGCGGAAGGTGTTGTCGACGATCCACTCGTAGATCGCCTTCGCCTTCTGGTAGTCGGTCTTCGCCCCGCGCGTGATCTCGTCGGCGGTCTTCTTCACGATGCCGTCGGTGGGCATGTGCTCGGTCGACTCGGTGTAGAACTCGCGCTCCTGCGCGCTCAGCCTGCGGCTCGAGGAAGGAGTGCTGGACAGGTCCACGGCATGATCGCGGGTGGCGAAGCGGCTGTAGAGCTCGACCACGGGATTCCTCTCCGCATTGGCCCACGCCGCGTAGAACAGACCCGCGCCGTACTTGCCGTCGTGGACGATCTGCGCGCTGCTCGCGTTGCCCGACCAGGCGTTGTCGATGAGCTTCTGATAGACGGTATCGACCGAGGGCACCGGCAGCCACACGCGCGTCGCGCCTTCGGGGAACAGGATCTCGACCCGCGTGGTCACCTCGAAGGTGCGCCAGGTCTCCGCTTGCCGCGGATTGAAGGGGAGTTGCTGCGCGAGGGCTAGCTTCGGCAGAACGGCTGCAGCCGGAGCCATCGCACCGGCCTTCAGGAACGAGCGTCTATCCATGAGAGTCCTCCTAGGAGACTTGAGGGGGGCTTGCGCCGAAAGGCGACATTATAGGCGCGCCGCGGGGCGTCAACCCGGGGGCAGCAACTTCCTGATTTCGCGCTCGACCGGCTCCGAGTCCCAGCCGATGTCGCCGACCGCGACTAAGCGGACTTTCTGCTCCGGGTCGATCACCAGGGTCGTGGGCAGCACCTTCACCTTCCACGCCGTCGCGGCGGTCGTGTCGCGGTCGAGCAGCACCGTGAATTTCACCGGCACCTTCTGCAGAAAATCCTTGATCCGTGGAGCGCCTTCGCCGTAGTCGACGGCGAGGATCACGAGCTTGCCGGCCAGCTTGTCCTGGAGCCGCTGCATCGAGGGCATCTCTTCGCGGCAGGGATCGCACCACGTCGCCCAGAAATTGAGCACCACGACCTTGCCCTTGTAGTCGGCGAGCTTGTGCTCCTTCCCCGCGAGATCGCGCAGCGCAAGCGGCGGCGTCGCGCCGCCGCTCCAGGGCTTTAGCGTCCCCCCGGCGGCCCAGGCCGCAGCCGGGGTGAGCAAGGCCGCCGCGAGCGCCCAGGCGAACCCGGCTTGCCGCGCCTTCATGCCGCCCCTTCCTTCTCTCCCGCGAGCGCGGCGAAATCCTCCGCGTAGTCCGACAGGCGGCGGACCACGTGGGCGCGCTGCTTGGACGACAGCGTACGGTCGAGCTCCACGATCAGCTCTCCGAGGTCCGCTTCCCAGCGCTTGTCTTCTCGGACGAACGTCTCCGAGCGCCGCAGCTCGGGCTTGTCGAACGTCTCGGCGAGGCTACGGCCCAGCTCCGGCGCCGGGCGCTGCGCCTTGAGCGCCGCGACCACGTCCCGCTGCCAATGCTGCCGGTCCTCGAAGCGCAGGGCGACGTGGCTCTCGTGGACGAGCACGAAGCGCTC
>JBGQKK010000257.1:0-4491 GCA_041499545.1 Gammaproteobacteria bacterium | reverse complement strand
TGCCAGCTCCAGGACCTCGCGGTCGGCTACGGCAACAGCGCGTCGCGCTACACCGAAGAGAAGCGCGTGGTGCTCAACAAGAACCTGGGGCCGCTCATCTCGACCGACATGACGCGCTGCATCCACTGCACGCGCTGCGTGCGCTACGGGCAGGAGCTCGCCGGCATCATGGAGCTCGGCATGATCGGCCGCGGCGAGCACGCCGAGATCATCAGCTTCGTCGGCAAGACCGTGGACTCCGAGCTCTCCGGCAACATGATCGACCTCTGCCCCGTGGGCGCGTTGACCTCGAAGCCGTTCCGCTACTCGGCGCGCACCTGGGAGCTGTCGCGGCGCAAATCGGTCAGCCCGCACGACAGCCTGGGCTCCAATCTCATCGTGCAGGTGAAGCAGAACCGCGTGATGCGGGTGCTGCCGCTCGAGAACGACGAGCTGAACCAGTGCTGGCTCTCCGACCGCGACCGGTTCTCCTACGAGGGCCTGAATTCCGAGGAGCGGCTCACCAAGCCGATGATCAAGGAGGACGGCCACTGGCGCGAGGTCGACTGGCAGGTCGCACTCGAATTCGTCGCCAAGGGCCTCTCGGACACGCGCTTCAAGTACGATCCCAAGGAGATCGGCGCGCTCGCGAGCCCGCACTCCACGCTCGAGGAGATGGCGCTGCTCGCGAAGCTCGTGCGCGCCATGGGCGGGGACAACGTCGACCACCGCCTGCGCCAGTCGGACTTCTCCGCCGACGGCAAGCGCTCGGGCATCCCCTGGCTGGGGATGAAGCTCGCCGAGCTCGAGCAGGCCGACCGCGTGCTCCTGGTCGGCTCCTTCCTGCGCAAGGACCATCCGCTGCTCGCCTCGCGTCTGCGCCAGCTCGCCAAGAACAAGGCGCAGCTGAACGTGCTGCACTGTGCCGACGACGAGCTGCTCATGCCCGTGGCGAACAAGGCGATCGTCCGGCCGGGTGAGCTGCTTGCGACGTTCGCGCAGGTGGTCAAGGAAGTCGCCCGGGCGAAGCAGAAGCCCGCGCCAGCCGAGCTCGCTTCGTTGACGGTCGGCGGCGAAGCCAAGGCGATCGCCGCGAGCCTCGTCTCGGGCAAGAACGTCGCGGTGCTCCTCGGCAACTTCGCCGCGCAGCACCCTCAAGCCGCGCAGCTGCAGCGGCTCGCTCAGGAGTTGGCCGGCCTGCTCGATGCGAAGTTCGGATTCCTGGGCGAGGCGGCGAATAGCGTCGGCGGCTATCTCGCTCGCTGCGTGCCTTCCGAGGGCGGCATGAACGCCAAGGCGATGCTCGCCCAGCCGCGGCGGGCATACCTGCTGCTTCACGTCGAGCCCGATTTCGACTGCCATGACCCCCGCGCCGCGACCAAGGCGATGGCGGCGGCCGACCTGGTGGTTGCGCTCGCCGCGTACCGCAGCTTCGCGGCGGACTATGCCGACGTGCTGCTTCCGGTCGTGCCCTTCACCGAGACCTCCGGCACGTACGTGAATTGCGAAGGACGCATGCAGAGCTTCAACGCTGTCGTGAAGCCCCTGGGCGAGGCTCGCCCCGCCTGGAAGGTGCTGCGCGTCCTCGGCAACCTGATGAGCCTTCCCGGGTTCGACCACGAATCGACCGAGGCGATACGCGACGAGGTGTGCCGGCCCGACGCCGTCGCGGGCAAGCTAGCCAACCGCGTCGACGGCGTCGCCCTGAAGCTCGCTTCGGCTCCGCCGGGCGAGGAGCTGGAACGGATCGCGGACGTGCCCATCTATTTCAGCGACCCGATCGTGCGCCGGGCCGGGTCCCTCCAGAGGACGCGCGACGCTCTGCCGCCGCGCGCCTGGCTCGGTTCCGCCCTCGCCGGGCAGCTCGGCGTCAAGCCGGGCGAGCGCGTGCGCGTGCGCCAGGGCGAGGGCGTGGCGATCGTCGAAGTCGGAATCGACGAGCGCCTGCCCGCCGGTTGCGTCAGGCTCGCTGCCGCGCACCGGCACACCGCGGGGCTGGGGCCCATGTTCGGCACGATCTCGCTGGAGCGCGCATGAGCCTGGTGACCACCGTGTTCGACGCTTGGGCGGGCCTGTGGACCGCGTGGCTCGGGCCGCAGTGGGGACCGCCGGTCTGGCTGCTGGTGAAGAACACCATCCTGATTCTTTGCATCGTGCTGCCCCTGTTCGGGCTGGTCGCCTACCTTACCCTGTGGGAGCGCAAGCTCATCGGCTGGATGCAGATCCGCCTCGGGCCGAACCGCGTAGGGCCGATCGGCCTGCTGCAGCCGATCGCCGACGCCGTCAAGCTCATGTTCAAGGAGCTGATCATTCCGACCGGCGCGAGCAAGTTTCTCTTCGTCTTCGCGCCGATGCTGACGCTGATGCCGGCGCTCGCGGCCTGGGCCGTGATCCCCTTCGCCCCCGAGGTCGTGCTGGCCGACGTCAACGCCGGGCTGCTCTACGTGATGGCGATCACCTCGATGGGGGTGTACGGAGTGATCATCGCCGGCTGGGCGTCGAACTCCAAGTACGCCTTCCTCGGCGCGATGCGCTCGGCGGCGCAGATCGTCGCCTACGAGATCGCGATGGGCTTCGCGCTGGTGTGCGTGCTGATGGTGTCGCAGAGCCTCAACCTCACCGACATCGTCACGGCGCAGAACCGCGGCTATTTCGCCCACAAGGGGCTCAATTTCCTCTCGTGGAACTGGCTGCCTCTCCTTCCCATGTTCCTCGTCTATTTCATCTCCGGCATCGCCGAGACCAACCGCGCGCCCTTCGACGTGGCGGAGGGCGAATCCGAGATCGTCGCCGGGTTCCACGTCGAGTACTCCAGCATGACCTTCGCGCTGTTCTTCCTCGGCGAGTACGCGAACATGATCCTCGTTTCGACGCTCGCCACGGTCATGTTCCTCGGCGGCTGGGCCGCCCCCGTGGACAGCGAGCTCACCAACGCGATCCCGCCGTTCGCGTGGCTGTTCGCCAAGGTGTTCTTCATGGTGTCGCTGTTGCTGTGGTTCAGGGCGACGTTCCCGCGCTACCGCTACGACCAGATCATGCGCCTGGGCTGGAAGGTGTTCATTCCCGCTACGCTCGTCTGGCTGGTGGTGATCGCCGTTTGGATGCAGACGCCGTGGAGCATCTGGCAATGATCAACCGCATGCGCGAGTTCTTCAGGGCCTTCCTCCTGATCGAGCTGCTGAAGGGCATGGTATTGACCGGGCGCCACCTGTTCAGGCGCAAGATCACGATCCAGTATCCCGAAGAGAAGACGCCGATGAGCCCGCGCTTCCGCGGGCTGCACGCCCTGCGCCGCTACCCCAACGGCGAGGAGCGCTGTATCGCGTGCAAGCTGTGCGAAGCCGTTTGCCCGGCGCTCGCGATCACGATCGAGTCCGAGCAGCGCTCCGACGGCACCCGCCGCACGACGCGCTACGACATCGACCTCACCAAGTGCATCTTCTGCGGGCTGTGCGAGGAGTCCTGTCCCGTCGATTCGATCGTCGAGACGCACATCCTCGAGTACCACGGCGAGAAGCGCGGCGACCTCTACTACACCAAGGAAATGCTGCTCGCGGTGGGCGACCGCTACGAGGAGCAGATCGCCCGCGACCGCGCCGCGGACGCCGCCTACCGCTAGAGCTCATGTTCGAAGCCGCCGTCTTCTGGTTCTTCGCGTTCGTCCTGGTGGCCGCCGCGATATGCGTGATCACCGCGCGCAATCCCGTGCACTCGGCGCTGTTCCTGGTGCTCTCCTTCTTCACCGCGGCCGCGCTGTGGATACTGCTGCGCGCGGAGTTCCTCGCGATCGCGCTGGTGCTGGTCTACGTCGGCGCCGTGATGGTGCTGTTCCTCTTCGTGGTGATGATGCTCGACATCAACCTCGAGCGCCTGCGCGAGGGATTCTGGAGCTACCTGCCCCTGGGCGCGGCGGTGGCCGCCGTCATGGTGATCGAGATGGTGCTGGTGCTGCGCGGCGACTACTTCGGACTGAAAGCGCTTCCGGGGCTGAAGGACCCGGGCGCGGGCTACAGCAACACCAAGGAGCTCGGGCGGCTGCTGTATACGGACTACGCCTATCCGCTGGAGCTCGCGGCGGTGCTGCTGCTGGTGGCGATCATCGTGGCGATCGCGCTGACGCTCAGGAAACGCAAGGACACCAAGTTCCAGGACCCGGCCCGCCAGATCGCCGTGAAGCGCGGCGACCGCGTGCGGCTGGTGTCGATGCCGTCGGAGAAGAACGACTAGCAGTAAAAACGGGAGACGTCGTTTGCTTTCACTGTCGCATTTCCTGATTCTCAGCGCGGTGCTGTTCGCGATCAGCATCGTCGGGATCTTCCTGAACCGCAAGAACGTGATCATCCTGCTGATGGCGATAGAGCTGATGCTGCTCGCCGTAAACATGAACTTCATCGCCTTCTCGCACTACCTGGGCGACATCGCCGGGCAGGTGTTCGTGTTCTTCATCCTCACCGTGGCGGCGGCGGAATCGGCGATCGGCCTGGCGATCCTGGTGGTGCTGTTCCGCAACCT
>JBGQKK010000256.1:0-4491 GCA_041499545.1 Gammaproteobacteria bacterium | reverse complement strand
GGCGAGAAGCTCATCTGGTCCGCGAGGACCCGGACGACCAACGCCCAGAACGTGAAAAGCGGCGCAGCCGCTGCGACGCAGTACATCGCCGTCATCCTCGAAGCAATGAAGAAGGACAAGTTGCTCTGACCTGCCTTGCCACTGTTGCGCCTTACCGAACGAACTGCCCGCGCGATCCGACCACGACCACGTCGACGAAGCGCGAACCCTGGTGGCTGCCCGCCGCGTAGCTGATGTTCAGGCCGCCGACGTCGTAGCCGTGCATCGACTCGAGCGCTGCGATGAGGCCCTCACGCGTGGGTTTCCGGCCGGCGCGGCGCAGCGCCTCGACGAGTACCTTGGCGTTGATGAACCCCTCCAGGCTGCTGAACGAGGGCTCGGCTTGCGGAGCCTGAGCCTTTAGCGCGTCGCGATATTCGCGCACGATCGGCGTCGCTTCGAACCAGGGAAACGGCACAACCTGCGAGAAGATCAGTCCCGTGGCGTCGCTTCCCAGCTGGTGCACCATCTGTTGCGCGCCGGAATTGACCGCGAGAAACTGCGTCCGGCTCCCCTGCTTCCTGGCCGCACGAATGATCTCCGCGTATTGGCCATATGAGCCGTGGTTGATCATGGCTTCGACTCCCGCCTTCGAGATCTCTCCGGCGATCTTGGCGGGATCGAAGACGTCCTTGCCCGAAGGCAGCGGCAAGGCGAGGGCAACTTCGACGCCGTAACGATCGGCAAGACGGCGCACGTTCGCGAGATGCTTCCGCCCGGTCTCGCTGTCGGAGTGGACGAAGCCGATTTTCTTCCGGCCGAAGACCGCCGCGTATTCTATGAGCTTCTCGAACTCGTCGAGGTGAGCCGCGCGGACCGGGAAGGAGAAGGGATTGAAAGGCTCGCGCAGCTCCGGCGAGCCGCCGGCGCAGCCGACCACCGGGACGTGAAGCTCGCCTGCCAGCGTCGTCGCGGCGACGCACGGGCCTCCTTCTGCGCCGGAGAAGAGGACGATAGCCCTTTGCTCGAGGACAAGCTTGCGCGCGTTTTCCTGGGCGCGCTTGGAATCTCCGGCGTCGTCGAGGGAGACGAGCACCACTTTGCGGCCCTGCACCCCGCCGGCCCGATTGACCTTGTCGAAATAGGCTTGCGCGCCGAGCGTGAGCGCCTGGCCGTGCTCGCCGATGCCGCCGGAAAGCGCGACCGTCTGGCCGATCGTCACCTGGGTGGCGGTGATACCCTGTGCGAGCGCCGGCGAAGCGAGAAAAACGAGGGCGACCGCCAGCACATGGCCGGCGCAGCGGCGAGTTCGAAATCTGGCGGCGGATTTCATAGGTCCCCAAGAGTGATGTATCGAAAAACCTGACGGCTTTCGACATAGTACGTAGTAAACACCACCCTCTCCGCGTCTATTTCATTACGACCTAATCGACCTTGGCTCCCGAAAGCTTCACCACTTCGCCCACTTCTAGCCCTGATCGCTGAGATAGGCGCCTTCGTGCGCGACGGTTCTCCATCTCATGCCATCCACGGAGATCACGTCGTGCTTCCAGGCGCACCAGTGCTGGCGTTGGAACACGTCGCTGTAGATGAGCTTGCCGAAGCTCACGTAGGTCTTGGTATGGTCGAGCTCGGAGAATGTATCGCTCTTGGTGAGAAGCTCGCCCCGGTGTGCGGCCGGCGGAATGACCTCGTTCCAGACGATCTCCTGGGCGATGTCCTCCACGTTCGGCCACAGGGGCTCGATCACGGGCCACGCGGACTTCTCGCAGACTCCGAAGTAGACCTTTTGAAGGTAGGCGGGCGTCTTCCCGTAGTTGCCCGCGGTGACGGCGATGCCGATTTCCACCCGCCGCTCATCGGAAGGGTTCTCGTGTTCCTGGGACCAGCGCCTGGCGCCCGGACCGGCCGTAACGTAGGCGCGCTCGAGCCTCTGCCGGGACAGCTCGGCGCCGTCGACGGCGCGCGTCAGCAGGCGACCCTGCCAGCCGGCGAGCACCACGAACCACAAGGCGAAAACCGCGATGAGCAAATCGGAGACTTTCGCTCCGCACCAGAATCCGGTCCACCAGCGCTCGCTCGCAGTCTCGCCGCCCGCGGTGCGGGTTTCCTGCGCCTGGAGGAGGCTTCTGACGAGCTTCGTAAACGGAGACTCGTCCTCGGTCGCCGCAGGTGCCTTGGCGGCGCCCGGCGCGCCCGCGCCGGGACTCGCGGGTCGGTCCGGCGCACAATACTCGGCCAGAGGGAAAAGCAGCGCTACCATCACCGTCAAAGCGGCGACAAGAGTCGTCGCAACGAGCCTGACCTGCTGTGTAGGCGATGCCATATGAGGCTTCAATCCACCTTGGCGCCGGAAGCCTTGACCACCTTCGCCCACTTCTCGATCTCGGCGCGGATCAGCGCGTCGAACTCCTCGGGCGTCGAGCCGATCGGCTCCATGCCCTGCTGCTTCATGCGCTCGGTGAGGTCGGAGGATTTCACGGCGCGCGCGATGTCGGCGCCGATGCGCTTGACGAGATCGCGCGGCGTGGCCGAGGGGGCGACGATGCCGACGAGCGAGAGCGCGCTCACGCCGGGAACGGACTCTGAGACCACGGGGTAATCCGGCGATTCGGGCGCGCGCGCGGGCGACAGGAGCGCGAGCACCTTGATCTTGCCGCTCTTGATGAGCGGCTGCACCGCGTAGAGCACGTCCATCAGGATCGGCACGCGCCCCGACAGCACGTCCTGCTGCGCGGGCGCGCCGCCCTTGTAGGGCACGTGCACCAGGTCGATGCCCGCGCTGGTCTTGAGCATCTCGACCGAAAGGTGCATCGCGGTGCCGCTTCCCGGCGTCGCGTACGAGAGCTTGCCCGGCTCTTTCTTCGCGAGCGCGATCAACTCTGGAATGCTGTTCGCCGGAAGCGAGGGATGCGCCGCCATCACCAGGTGCTGCACCGAGACCTGCGTCACGCCGGCGAGGTCCTTGAGGGTGTCGTAAGGCAGGTCCTTGCGCAGGCTGGGATTGATGACGTACGCCGTGACCACCGTGCCGAGGGTGGTGCCGTCGGGCGCGGACTTGGCGACGTAGTCGGTGCCGACCACCGTGCCCGCGCCGGGCTTGTTCTCGATGACTACGGGCTGGCCCCACACTTCCTGCATCTTGGCGGCGACGAGGCGCCCGACGATGTCGGTCGCGCCGCCCGGCGGGAAGGGGACCATCAGCCGGACGGGTCGCGTGGGAAATGTCTGTGGATGTGCGGCAAGGGGAGCGAGCGTCGCGGCGAGCGCAAGGCACCGTAGTAATGTCTTCATGCTTCTCCCGGCGCTAGCGGCTTCGCGCCGCCTCGCCGTCCGTGATCTTGAGATCGGGCACGCCGCCCGTCGCGACCGGGTCGTCGCGGTAGAGCTTCTTGAAATCGAAGGTCGCGCGCCGGCCTTCCTGTTTCGGGATGCCGTTCTCGGCGAACAGCTTGAATTCGCGCGGCACGTCGCGGAACCCTTCCGCGTCGAGCCATAGCCGCACCAGGCGCCGCTGCCGCTCGGCTTCGGGGAAATTCGTGAAGCGGGTGCGCGCGTGCATCACGGTGTAGTTGTTGATGACGATCATGTCGCCGCGCTCGAGGAAGAACGCGAGCCGGTTCTCCGGCGCGGCCGCGATCGCATCGAAAAGGTTCAGCGCCTCGATGTCGCGCTCCTCGAGCGGCACGCCGCGCTCGCGCTGGCCCGCGGCGATGCCGGCGCGCTGGTAGCGGCAGGAGAGCTGCCCGTTGCGGTTGGCGAACACCGGCATGCGGTAGGGGGTGGTCGGCTCCTCGCCCGGGCCTTCCTCGCCCAGGCGGTGGTAGTGGTAGCCGCGGTAGAGCGGCTCGAGCAGCTGCGGCGCGCGGCTGCGGATCGCGTCGTGCACGGTGACGCCGCTCACCACGATCGATGCACCGCCCGAGGCCGACTTGTGCCAGCAGGCGAGCGAGATCATCGCGGTGACGTCCGAGTGGGGCCGCAGCTCCAGGTTGCTGCGGTACATGCGCGGGGTAGCGTCCTCGGCGGTCGCGTCGATCACCGAGGTGACGAATTCCCCTTGCGCGTTCTGCGACAGCGCCCGTCCGAGGTGTAGGCCCACGCCCCAGGCGCAGGCGGTGAATTGCGCCAGCGACAGTCCTTCGGACGGCAGGCCGCGCAGCACCGCGAAACCCTTGCCCGAGCGCACCTCGGCGTAGCAGCGCTCCAGCTTCTTGCCCAGATCTCCGAAGCGGAAGTCGTTCTTCGCGAGCGCGTGCACGGGCGCGAGGCGGTCGCTTCGCTCGAGGGCTGCGACCGCTGCGAGCAGCTCGCCGCGGTCGTCGCTCGTCAGCTCGACCAGGTAGTCCGAAGGGCTCTTGAAGCTCGAGGCCTTCCAGGCGAACGAGGAGGAAGCGTGCTCGTAGCTCATGAGGGCCATTGTAACGCGGCGCGCGCGCCGCAAGGCGCCGCCGGAAGGTAGAATCCCTGCCCGTGAGCGCCAAGTCCCATCAGGAAATTCTCATCATCGGC
>JBGQKK010000255.1:0-4534 GCA_041499545.1 Gammaproteobacteria bacterium | reverse complement strand
GCGCGGTGCGCGTGCCGGTCGCGTACAGGCGCGTAAACAGCAGCCCTTCCGCGGCGAGCCGGTCGAGCCGGGGAGTCAGTCCCTCGCGGTTGCCGAACGAGGCGAGGAAATCGGCGCTCAGGGCCTCGACGGAAATGAGGACGACGTTGAGCCGCTTCTCGGGCCCGTGGCCGGCGATGTCGCGATCGAAAGGCGGCCTCGAGCCCGCCGTCTGCGTGGCGTCGAGCGCGCCCGCGAGCACCCGCTCCGCGCGCTCCACGGGCAGCGTCCTGTAGAAGCGCTCGTAGTCGATCTCGTTGGCCCGGAAGGCGTGGAAGAAATCGAAGTAGCCGTCGCCCGCAAGCTCGTTCAACTGCGCGTCGACGGAGAATTCCTTGTAGCGAACGTCGAGCGCCCCGAACGCGACGAAAGGCGCGAGCGTCCATATCACGACCGCCCGGGAGCGAACGCCGAGCCTGGCCGGCGATGCCGGCACCAGCGGCGCCACTCTGCGCAGGATCGCCCACCACAGCAGCACGGAGACCACCGCAACGAGCGACAGCAGCAGCGGCATGTTGTAGGACTCGCGGATGTTGCCGATCACCTCGTTGGTGTAGATCAGGTAATCGACCGCGATGAAATTGAAGCGCGACGCGAACTCGTTCCAGAAGACCAGCTCGGCGGCGCCGACGAAGACCATGAGCCCGCACAGCGGCAGAAGGAGGACCGCGAGGACCAGACCGAGCGCCCGGGAATGGCGCTGCGGCCACCACGCGATCAGGGCCGCGAGAGGCAGCACGACGAAGGCTGCGGCGCCCAGATCGAAAGCCGCGCCGATCGCCATCGCCGGCAGGATGCGCCAGGGCAGGAAGAAGGACGGCTCGCCGTTGTACGCGGCGAGCGCCAGGCGGGTGAGCGCGTTGAACGCGAGGAACGCGAGGACGAATTCCCGCAGGACGCCCAGGCGGGAAGGGAACAGAATCGCGTCGATCGAGCGCAGCAAGCGGTTCATGAGGGCGCCTATTGTCCCACCCGCGGAGCGCGGACGCGAGGTACTTGCGCGGCGGGAGGATGCGCTATGATGGCCGGGCCTTGCGAACCGACGCAGGCGGAAGCGGTCAAAGGCCCCGAGCGAAGGGCCGGCGGCTTCCTGGTAGATCAACCCATCAGGAGGAGAACATGTTCGAGCCCACGCGCGGCACGCAGCACCGTCTTTCACAGCATCGTCACTGTCATCCATTGCTGGCGGCCGCCTTCGCCGCGTTTTGCCTCGTCTCGTCCGCTTCTGCGCTTGCAGACCACGATTCCGGAGACGCGCGGGACCTGCTGAACGCGATCAAGAAGGCGCGCCTCATCGATCTGTCCCACACCTGGGAAATCACCTCGCCTGTTGCCGGGGTCAATCCGCCGTACTCGTTTGCACTCCAAGACACGCACGCCAATACGTTCAACAAGTTCAACGATGGCGGACAGCTGACCTTCGCCTCAGAGGTGATGCATTTCAGCGGCCAGCACGGCGCGCCGAACATCGACGCGATCGGGCATATCGGCCACAACGGAAAACTGTTCGGAGGCGCGGACGCTTTTGCTTCGACGAGCAATCCGGACGGGATCGGGACCGGGGTCGGCCACGTGGGTGCCAACCTAGCCATCGATCAGTTCCCAACCGATCTGATAGTCAACCGCGGCGTGCTGCTCGACGTGGCGCGCTTTGTCCAGGGCGACGCGAGACCACTGGACGCTACCAAGGAGGTTACGGCGGCGCTTCTGGAACAGACAGCGAAGCACCAGCACGTGAAGCTCAAGAAAGGCGACACGGTGTTCATCCGTACCGGATGGGGTCAGTACTTCAAGTCGAATCCCGACCTCTATAAGGGAAATGATTCACCCGGTCCCAGCGTCGGCGGCGCGAAATTCCTGATCGATCACGGTGCGCGCATGGTCGGCGACGACACGCTGACATTCGAGATGCGCCCGCCGGTCGTCACCAGCCCGAAGTTCCAGATTTTTCCCGTGCACATGCAGGTGATCGCCGACGCAGGGGTCTACATCGTCGAGAACCTGAACCTCGAGGAGCTGTCGGCCGCCAGGGCCTACGAGTTCGTGGTCGTGGTGCCGCCGTTGAAGATCCTCGGCGGCACCGGTTCCCCGGGGCGCATTTTCGCGCTGGTGCCGCGCGAGGAGCACTGACCGCCCAAGTGGGTCTCGCAAGAGCAGGCCTGCTGCTGCTCGCCCTCGCGGCGTGGCAGCTCGCCTCGCTCGGCGGGCTGCCGAGCTATATGCTCGGGCCGGTGGAAATCCTGAAGGATTTCTGGGCGGCGCTCGGCACGTCCGAGCTGTACGAGCATGTCGGCGCGAGCCTCGCGCGCTCCCTGCCCGGCTTCGCGCTCGGCACCGCCGCGGGCGTCGTGCTCGGCCTGGCGGCCGGCGCGGTGCGCTGGGTCGACCGCATGCTGAGCCCGGCGGTATTCCTCTCCTACCCGGTGCCCAAGATCGTCATGCTGCCGATCTTCATGCTGTGGTTCGGCATCGGCGACCTCTCGAAGATCCTGATCATCGCGCTCGCCTGCTTCTACCCCGTGTTCATCAACGCCTATTACGGCGCGCGGCAGACGCGCACCATCCTGGTGTGGTCGGCGCTCAACATGGGCGCCGGGCGCGCACGCATCTTCCGCTCGGTGGTGCTGCCGAGCGCGGCGCCGATGATCTTCGCGGGCATGCGCGTATCGCTCGCGCTGTCGTTCGTGGTGATGTTCGCCGCCGAGATGATCAACGCGCGCTCGGGCCTCGGCTATCTCATCCGCGTCGCCGAGTATTCGCTGCGCTTTGACCTGATGTACGTGTCGCTCCTCTCCATCGCCATCCTCGGCTATGCGGGCGACCGCCTTATGCGCTCGGCGCGCGGACGGCTGCTTGCCTGGCAGGCCGAGCCCCAATGAGGTTCGTGCTTGTCGCGGTCGCACTGCTCGCCTGGGAAGCCGCCGCGCGCAGCGGGCTGTGGAGTCCGCTCCTCTTCCCATCGCTCGCGAGCATCGCTTGGGAGCTCGGCCGGCTCCTCGCGAGCGGCGAATTCATCCTCGAGATGTGGGTCACGCTCGAGCGCGCGCTCGGGGGCTTCGCCCTCGCCGCGGCCTGCGGCACGCTGCTCGGTGTGCTGATGGGGCGCTCGGCCTTCGTCGCGGGGCTGCTCGATCCTCTGTTCTCCGGCACCTACGCCGTGCCCAAGCTCGCACTCCTCCCGATCTTCGTCTTCGTCTTCGGCATCGGCAGCCTGTCGAAGATCGCGCTCGTGTTCCTCGAATGCCTGTACCCGATCGCCATCATGACCTACCACGGTGCGCGCGACGTGAACCGCACGCTTCTGTGGGCGGCGCGCAACATGGGCGCCTCGCGCGTCGCCATCCTGCGGCGCGTGGTGATCCCGGCCACGGCGCCCTTCGTCTTCGCGGGCTTCCGTGTCGCGGCGCCGGTGGCGATGATCGTGGTGGTGATCACCGAGATGCTGAGCTCGGCCGACGGCCTGGGCTACCGCGTGATCTATTCCTTATCCTCGCTCCAAACCCACCGCATGCTGGCCGTCGTGGTGGTGATCGGCGGGCTCGGCTACGCGCTCGACCGCGCGGTCGTCCTGCTGCGCGACAGGTTGATATACTGGGAAAAGCTCGATACCTACTATGTGTGAGGGGACATCGTGAAAACCTTCCTTGCGATTCTCGCCATTGCCTTCAGCGCCGGTGCTGTGGCACAGGGCGCGCCGCTGATCCGTCTGGGGCGCGGCTTCGCCGCCGAGGAACAGCTGTGGCTGATGAGCGCGCGCCCCGATCTCGCCCCCAATCAGGGAAAGCGCTACGAGCTCAAGCAGATCCTCTTCCAGGCCAACCCCGAGCGCTTCCAGGCGTTCCTCGCGGGCGAGATCGACGCTGGCACCGCGCCGGGCCTCGCGGTGATCTTCGCGCGCGCGCAAGGGCTCGACATGAAGATCGTCGCCAGCGTGTGCACGGAGGCCTCCGGCAAGCAGTGGTTCAGCACGACCTACATGGTGAAGGACGACGGCCCGATCAAGACGACCAAGGACCTGAAGGGCGGCACGATCGCGATCGTCGGAATCAAGACCGCCACCGACCTGTGGGCGCGCGCCGGCCTGATCAACGCCGGGCTGGTTCCCGACCGGGACACCAAGGTCGTGCCGATGGTGTTCCCGGCGATCGGCGACGCGGTGCGGAGCGGCAAGGTGAGTGCCGGGACTTTCGTCGAGCCCTTCTATTCGGCCGAGGTCGCCAAGGGCGGGCTGCGCAAGCTGTTCACGGCGACGGAAGCCGTGGGCTACGACCACGAGCTGCTCGACGTCTGGTTCGGCGAGAAATTCCTGAAGGCGCATCCGGATGCGGTGCGCGCGTTCCTGGCCGACTATGTCGCGGTCACGAAGTATTACCTCGCCAACACCGAGCAGGCGAAGCGCGACCTGCACAAGGCCAGCTTCGTGCGCACGCCGCTCGAGATCTACCTGAAGAACGCCGACTGGAAGCGCGATCCGGGCGGGCGCGTCGACGTCGAG
>JBGQKK010000254.1:0-4535 GCA_041499545.1 Gammaproteobacteria bacterium | reverse complement strand
GCGCTCCCGGAGGCATCCGGTCGCGCCCACGCCCACCGCCGAGGACCTGGTGGTCTTCTACATTCCGAAGCCCGCCGAGTGGCGAAGCGCCTGCGCCGAGATGCAGGCCGCCGGGTTCAAACCGGTCGCGGCGTTCAATCCGTACTGGGATGTTCGCGGACGCACGTACGAAGACCGGGACGGATACCGCATCGTTCTGCAGAATGACGAGTGGAACAACGCTGAAGCGCCGTTGTCAGTCTGACGTACACTTTCGCACTCCGAAGGAGGGAACATGAGGGCATCCATCCCCGTTCTCGCTCTCTCGCTGGCGGCCGTAGGAGCGAAGCGATGAGCTCTCGGTATTGGGTGCTGGCGCTCTCCTTCGTCCTGGCCGGCTGCCCGCTCACCCCCGTCCTCAACGAAACGACGCCGCCCACGCTGTACTTCACGGTGTGGTACGAAAACGCATCGCACAACTCCAACTTCGACGAGATCTCGCTGGTCGTCGGCGTGTCGAACCCCAACAAGTGCATCTTCGTCGCGTCGCCGTTCCTGGTGCGGGTGATGGCCTCCGATCCCGGCGGCGTCGCCCGGCTCTCGGTGAGCAACCAGGGAAACAACAGCCTGCGCGCGCTGAACACCCTCGCCAAGGCCACTCCACCTCCGGGCTCGCCCGTTCAGGGGGATCCGATCTTCGGCACCTTCGCCAATCCGGGCTCGCCCTTCGATCCGAACGGCAACGCCTCGATCCTGACTTACTTCGATTCCGTGGCGCAAAAGGGCGGGCCGGTGTTCAACGTCGCCAATCTGGAAGCGCCGTTCGAGTTCGTCGCCAACCAGCCGCCCAACGGCGTGTTCCTGGTCGAGGCACGCAACGCGTCCGATGTGCTTTCGCGCATCATCAACTACCACATCAGGCTGGCGGGCAGCGCGCCCAGCGAGCAGCCGGGAAAGCCCTGCGCAATTCCGTAGAGCGCAGCCGAGGAGCCGAGCAGGCTAACGGTCGCTCGCCGACGTCGCGCGCCGAGCAAGCTCCCGATAGTGGCGCTGGATCTCGTGCAGGAAAGCGATCAGCACGATCGCGCCCGAGAGCAGGCTGTTCACTCGGGCGGCGTACCAGCCGACCGAGAAGCGCGCGCCCGACAGGTTGGACAGCAGCACATCGAGCAGGCCGGCGAACACCGCCACGGCGAGCCACAAGTCGAGCGCGGTGCGCAGCCGCGTCGCCCCGGCGAGAGCGAGCAGCGCCGCGAGATTCAGCACGATGATGGCGACGCCGCCGGGCGCCAGACGGAATTCGTCGTACTGGTTGCCCTCGATGAGATGCGGCAGCCAGTCCGCGGCGAGCAGGACCGCGAGCGTAGCGAACGCGACCCCGGCGAGCGTGGCGCCGAGGCTCCACAGGCACCACCGGTGCAAGCCGCGCTCGC
This sequence comes from Gammaproteobacteria bacterium, assembly GCA_041499545.1. Taxonomy (GTDB): domain Bacteria; phylum Pseudomonadota; class Gammaproteobacteria; order Burkholderiales; family SG8-39; genus VBDM01. The sequence continues at coordinate 3,123 of JBGQKK010000254.1, read as the reverse complement.
CGAGCTCGGACGGCGAGCGGGTGCTCCCGAGCAGCGCGTAGCCGAGGACGTAGAGCGGCGCTCCCGTGTGCCAGACGATCCATATCCAGAACGAAACCTGCGAGTGGCCGGGAACCTCGACCAGGCGCGGATAGATGCCCGGCACGAACAGCACGTAGGGGACGACGATCAATCCCGAAAACACGTAACCGGCCGCGAGCAAGGCGAGCGCGGGCCGCGCGTGCAGATAGAACAGGCCGTAGAGGAGGAAGGCGGTGATCGCGTGCACCAGGAACTCGGCCGCGCCGAAAGCCGCGAGGAAGCCCGGCAGGGTCGGGCCGGCGACCTGCGCCGCCGGCACGCACGCGAGCGAGCCGACCAGCATGACCAGGGCGCGCGAATACGCCACCCGCCGGGTCCTGGCGGTGGCGATCGCGGTGGCGAGGGTTTCGATCAAAACGGCATCGCTGTTCCGGCCCGCGACCACTATACCTGACGGTGCCGGCGCCGCGTCTCGCTCAGTTCGCGCGCACGAACTCGTCGCGTGCTCGCGCGCCGATGTCCGGCTGATCGGTGAAGAAGCCGTCCATGCCGAGCGCTAGGAAGCGCTTCAGCTCCCCCGCCAGATCGCCCAGCGCGGCCGGGTCGGTGCTCGAGTCGAAGTCCGCCGGCAGGAAGAAGTTCTCTCCGCGGAAGGTCCAGCCGTGCACGACGAGGCCTCTTGCGTGCGCGTCGCCCACCAGCGTGCTCGGCGTGCCGAGGAAGCCTTGCCGCGTGAGCGGGATCATCAGGGCCTTGTTGACGCCGATGCCGGCGGCGTAGCGGGCGATCTCGCGGAGGCCCGCAGGCTTCGCGAGGTCGGCATAGGTGCGCGAGTCGCCGCTCACGACGAAGTCGAACGGCTTGCCGCTTGCGTCGAGCAGCTGCACCAGCGGCAGATCCGTCATGCGCGCCAGCTTTTTCAGGTTGCCGACCTCGAAGGACTGGATGAACACCGGCGCGTTCCTGCCGCGATAGCCGAAGCGGTGCAGGAGCTTCACCAGGGGCTCCTCCATCGCGAGGCCGATGCGCGCGAAGTAGGTCGGATGCTTGGTTTCCGGGTAGACGCCGACCGGCCTGAAGGGCCGGCCCTGCGCCTCGCGCATGCGCTCGGCGTTGACCGATTGCACGAGCGTCAGCACTTCCTCCAGCGTCGGGATCTCGAGCTTTCCGTCGAAGCGCGCGTTCCGCGGCCGGATCTGCGGGATGCGCTCCTTCGCGTGCAGCGTCTTCAACTCCGCGAGGGTGAAGTCCTCGGTGAACCATCCGGTGATCGCTGCCCCGTCCACCTTCTTCGTCGTCCGGCGGCCGGCGAACTCGGGCCGAGCGGCGACGTCGGTGGTGCCGGAGATGTCGTTCTCGTGGCGCGCCACCAGGACCGCATCCCTGGTCATCACGAGATCGGGCTCGACATAATCGACGCCCATCTCGATGGCGATGCTATAGGCGAGGAGCGTGTGCTCGGGAGCGTAGCCGCTCGCGCCGCGGTGGCCGATCACGATCGGCGCCCGCTCCTGCTGCCGGGCGTGCCGGTGACCGTCCTCGGCTCCGGCCGGCGCGGCCAGGCCGAGCAGGGCGGCGATCCAGAAAACCGGGGACCATGGTTTCAGCATGGGTGCCGGCGAATTCGCGGCTGATCGTGAGACTCCCAAGGTTGGACGGTTCGCAAAGGTTCGCTCGGCTAGCGGTGATATTGTAAGCAACTCCGATCTCCCGGTAGCCGGACCGACAAACGCCATGCCCAAGCTTGCCGGCCATCGCTTCGAGTGGGTGCTCGCCGGGCACGGCGGCAGCGTCCAGCTTCCGCCCGAGGAGATGCGCTCGCGCCTCGCCGCGCTCGTCGAACGCATGTGAGCGGACAATACGCCGAGTTGCGCCCCGTCAGCACTGCCGCCGTTTCCGGTGTTACCCTAGCCGGACCATTCGGACTCACCCGACGCCGCATCACAGGGGGGAAGGAGATGCAGAGCGCAGGTCCAGTCGAGGCCGGCGAGGATCCGCTGGCCATCTACCGCGTGCGGATCCTGTATGCCACCGCTATCGCGGCGGTGGTTTTCCTCATTCCGTTCTCCATCAACGCCTTCGTGCAGGGGCAGTCCGCTCTTGGGACGGGCATCGTCGTCGCTGTGCTCCTTCTCGGCGCCGATGCCCTGGCGATCTACCTGAAGAAATCCCCCCCACTTCCCTTGATCCTGCTGCTTGTCCCGGCCATACCGGGCATGGGGCTCTCGCTCAAGACGCAGGGCTTTTTCGGCGCGCTGTGGTCCTATCCCATAGTGCTGCTCTTCACCTTTTCCCTGTCACGGCGCGTGGCCAACGCGGGCAATATCGTGCTCCTCGTGAGCCTCACCGCGCTGGTCTATTACTACATCGGCCTCGCCTACACCATCCGGTTCTTCGCCACGCTGACGCTCACCATCGTCCTAGCCAACATCACCTTGAGCATCATCGGCGCATTGCAGCGCCGGCTGATCGACCAGGCGATCCTGGATCCGCTGACGGGTGTCTTTAACCGTCGCCACATGGAGCGCTGCCTGGACGACACCATCGAGCGACACCGGCGCAGCGCGGCCCCGGCCTCGCTGCTTGTCATCGACGTCGATCACTTCAAGCGCATCAACGATCAGCTGGGTCACGCAAAGGGCGACAGCGTGCTGAAGGGTATCGCCTCCCTGGTGGAGAAGCGCTCGCGCAAGCTCGACCTTCTGTTTCGCATCGGCGGGGAGGAGTTCATGCTGCTCCTGCCCGATACGCAGGAGGCGGCGGCCGCGGTCGTCGCGGAGCAGCTTCGCGCCTCGATCGCCGAGTCGCCGCTGCTCGACGACCGGCGCGCGACCGTGAGCGTGGGCGTGGGCGAGCTGCGCTCCGGCGAAACCGCGGACTCGTGGATGAAGCACACCGACGACGCCCTGTACGCGGCCAAAAAGGCGGGCCGCAATCGGGTGATCTGCAGGGGACTTCCCGGACCCGAGGAAGCCTCGACGCCGGTACCTGGCTGAACCATGAAGATCCGCGTCTACAACGAAAAAGGTGAGCTCGTCGGCCCGGTGGAAAGCGCACCGGTCGTCAAGTCCGACGCCGAGTGGCAGCGCCAGCTCACGCAAG
>JBGQKK010000253.1:0-4538 GCA_041499545.1 Gammaproteobacteria bacterium | reverse complement strand
GCGATCATCGTGTTCCCGGACTGCTTCACCGCGCTCGGGGGCAACCAGTACGTCAACTCCTCCGCGATCGGCGACTACGCCGACTACCTCACGCGCGAGATCATCCCCTTCGTCGACCGGCACTTCAGGACGCTCGCCTCGCGCGAGCACCGCGGCTGCTTCGGGAAATCCTCGGGCGGCTACGGCGCGATCCTGCACGGCATGAAATACGCGAAATACTGGGGCGCGGTCGCCGATCACTCGGGCGACGCCTACTTCGAGTTCGTCTACGGGCACGACTGGCCGAACACGCTGAACGAGCTGATGAAGCACCGCGCGCGCAGGCGCAAGGCCGGCGCTTACGACGCGCTTCGCGAGTCGCGCCGCAAAGGCCCTGGAGGCAAGCTCAATGAGGGTCTCGACGACGGGCGCATCCGGCGCTTCCTCGAGCACGTCTGGAAGAAGGAGAAGCTCTCGACCGGCGAAGGCCATTGCATCATGAACCTGTGCATGGCGGCGACCTACGATCCGGATCCGCGCGCACCCAACGGCTTTCGCGTGCCGTTCAACCTCGAGTCGGGCGAGGTCATCGAGGAGCGCTGGCGCAGGTGGCGGGCGCACGACCCGATCAACCTGGTCGACCGGTACCGCGAGAATCTCAAATCGCTGCGCGGCATCTACATCGACTGCGGCTGGCTCGACCAGTACCACATCCACTACGGCTCGCGCATCCTGTCGGCGCGCCTTTCCGCGGCCGGAATCCGCCACCGCTACGAAGAGTTCGACGACAACCACTCCGACATCGACTACCGCATGGACGTGAGCCTGCCGTTCCTCTACCGTGCGCTGAAGTAGCAGGGTGCCGGCCATGCTAATCTTGCCCGGGCGTTCAACCGAAGCGGGTGTGCCATGTCCTACAGTCTGAATCGATTCGTCGACGATTGCCGTTCCACCCTGCGGCGCGACCCCGGCCCTGCGGGGCGCGAGAAGATCCGGGCGTTCCTCGAGCGCCTCCTGCAAGACGAGGATTTCCTCGCCGCGCACTGCTCCGAGCGCACGCCCAAGGGGCTCCACGTCCTTCACGACGACGCCGAGCTCGGCTTCCAGATCCTCGCCCACATCAACGAAAAAGCGCGCGCCTCGCCGCCGCACGATCACGGCGCCTCCTGGGCGATCTACGGGCAGGCGAGCTCGTACACCGACATGATCGAGTACCGGCGCGTCGACGGCGGCGCCGACCCGGGCACGGCGAGGCTCGAGGAAACCAGGAAATACCGCCTCAATCCGGGACACGCGGGCATCTTCCAGGACGGCGCCATCCACTCGATCGACTACCCGGACGGATCGCGCTTCGTGCGCGTTACCGGCACCAACCTCGACCGCATCGCGCGCTCGAGCTTCGACCTGAAAACCGGCGCCGTAAAGCAGATGGCGGCGCAGCGGGCGACGTGAGCGGCCTACGGCCGGTCCCGGCGGACCGGCTGAAGGCCATGCTCGCCGACGGCGGGGAGCTCGCGCTCCTCGACGTGCGCGAGGAGCTGGAGTATTCCGAGTCGCATCCGCTGCACGCGCGCTCGGCGCCCTTGAGCCGTCTCGAGCTGCGCGCGCCGGTGCTCGTTCCCCGGCGCTCCGCGCGAGTGGTGCTGATCGACGGCGGCGAGGGGCTTTCCGAGCGCGCCGCGCGGGTGCTCCTTCACCACGGCTACACCGACGTCTCGATCCTCGAAAACGGGATCCGCGGCTGGGCCGAAGCCGGCTTTGTGCTCTTCTCGGGAATGAACGTGCCGAGCAAGGCATTCGGCGAGATGGTCGAGCACAAGAGCGCAACGCCGAACGTCGATGCCGCGGTGCTCAAGCGCATGATCGACTCGGGCGAAGACATCGTCGTCCTCGACAGCCGGCCCTATGACGAGTTCTCGCGCATGTCGATCCCGACCGCGCGCAACGTGCCGGGTGCCGAGCTGGTGCTGCGCATCGCCGACCTCGCACCCTCGCCAAAAACCACCGTGGTCGTAAACTGCGCCGGCCGCACGCGCAGCATCATCGGCGCCCAGTCGCTGATCGACGCCGGCCTGCCGAACAAGGTGAAGGCACTGCGCAACGGCACCATGGGCTGGACGCTCGCCGGCTTCGCGCCCGACCGCGGCAGCGATCGGCGGCTCCCCGCGGCGCCGCCGTCGGCGAACGCGCTTGCCTGGGCGAAAGCGGCGGCCGAGCGCGTCGCGGAGCGCGCGGGCGTCCGGCGCATCGACGTGCGGACCCTCGAGCGCTGGCGCGGCGAAGAGCGAACGCTCTGCGTGTTCGACGTGCGCGACCCGCGCGAGTACGCCGCGGGGCACTTGCCGGGAGCGGTGTCCGCACCCGGCGGACAGCTCGTGCAAGCCACCGACCAGTACGTGGGCACCCTCAATTCGCGCATCGTGCTGGTGGACGAGCTCGAGGTGCGTGCGCTGATGACGGGATCCTGGCTGCGCCAGATGGGATGGGAAGACGTGTTCGTGCTCGCCGCATCGGGAACCGAGGTGGGCTGGCCGGCGCCGCCCGTGCTCGGGATCGTCGAGCGGCCCGATGCGCGCCTCGACCCGGCCGCGCTTGCCGCGCTCATCGAGCGGCGCGCGTCGACCGTGATCGACCTGTCGCTCAGCCGCGATTACAAGAAGGGGCACATCCCCGGCGCTTGGTTCGCGATTCGATCGCGCCTGGTCCGGGCCGCGCCGAAGATCGACGCGCGCGGCACCGTGGTGCTCACCTCCGACGACGGCACGCTCGCCGCCCTGGCGCTCGACGAGATGCGCGGGCTCACCGCCGCGCCGGTTCGCTATCTCGGCGGCGGCAACGCCGCCTGGACCGCCTCGGGCCGCGAGTTGACCGCGGAGGAGCCGCGCTTCGCCGACGAGCCGCTCGACGTCTGGCTCAAGCCTTACGACCGCAGCGGCGGACAGGGCGCGGCGATGCAGGAGTACCTCGCCTGGGAGGTCGATCTGCTGCGGCGGATCGAGCGCGACGGCAGCTGCCGTTTTCATCGACCCGGCCGGGAGCGATGACCGCGCGTTGCGCTACCATTCGGTCTTCGTTCCTGAAGGAGCCCGTCCCATGAGATCCCCGCTCCGCCTCACCGTCCTCGCCTTCGCGCTCAGCTTGGCCTGCGCCGGCTCGGCTCTTGCACAAGGCTATCCCAACCACCCGATCAGGGTCCTCGTTCCCTGGCCGCCGGGACAGGCGACCGACGTCGCCGCGCGCATGGTCGCGGAGAGGCTCGCGCCCGTGCTCGGGCAGCCCCTCGTCACGGACAACCGCCCCGGCGCGGGCGGCGTCCTGGGGTCGGAAGCCGCGGCCAAGTCGCCCGCCGACGGCTACACGCTCCTCGCCGGCTCGAGCGGCCCGATCTCGATCAGCCCCAACGTGCAGAAGGTCGCCTACGATCCGCTCAAGGACTTCGCGCCGATCAGCCTGCTCGCGGTCAATCCCTTCGTGCTGGTGATCAACCCCTCGATTCCGGCCAAGGACCTCAAGGAGCTGATCGGGCTGCTCAAGGCCAACCCCGGGAAGTACTCGTTCGCCTCGTCGGGCTCGGGCGCCACCAGCCACCTGATGTCGGTGCTGTTCAACATGATGGCCGGCGTGAGCGCGGTGCACGTGCCCTACAAGGGCAGCTCGCAATCGATCACCGACGTGGTCAACGGCCAGGTCGCCTACACCATCGAGACGGTTCCGGCGGTCGCGGGCCTGGCGAAGGCGGGCAAGCTGCGCGCGGTCGCGGTGACGAGCGCGAAGCGGGCCGAGGCGATGCCCGAGGTGCCCACCATCGCCGAGACGCTCCCCGGCTACGAGATGTTCGGCTGGATCGGGCTCATGGCGCCGGCGGGAACGCCGGGCGCGATCACCGACCGCATCTCGGCCGAGACGCGCAAGATCATGCAGGATCCGGAGATCAGGAAGCGCTTCCTCGCCGCGGGCATGGAGCCGGCGGGCAACACGCCCGCCGAATTCGCCGACTTCCTGAGGAAGCAGAACGAGCGCTACGGCTCGATCGTGAAGCAGGCGAACGTGAAACTAGACTGAGGCTCGATCGAGTCGCGCCGGGCGCGGCGGATGTGGTTAAATACGCAGCGACCGGAGAAGCGCAGGTGGAAAAAGTATTGGCGGCGGTGAGAACCGGCCCGAGCCGGACCGAGATCCGGGAGTTTCCCATGCCGGAGATCCCGGAGGACGGCGCCCTCATGAAGATGGAGGTCGCCGGCATCTGCGGCACCGACGTGAAGCTCTACAAGACGCCGCCCTCCTCCTCTCCGGTCATCATGGGTCACGAGAACATCGGGGTCATCGCCAAGGCGGGCCGCGAGTTCACCCGGCGCAAGGGCTTCGGGGAAGGCGACCTCGTCTTCGTCGAGCACTACGTCATGTGCGGCAAGTGCGAGTGGTGCCATCTGGGCCAGTACCGCCACTGCGAGAACACCGACTGGCGCAAGAACCCGGAGGCGATCCGCTACGGCTACACCTCGGCGGAGCGCGCGCCGCATCTGTGGGGCGGATTCGCGCAGTACGTCTATCTTCCCTGG
>JBGQKK010000252.1:0-4605 GCA_041499545.1 Gammaproteobacteria bacterium | reverse complement strand
CTGATACGGACTCGCTCAATGTTGCGACGAATCCTCCTCGCTTCCGCGCTTCTCGCCCTTGCGCTGCCGCTCGCAGCACAACGGCCCCCGAAGCTCGAGCCGCTCCCCGAGATTCCGCCGCCGCCACCCGGCGCGGCGGATCAGCCCGAGGAGCCGCCGGTGCGCATCCGCTCCGGGCGAGACCAGGTCGAGGCGCAGCTCATCGACGGCCGCCACGTGGTGCGCGTGACGACTCCGGAAGGGCAGGAATATTGGCTGGTGGAGGACCTGGGCGACGGCCCGGGACTGAAAAACGAGAGCCTCGATCACGGCGTTCGCGTGCCGCTCTGGGTGATCCGCCGGTTTTGACGCTCGCGCGGGCGTCATGTCCGTATTCACGCGCGTCACTCCCGAAGAGCTTTCAGGCTGGCTGAAGCGTTACGCGATCGGCACGCTCTCCGATCTGCAGGGCATCGCGGCCGGCATAGAAAACACCAATTACTTCGTCACCACCTCGCACGGCCGTTTCGTCCTCACGCTGTTCGAGCGGCTCAGCCCGTCCGAGCTTCCGTTCTATCTCAACCTCATGGCGCACCTGGCGCGCCACGGCATTCCCTGCCCGGCGCCGATCGCCGATCGCAGCGACAGGTATCTCGGGACCCTGAACGGCAAGCCCGCCACCATCGTCACCTGCCTGCCGGGCGCGCCGCTCGCTTCGCCGCAGCCCGGCCACTGCGAGCAGGTCGGCGCTATCCTCGGCGCCCTGCATCTCGCCGGGAAAAGCTACGCGGGCAAGCTCGACAATCCGCGCGGGCCGAAATGGTGGCGCCAGGCCGCGCGCGAGGTCGCTCCTTTTCTCGACGATGCGCGCCGCGAGCTGCTCGCCTCCGAGCTGGATTTCCAGGCGCGGCACCGCGAGCTCGATCTGCCCCGCGGGCCGGTGCACGCCGATCTGTTCCGCGACAACGTGCTGTTCGACGGAGACCGCATCGGCGGGGTGATCGATTTCTACTTCGCGGGGATCGACGCGTTCCTGTTCGACGTCGCGGTGACGGTCAACGACTGGTGCGTCGATCAGGCGGGCGAAATCGACGAGGAACGCGCCCGGGTGCTGCTCGCGGCGTACCGCCACGTGCGCGAGTTCTCCGGGGGCGAGCGCGAGGCCTGGCCCGTGCTGTTGCGCGCGGCGGCGCTGAGATTCTGGCTGTCGCGGCTGTACGATTTCTACCTGCCGCGGCCGGGTGAGTTGACCCACGCGCACGACCCGGAGCATTTTCGCCGCGTGCTCGCGGCGCGGCGCGTCCGCCCCTTTCCCCTTGAATGAAAGCCTGCGCGGTCCCACACTATCGCCCATGAGCGCGAGCGAGCACCGGGCCTGAGATGCGCATCGTCCCGGCAAAAAACGGGTGGTTATGGTTCGTGAAGGGTTTCGCGCTGTTCCGCAAGAACCCGTTGATGTGGCTGTTTCTGGTGTTCACGTACTTGCTCTCCGTCATGCTCCTTGCCCAGATCCGCTACCTGGGTCCAGCCGTGTCCACCGTCCTGCTCCCCGCGTTTTCGGTGAGCTTCATGGTCATGTGCGCCGTGCTCGAGCGCGGCGGCATCCCCCGCCCGGTGCTCCTGATCTCCGGTTTCCGCAGTGAGCCGTACAGGCTGATTCTGCTTGGCGTCCTGTACCTCTTGTCCTTTGTCGCGGTATTCGGGCTCGCATCGCTCGCCGATGGGGGCGCGCTGGTGCTCGCGCTCTTCTTCGGTAGGCAACCCCCGGAAGAGACGCTGAGCGACGGGAGTATCTTGGGCGCCATGCTGGTGGCGACATTGGCCGCCGCGCCGGTGCTGATGGCGTTCTGGTTTGCGCCGGTGCTGGCGGCATGGAACCGCATGAGCTCGGTCCAGGCGCTTTTCTACAGCTTTTTCGCAGTATGGCGGAATTGGCGGGCGTTCCTCGTCTACGGCGCTGCGTTTTTCCTGGTTGGAACGCTGCTCATGACGGCGGTCATGGTTTTTGCGCAGGGTAGGATACAGGTGTTCAACTCCATTGCACTTATTATGACCCTGCTTGTCTGGCCCACGCTGTTTGCAAGCTTCTACGCGAGCTACCGCGACATCTTCCCGGAGAACGCCGTGCCGGCCGGGCCGCCTTCGAATGCGGCAAGCCCGTAGCCGCCCGCGATTCTGCTATCCTTCGCGGCGGCGCGGCCGATTCGCCGGCGCCGCGCCTGCAAGCGGGGAGTGAAGACTTGAACGAGGAGCCCTGCGAGTTGTGCGCCGCCCCGGGAGGGGACGTGCTGTGGCGCGACGAGTTCTGCCGCATCGTGCTCGTCGACGATCCCGATTACCCCGGCTTCTGCCGGGTGGTGCTCGAGCAGCACGTGAAGGAAATGACTGATCTCGCACCCGCCGAGCGCAACCGGCTGATGAACGCGGTGTTCGCGACCGAGGCGGCGTTGCGCGAGCTGCTCTCCCCCCGCAAGGTCAACCTCGCGAGCCTCGGCAACGCAGTGCCGCATCTGCACTGGCACGTGGTTCCCCGTCACGGCGACGATCGCCATTTTCCCAAGCCCATCTGGGCCGAGGCCTTGCGGGCGCGCGTGCCGCGGCGCCGCGCGCCGGACCGCGGAACCCTCGCCGCCGCGCTCAAGACGCGTCTCTCCTAGCCATGCCCGACCTCGATCTCCCCACCATCAGCCCGGACGCGGCACCCGAGTTCACCGACGCCTCCGGCTGCGCCAAGTGGCTGCAGACCGTGCCGCTCATCAACGTCGGCCCGGCCCACGTCCGCCTGCTCGGACAGCTCGAAGAGCTGAACGCCTACAAGCTCGCACCCGCGGAACGGCTGAAGATCCTGGAGCTCATGCGCGACCCCGTGAACTTCGTGCAGAAGGAACAGGCCAAGAAATTCTCCAACCGCCCTGCGCCGCTCGCCCCGCCCGAGCGGGAGATACTGAAGAACGTGCACGCGCTCTGGGACGCCCTGTCCACGGGATACCAGCACTGCGTGCAGGCGGTCGCGGAGCGCGCCGGAGGCCTGAGCATTCCTCTGGTCGGCCAGCGCGTGCTGTGGTGCTCGGGCGAGAAAATGGTCACCTGCTACCAGGCGTACCAGGACGTCGGCGAGCAGGAGTGGCGGGTCCTGCACCGCGTCTACGCGCTGGTCGAGGAGCGGGGCAAGACCAAGGAGGAAGTCGCCCACCCGGTCCACAAAGGCAAGGAAACGAACTGCATCGAAACCTACGCGCAGGTGTTGCTCCTCGACCTCGCCAATCCCGGAAAGCTCACGCCGCGCCAGATCGAGCTGATTTCCCTGTGGCTCGAGCGCTGGACCCGCAAGGTCTCGATCGGCCGCATGTCGGGGGACGCGGCCGACACCGCGCCCCTGATGGTGGATCTGTCGGGAGCGAGCGGCGCCTCGCACCGTCCGGTCGAGGGCGAGTCCGCGCGGGTGCTCGACATCGGCGAGCTGCGCAGCGACCTGCGCAAGCGCGCCGCCTTGCTGCGCAGGGGCGAGACGCCCGCGGAGCTCGGTCTGGGCGAGGACGTCACCGCCACGCTCGCCGACAGCATGCTGGTGATGCTCTACCGGCGCTGGTGCGAGGACCAGCAATCGCGCGCGCATCCGCGGCACGGCGCGAGCGGCACGGCGCAGACCTGCCTGGGAATGCCCGCGATACACTACTTCGTCACTGGACGCGCGTTCGCCACGCGCGGAGGCTCGCGGCCGATGTCGACGAAGGAGCATATGGAGATCGCGACCTTGGGGCGCCTGGCGACGCGCCACCAGGACGATCCCGCCACCACGCCGAATTACCCGCTCGAGAGCTGGCAGATCAAGGACGAGAGCGCCTCGGGGCTGCGCCTGGAGCGCGTCGATCCGGCGGCAAGCTCGCGTCTGGTTCTCGGCCAACTGCTGGGGATCAGGCTCGCCGGCGCCAAGGCGTTTCTGCTGTGCGCGATCAAATGGCTGTCGGTTTCGACGGACTTCGGCCTGCGCATCGGCGTGCAGATCCTGCCCGGGGTCCCCCAGGGGATCGCGATCAGGCAGGCCGGCGCGAGCGCCGAGCCCCACGTTCAGGCGTTCCTGCTGCCGGCCTTCGCTCCGCTGCAGGCACCCGAAACCCTGGTTACGCCCGCAGGCTGGTTCAAGCCCAAGCGCGAGATCGAGGCGGCCGATCGCGAAGGCCGCATGCGGCTGCTCGAGGTGATCGACCGCGGCGCCGACTTCGAGCGCGCCAGCTTCGAAGCGGCCTGAAGCGTCCGGCCGCTTCCAGACCGCGCCATGGCCGCGTCGGACACCCCGGCTCCCGCCGAGATCAAGCTGCACCAGAAGTCGCGGGTGCTGGAGATCTCGTTCTCCGACGGCAGCCGCTTCGAGCTTCCCTACGAATTCCTGCGCGTGTACTCTCCGTCGGCCGAAGTGCGCGGCCACGGACCGGGACAGGAAGTCCTGCAGACCGGCAAGAAGGACGTGGACATCGTGAGCCTGGAGCCGGTGGGCAGCTACGCGGTGCAGCCGCATTTTTCGGACGGGCACGCCACCGGCATCTATTCCTGGGACTATCTGTACGAGCTCGGCGCGAATCGCGAGGCGATGTGGCGCGGCTATCTCAAGCGCCTCGAGGCGGCGGG
>JBGQKK010000251.1:0-4632 GCA_041499545.1 Gammaproteobacteria bacterium | reverse complement strand
CGCAAGGCGCTCAAGGCGGCGAAATTCGAGTCGGTGCGCGGCGCGTTCAAGTTCAACCGCAACCAGTACCCGATCCAGAACTACTATCTGCGGGTCGTAGGGAAAGATTCGCAGGGCCGCCTCGTCAACAAGACCATCGGCACGATTTTCAAGGACCGGGGCGATGCCTACGTGCAGGACTGCCCGATGAAGTAGGGCAGAGCAGACTCGCACGAGAATCGGGGGCGGGACCGCGGTCTCGCCCTTTTTTGCGCCATGTCCTGGGTTCTCATCCTCGAGCAGCTCCTGAACGGACTCCAGTTCGGCCTGATGCTGTTCCTGCTCGCCGCCGGGCTCACGCTCGTTTTCGGGATCATGGACATGATCAACCTCGCGCACGGATCGCTGTACATGCTGGGCGCCTTTCTCGCTGCGGCGCTGGTGCAGGCGACGGGCTCGTTCGCGCTCGGTGTGCTGCTGGCGATCCCTGCGACCGCGGCGATCGGCATGCTGCTCGAGATGTCGGTGCTTCGCACGCTCTACGAGCGCGATCACCTGTCGCAGGTGCTCGCGACCTTCGCGCTCATCCTGATCTTCAACGAGGCGGTGCGCATCGTCTGGGGCCCCGACATGCCGCTCGCCATGCCCGCCGCCCTTTCCGGTCCGGTGGAGCTGCTGCCCGGGATGTTCTACCCGGCGTACCGCTTGCTCATCATCGGCGTGGGCGCGGCGGTCGCCGGGCTCCTTTACCTGCTGGTCGTGCGCACGCGCGTCGGGATGCTGGTGCGCGCCGGAGCGTCCAACCGCGAGATGGCGCTTGCGATGGGGGTGAATATCCGGCGCCTCTTCACGCTGCTCTTCGGCGTCGGCGCCGGACTGTGCGCGGTGGCCGGCGCGTTGCTCGGGCCGCTCCTGGCGGTCCAGGTCGGCATGGGGGAGAACATCCTCATCCTCGCCTTCGTCGTCATCGTCATCGGCGGCATCGGTTCGATCCGCGGGGCGCTCGTGGGCGCGGTGCTGGTCGGGATGGTGGACACGATCGGGCGCGCATTCCTGCCCCTGCTGTTCGGCCTGTTCTTCCAGCCGCGGGTCGCGAGCGCCGCCGGGCCGGCGATCGCGTCGGTGCTCGCCTACCTGCTGATGGTCGGCGTGTTGTATTTCCGCCCGCAAGGGCTGTTCCCTGCACGTGGCTAGAGTCGTCGCATGGGTCGTCCTCGCGGCTGCGCTCGCTTTTCCGCTCGCGGTGCAGGAGACCTATTACCTCAGCTTCGCCAGCCGCATCTTCATTTACGCGCTCGCGGCGACGAGCCTGAACCTCGTGCTGGGCTACGGCGGCATGATCTCTTTCGGTCACGCCGCCTTCGTCGGGACCGGCGCTTACGTCTCGAGCATCTTCATCGCGGAAGGGCTCACGAGCGCCTGGTTCGGCTGGCCCGTCGCGGTCGCCGCCGCCGCTCTCGCGGCGCTCGTGATCGGCGCGGTGTCGCTGCGCACGCGCGGCGTGTACTTCATCATGATCACCCTGGCGTTCGCGCAGATGATGTTCTTCCTCGTCAACTCGATGAAGGCCTACGGCGGCGACGAGGGCCTGAGCCTCACCGGGCGCGCATCGACGGGCATCGGCATCGATCTCGGCAGCGACGTCGCTTTCTACTACATCTCGCTCGCTGTCCTCGCGGCTGGCGTTGGCGGCTTGCACCGGCTGGTGCATTCGCGCTTCGGGCGCGTGATCCAGGCGATACGCGAGAACGAGGCGCGCGCGGAAGCGATCGGGTTTCCCGTCTACCGCTACAAGCTCGCCTGCTTCGTGCTCGCGGGCGCCGTCGGGGGCCTCGCCGGCGTGCTGCTCGCGAGCCACGGGAAATACGTCAATCCGAACGTCCTGCATTGGACGCAGTCGGGGACCCTCATGGTCATGGTGATCCTGGGAGGCGTCGGGCGCCTCTGGGGCGGAGTCGTCGGCGCGGCGTCGCTGCTCGGCCTGGAGGACCTGATCGCGAACCACCGCGTCGAGTGGCTCGCGTCCATCCTGCCGAACTATCAGCAGCACGCGAACCTGGGCGTGGGTGTGGTGCTGCTCGCGATCGTGTTGTTCGCGCCGCAGGGTATTGCCGGGTTGTTCGCGCGGAGGCGGAATGCTTGAGCTGAGGAGCGTTTCGAAACGCTTCGGCGGGGTCGTCGCGACCGACGACGTCACGCTCGAGGTGAAACGCGGCGAGGTCCACGCGCTGATCGGCCCGAACGGAGCAGGCAAGACCACGCTCATCGCCCAGGTCGCGGGCGACCTCGGCAGCGACCGCGGCACGATCGTGTTCGAAGGCGCCGACGTCACGCACGCGCCTCAGCACCAGCGCGTGCGCGCAGGGCTCGCGCGCAGCTACCAGATCACGAGCATCTTCGGGCGCTTCAGCGTACTCGACAACCTCGCGCTCGCCGTGCAGGCAAGAAGCGGATCGAGCTTCTCGTTCTGGGCGCCCGTTGCGGGCGAGGCGGCGCTGTTCGAGGAGGCGCGCGCGATCGCCGCCGAGATCGGTCTTTCCGGACGCGAGAGCGAGATCGCCGCCACTCTCGCCCACGGGGAGCAGCGCGCGCTCGAAGTCGGGCTCGCTCTCGCCACGCGGCCGAGGCTCGTGCTCCTCGACGAGCCGATGGCCGGAATGGGCCCCGAGGAGTCGCAGCGGGTGATTACGCTCGTCGAGCGCATCCGGGCGCAGGTCGCAGTGCTGCTGGTGGAGCACGACATGGACGCCGTGTTCCGGCTCGCAGACCGCGTCTCGGTTCTGGTATCGGGGCGGGTCATCGCCACCGGCACGCCCGCGGCGATCCGCGCCCACGCCGAGGTCAAGAGGGCCTACCTGGGAGAGAGCGCGGCCGCATGAGCGAGATGCTGCGAATCGAGAAGCTGGAGACCGCGTACGGCGCGAGCCAGGTGCTGTTCGGGATCGATCTCGAGATCGGGCGCGGAGAGCTGGCCACCCTGCTCGGCCGCAACGGCATGGGGAAGACCACAACCGTGCGCTCGATCATGGGCCTCACGCCGGCGAGAAGCGGGTCGATACGCTTCCGCGGCGAGCGCATCGAGCGGGAGCGTGCCGACAGGATTGCGCGCAGCGGAATCGCCCTCGTTCCGGAAGGCCGCCAGATCTTCCCCAACCTCAGCGTGCAGGAGAATCTGGTCGCCTTCGCCGGAAACCGCAGCGGGGCGCGCGACCCGTGGACGCTCGAGAAGGTGCTCGAGCTCTTCCCGCGGCTCGGCGAGCGCATGGATAACCTCGGCAACCAGCTCTCCGGCGGCGAGCAGCAGATGCTCGCGATCGGCCGGGCGCTCATGACCAATCCCCACCTGCTGATCCTCGACGAGGCGACCGAGGGCCTCGCGCCCCTGGTGCGCGAGGAGATCTGGAGGTGCCTCGCCTCGCTCAAGGCCGCGGGACAGACGATCCTCGCGATCGACAAGTACGTCGAGCGGCTGATCGAGATCGCCGACCATCACACCGTCATCGAGCGCGGGCGCGTCGCCTGGCGCGGCTCCTCGGCGGAGCTCGCCGCCGACCGCGCCCTGTGGCACCGCTATCTCGGCGTGTGATAGTCTTTTCCTCCCCCGGTAGAGCCCCTTTCCAAGGAGCCCGCAATGCTTCATGAGCGCATTCCCAACCTGGCCAAGTTCGTCGAGCCCGACCGCGTGCGGCACGAGGTCTATACCGATCCCTCGATATTCGAGATGGAGATGGAGCGCATTCACGAGCGCGTGTGGATCTACTGCGGCCACGAGTCGCAGGTGCCGAAACCGGGCGACTACACCACGACGCAGATCGGCCGCCAGCCGATGCTCATGGTGCGCGGCAAGGAGGGAGTCGTCCACGTGCTCTACAACCGCTGCCCGCACCGGGGCTCGATGATGTGCGGCGACCGGCAGGGCAATGCCGGGGAGTTCTTCCGCTGCTCGTACCATGCCTGGACCTTCCATCACGACGGCACGCTCAAGAACATCCCGATGATGGAATCGGGCTACGCCGGCACGCGGTTCGGTCCCGACAATCCCGACTGCAGCATGAAGAAGGCGGCGCGCGTCGAGTCCTACCGGGGGTTCGTGTTCGTGAGCCTCGACGCCGACGGCCCCGGCCTGGTCGAATTCCTCGGCGAATCGAAGATCGCGTTCGACGACATCTGCGACCGCTCGCCCGAAGGCAAAGTCGAGGTCGTGCCGAACTGCTTCCGCGTGATCCAGCGTTCGAACTGGAAGATCTTCCTCGAGAACCAGCTCGACGCCCTGCACCCCTCGGTCACGCACCAGTCGACGGGGCGCGCGGCGCGCGAGGTCGAGCTCGAGATCGAGAAGCGCACCGGGAAGATCCCCCTGTCCTACCACATGCTCTCGGCGTTCTCGACCGTCACCATCGAGAAATGGGACAACTTCCAGACGCTCAACTATCCGCACGGCCACTGCATCCTCACCGGCTACATGGGCCTGCGGCCGCAGGACCCGGACACGCTCGAATACGAGCGCGTTCTCGCCAAGGCCTACGGCGAGAAGAGGAAGGAGGAGATCCTCACGACCAACATCCACCACGTGCTGATCTACCCGGGGCTGTCGGTGCAGTCGCCGCTGCAGCAGCTGCGCGCGGTGCGGCCGCTCGGCGTGGACAGGACGCT
>JBGQKK010000250.1:0-4672 GCA_041499545.1 Gammaproteobacteria bacterium | reverse complement strand
GAGCCGAGGTTCGTCCCCAAAGAGAGGCACGGCATCGGCCGCGAAGCGATCTCCCACGGCTCGCGAAAGGTGTGCCAGGTGCTTCAGGAACGCGGCTTCGCGGCCTACGTGGTCGGGGGCGCCGTGCGCGATCTGCTGCTCGGTCTGCGTCCCAAGGACTTCGACGTCGCCACCGACGCCGACCCCGAGGAAGTCCACAGGCTGTTCCGCCGCTCGCGCCTGATCGGACGGCGCTTCAAGCTCGTGCACGCGCTTTTCGGCGAGGAGACCGTGGAGGTCTCCACCTTCCGGGCGCGCACCGCCTCCGAAACCGACGAGCACGGACGCGTGCTGCGCGACAACATCTACGGAACGATCGAGGACGACGCCATCCGCCGCGATTTCACCATCAACGCCCTGTACTACGACCCCGCTAACGAGACCATTCTCGACTATCACAACGGCATGCGCGACCTGCAGCACAAGTCGGTGCGCATCGTCGGCGACGCCCGCACGCGCTACCGCGAGGACCCGGTCCGGATGCTGCGCGCGGTGCGCTTCGCCGCGAAAGCCGGTTTCACGATCGACGAGCGCACCCGCAAGCCGATCCGCGAGATGGCGCAGCTGCTGGAGAACGTCCCTCCTTCGCGCGTCTACGAAGAGATGCAAAAGCTCTTGCTCTCGGGGCACGCCGCGGCGGCCGTGAAGCAGCTGCGCGGCGAAGGCCTGCACCACGGCCTGCTGCCCCTGCTCGACGTCATCTTCGAGCAGCCGATGGGTGAGCGCTTCGTGCAGCTTGCGCTCGAGGAGACCGACCGGCGGGTCCGCGCGGGCAAGGGCGTGTCGCCGGCGTTCCTCTTTGCCGCGCTCCTATGGCACGAGGTCCTCGCCGCATGGAAGAAGGCTCAAGCCGGAGGCCTCAAGCCCATTCCCGCGCTCTTCAAAGCGATGGACACGGTGCTCGACATCCAGACCGACAAGCTCGCCATCCCCCGCCGCTTCACCGCGGTGATGAAGGAGATCTGGGCGCTGCAGCCGCGCTTCGAGCAAAGAAGCGGGCGCCGGGCCTTTGCGCTGCTCACGCACGAGAAATTCCGTGCGGGATACGACTTCCTCGTCCTTCGCAGCGCGAGCGGCGAGGCGCCCGCCGAGCTCGCGCAATGGTGGGAAAAATTCCAGCGGGTCGGCGAGGCCGAGCGGAACTCGATGCTGCTCGCGCCGCAGCCCGGCGAGCGCAAGCGGCGCCGGCGCCACCGCCGCGGGCACAAGGGCCCGGCGCTGCCTCCCGACGCGGCTCCGGCTTGAACGCCCGGGCGTTCATTGGCCTGGGAGCCAATCTCGGCGATCCCGAAACCCAGGTGCGGCGTGCGATCGCGGCCCTCGGAAACCTCCCCCGCACGCGCCTCCTCGCGGCGTCTTCGCTCTATCGAAGCGCGCCGGTCGGCGTGGGGACACAGCCCGACTTCATCAACGCGGTCGCAGAGGTCGAAACGACGCTCAGTGCGCGCGAATTGCTCGACGAGCTGCTCACCACGGAGGCGCGCTTCGGCCGCGAGCGACCGTCCCCGGGCGCGCCCCGCACGCTCGACCTCGACCTGCTCCTTTACGGCGACCAGATCATCGAAGAACCCCGCCTCGCCGTTCCCCATCCGCGCATGCACGAGCGCGCGTTCGTGCTCATGCCCCTCGCGGAGATCGCACCCGACATCGTGATTCCGGGCAGAGGCGCTGCGCGCGCGCTGCTCGCCAGAGTCAAAGACCAGACAATCGTGAAGATAGGTGCCGCATGAAATTCCCGGTCCTCGCGCAAACCGTAGTGCTCCTCACTCTGTCGAACGTGTTCATGACATTCGCCTGGTACGCGCACCTGAAGGAGCTCTCGGCCAAGCCCTGGTACATCGCCGCCCTCGTCTCCTGGGGTGTGGCGCTCTTCGAGTACCTGCTCCAGGTTCCCGCGAACCGCATCGGCTTCACCCAGTACAGCCTGGCGCAGTTGAAGATCATCCAGGAGGTGATCACGCTCGCGGTATTCGTGCCCTTCGCCCTGTACTACATGAACCAGCCGCTCAAGCTCGACTACCTGTGGGCGGCGCTGTGCATCGTCGGGGCGGTGTACTTCGTCTTTCGCGGATAAGCGGGGCGGACGATGCGGCGCGGATGAAATGGAACGGTGACGGGCGCGGCGGTCGAATGCGCGACAGTCATTTCTACTTGGCGCGAACCTTGGCTTGCTCGTCGCCCTTCGCATGTCTCGCGTAGAAATCGGCGCCCTCCTTCGTCAAGATCGACTCGACCCGCTCGACGAATAGCGCCCCCTTGTCCGCGGCCGAATTGTATGCACCGGTCCCTGTTTGGTAGAACCGACGCTCGCGCTCCAGAGCGTCCCAGGAGCCCCGGTACGACAACCAGTTCTCGTGGCACCTGAGGTGCGCGAGCAGCCCTGTCGCAACGACGATGGTCGCCGACACGGCGGCAGAGAGGATTTTCCAGAACAGGGCATCCGGCGCGAAGGAGACAAGGACGGTCAAGCCGGCGGAGACGGCGATCACGTAGATGGACAGGACGCGGTACCAGCGCTTCGACGAGTTGGCCCGATCGTCGTAGAACTTGACCGCCTTTGCGTAGTCGGAAGCCAAGTAGTTCTTGATCGCAGTTTCATCCATCGCCTTCCTCCGTGATTGTGGCTGACGTTGCGGCCAATCATGCGCTGAGCGCGCAAAACGGGTCAAGCAGCGGCCGGGTATTTCGTCCGCGCGCACGGCTTCGGGCGCGCCTTGTGTATGATGGGCGCCGATTTCCAGGAGCCTCGGTGTCCCTTTCCAAGTACCACTACATCGTCGTCGAAGGACCGATCGGCGTCGGCAAGACGAGCCTCGCCCGGCGTCTCGCCGCCCGGCTGCAGTCGGGCCTGGTGCTCGAGCGCCCCGAGCAGAACCCGTTCCTGCCGCGCTTCTACCAGGACATGCCGCGGTTCGCCCTGCCGACGCAGCTGTTTTTCCTCTTCCAGCGGGTCGCGCAGCTGCGCGAGCTCGCGCAGATGGACCTCTTCAGCCGGGTGACGGTCTGCGATTTCCTACTCGAAAAGGACCCGCTGTTCGCGAGCCTGACTCTCGAAGGCGATGAGCTGCACCTCTACCAGCAGATCTTCGATGCGCTCAAGCCCCAGGCGCCCCGGCCCGACCTGGTCATCTACCTGCAGGCCCAGCCCGAGACGCTGCACGAGCGCGTGCGCCGGCGCGGCGTAGAATTCGAACGGCCCATCACCGGGGAATATCTCGCCTTGCTTGCGGACAGCTACAACCGTTTTTTCTATCATTTCAGCGGCGGCCGCGTCCTGATCGTGAATTCCGAAAGGCTCGACTTCGTGAGGGAGGACCGCGACCTGGACCTGCTGATCGAGCGCGTCGGCGCCATGCGCGGCAACCGCGAGTTCTTCAACTGGGGAGACTAGGATGACTCGATTGACCATCAAGGCGCTGCAAAAGCAGCGTGACGATGGCGTGAAGATAGCCCAGCTCACCTGCTACGACGCAAGTTTCGCGGCGACGCTCGACGCAGCGGGCCTGGACAGCCTGCTCGTCGGCGATTCGCTCGGCATGGTGCTCCAGGGACACGACACCACGCTGCCGGTGACGCTCGCCGACATGGCCTACCACACGCGCTGCGTCGCGCGCGGCAGCAAGCGCGCCTTTCTCCTCACCGACCTCCCTTTCGGCACCTACCAGGAATCGCCGCAGCAGGCATTCCGCAGCGCGGCGGAACTGATGGCCGCGGGGGCCCAGATGGTGAAGCTCGAGGGCGGCGCCGAGTTCATCGAGACCGTGCGCTTCCTCAGCCAGCGGGGCGTCCCCGTCTGCGGCCACCTCGGGCTGACGCCGCAGTCGGTGCACAAGTTCGGCGGCTACCGCGTCCAGGGCAAAGGCGAGGACGCGGAGCAGAAGCTGATCGAGGAGGCGATCGAGCTGGAGTCCGCGGGCGCGGAGTTGCTGGTCCTGGAAGCGATACCGGCGAGGCTCGGCGAGCAAGTCACGCGGCGCCTGCGCATCCCGACGATCGGCATCGGCGCGGGCCCCGGCTGCTCCGGGCAGGTGCTGGTGCTGCACGACATGCTCGATGTCTTCCCCGGGAAGAAGGCGCGCTTCGTGCGGAACTTCATGAAGGGCGCCTCCGGTATCGCCGACGCGGCCGAGCGCTACGTGCGCGCCGTGCGCGACGGCAGCTTTCCCGCGGAAGAACATTCCTTCTAGTGGACATCATCACCTCGGTCAGGGACTTGCGCGAGCGCCTGCAGCGCGAGCCCGACAACGTCTTCGTTCCGACCATGGGCAACCTCCACGCCGGGCACATCCAGCTGATGCGCCTTGCGAAGGAGCGCGGCGCGGCCTGCACGGTGGTGAGCATCTTCGTCAACCGCATCCAGTTCGGCCCCAAGGAAGACTACGAGCGCTACCCGCGCACGCTGGAGGCCGACTCGAAAATGATGAAGGAGGTGGGCGTCGACGTGGTTTTCGCGCCCTCGGAAACCGAGATCTACTCGGAACCGCAGACTTTCCTGGTGGAGCCTTCCGATCTGCAGCACATCCTGGAAGGGGCGTTCCGGCCGGGCCACTTCCGCGGCGTCGCTACCGTGGTGCTTAAACTCTTCAACATGGTCTCGCCGCACACGGCGATCTTCGGCAAGAAGGACTACCAG
>JBGQKK010000249.1:0-4687 GCA_041499545.1 Gammaproteobacteria bacterium | reverse complement strand
TACGACATACGCACGGTTCAGGAGCTCCTTGGGCACAAGGACGTGTCCACGACGATGATCTACACGCACGTGCTCAACAAAGGCGGCAAAGGGGTGAAAAGCCCGCTCGACCGGATCGAGCAGTCGCGCGAGGAATACCGCGTGCGCACAGATGCCGCGGAGGCTGTTCACGCATAACCGCTCGGGCGGGTGTTCCGCCCACCTGCTGGCTCAGCGCGATTTCGCGCGGATGCCCCGGGTGCGGGAACGGGCAGGGGACAGGATTCGATCGCAGAGCCTGTCGTTTGATCCAAGTCAAGTCCCGAAGCACCGCTCGGGGTAGGTTTCGATTGAGGTCAAACCTACGAGGGATGCAGCCATGACCGAACGAATCCAGGACGTCGCCCATCTGGGCCGGATCGAGCTGCTCACTCCCAAGATCGATCGGACCCGCTGGTTTTTCGAAACGCTCCTGGGGATGGAGGTCGCGCACGTCGCGGGAAAGTCGCTGTACCTGCGCGGCTACGGCGATTACGCGGCGAGCACATTGAAGCTCACCGAGTCGGACAAGCCCGGCATCGGGTTCATTTCCTGGCGGACGGCGAGCCCCGAGGCGCTCAAACGCCGCGTGGCGGCGATCGAGAAGTCGGGCCTGGGCGAGCGCTGGCACGAGGGGGAATTCGGGCGCGGCGCGGCGTATCGCTTTCGCGATCCCGACGGCCATCGCATGGAGGTCTATTACGAGGAGCAGAAGTACGTCGCGCCCCCGCATCTGCGCTCGACGCTCAAGAACCTGCCGATGAAGTACACGGCGCGCGGAGTCGACGTCAGGCGCATCGATCACCTCGCGCTGCTCGCCCGCGACGTCGGCAAGAACCGCGAGTTCGCGCAAGGCGTCCTCGGGTTCGCGCTGCGCGAGCAGGTGCTCTTCGATCACGGAAAGATCGAGCTCGGATCCTGGCTCAGCCCGTCGCCCGTGCATCACCAGGTGGCCTACGTCGCCGACGTCAAGGGCGGAAGCGGCCGGCTGCACCACATCTCGCTGTGGGTGGACAATCGCGAGGACGTGCTGCGCGCGGCCGATATCCTCGCGGAGAACGGCGTGTTCATCGAGGCCGGGCCCTCGAAGCACAACAACTCGCAGGGTTTCTACCTGTACTCCTACGAGCCCGGCGGGAACCGCGTCGAGGTCTATTCCGGAAGCTATCTGGTGTTCGCGCCCGACTGGGAGGTGGTGACCTGGAACGAGGAGGAACGCGGCACCGGCGTCTATTGGGGCTCGCCCCTGCCCGAGAGTTTCATCACCTACGCCACGCCCGAGGTGGCCGAAGACAAGGCTGCGGCCAGGAAAATTCCGGTGTTCGATCCCGTCTGAAGCCGGTCCCGGAGCCGGGCTC
Source organism: Gammaproteobacteria bacterium (assembly GCA_041499545.1). Classification (GTDB taxonomy): domain Bacteria; phylum Pseudomonadota; class Gammaproteobacteria; order Burkholderiales; family SG8-39; genus VBDM01. The sequence continues at coordinate 3,311 of JBGQKK010000249.1, read as the reverse complement.
TCCGCGGCCCATCGCGGTCTCTTGATCTAGCGCAAGTCGCCGCGGGCGGCCCCGTCGATAATGTTTGTATTACCCTCGGGCGGACACATGTCGGAACCCTCTAGACTGCAGCTGCTGCACGATTCGGCGCTCGCGGCGGAGCTCGACGCGAAGCAGTGCGCCGCGCTCGCCGAGCTCGTCACGGTGCGCGACCTCGCGGACGGGGAGGTGCTGGTCGACGAGGGGAAAAGCGACGATCACGTTCACGTCGTCGTGAGCGGGACGCTCGCGGTGGCGAAGCAGGTGCAGCCCGGAGGGAAGTGGATCAACCTGAACGTTCTGACCAAGGGCGACCTCGCCGGCGAGTTGGCGTTCATGGACGGCACGCCGCACTACGCGGCTCTTCGGTCAGTAGGTGCGACAAGAATACTGAGCCTCAAGCGCGAAAAGCTGGAGTCGCTCCTCGGCAGCGACCCGCTCATCGTCTACCGGGTGATGCGCGCCATCTTCCGCATCGTGCACGGCATCCTGCACCGCATGGCGCTGCAGGCGAGCGAGCTCACCAACTACATCTACAAGCAGCACGGCAAGTACTAGGGCCGGGGCGATTGGGTATGCTTCGGGGTCTCGCCCTGAACGGATTCCCCGCCGTGCCTCGACCCAGCGAGCCGGACCGCCTTCTCGCCGCTCTGCGAGAGCCCGCCCGCTACCCGCACCCTGCGGACCGCGTCGAGCTCATCGAAACCCATATCTCGTGGGTGTTCCTCGCGGGCGACTACGCCTACAAGGTCAAGAAGCCGGTCAGCCTGGGATTTCTCGATTTCAGCACGCTCGAGAAGCGGCGCTTCTACTGCGAGGAGGAGCTGCGGCTCAACCGGCGCACTGCGCCCGGCCTCTACCTGGATATCGTTCCCATCGCAGACGGCCGGGACGGGCCGCGCGTGGGCGGTACGGGGACGGCGATCGAGTATGCGCTCAAGATGCGGCGTTTTCCGCAGGAGGCCCTGGCCGACAGCCTGGCGCGACGCGGCGAGCTGCGCGCGGCCCAGGTCGATGCGATCGCCGCCGCCGTCGCCGCGTTCCACGCGACGATTCCGGCGGCGGCGCAGGACTCGGAGTACGGCTCTCCCGAGCGCGTCGCCGCGCCCGCGCTTGCGAACTTCGAGCAGCTCGGCGGGCTCGTCTCGGATCCGGCGGAACGCGCGCGGCTCGCGGAGCTGCGCGCCTGGACCGTGCGCGAAAGCGCGCGGCTGCGCGATGCGTTCGCCGCGCGCAAGAGCGGCGGCTTCGTGCGCGAATGCCACGGGGATCTGCACCTCGGCAACATCGCGTTTCTCGACGCGCGGCCCGTGCCCTTCGACTGCATCGAATTCAGCCCGGAGCTGCGCTGGATCGACGTCATGAACGAGGTCGCGTTCCTGCTGATGGACCTGCTCGAGCACCGGCTCGAGGCCGCCGGCTGGCGGTTCCTGAACGCCTATCTCCAGGCAACCGGCGACTACGCGGGCATGCGGGTGCTGCGCTTTTACCTCGTCTATCGCGCCATGGTCAGGGCGAAGATCGCCTGCATACGTTTCCACCAGCCGGAGGCGGGCGAGGCGGCGCAGGGCAGGGCGCACCGGGACTACGGCGAATACCTCTCGCTCGCCGGCTCGCTGGCGGCGACGGCCCGGCCCGCGCTCGTGCTGATGCACGGGCTTTCCGGCTCGGGGAAGACGACGTTCGCGCAGAAAATGCTGGAAGCCCTCGGTGCGGTGCGCGTGCGCTCGGACGTCGAGCGCAAACGCATGCACGGTCTCGCCGCGGGGGCGCGCACGCACGCGCAGCCTTACCGCGGCATCTACGGGCCGGAGAGCACTCGCCTGACCTACGACCGGCTCAAGCAGGCGGCGCGCGACGTCGTGGAGTCGGGGTACTGCGTGATCGTCGACGCCGCTTTTCTGTGGCGCGCGGAGCGCGACGAATTCCGGGCGCTCGCCCGGGAGCTCGGCGCGGCCTTCCTCATCGCCTCGTGCCGGGCCTCCGACGCCGCGCTGCGAAGCCGCGTCGCGCGAAGGGAGGCTGCGATGAGCGATGCCTCCGAAGCGGGGGTGGCGGTGCTCGAGAACCAGCTGGCGACGCAGCAAGCGCTCGGCGCCGACGAGCTCGCGCACGCCGCGACTATCGATTCGGAATGGGACGAGGCCCGGCTGCAGCGGGCGATCGGCGAGATCGCCGCCCGCCTCGAAGCGAGGGGAGCGGACCGTGCATAACATCGACGTCTTCAACGGCGACGCGGACGGGCTGTGCTCGCTGCGCCAGCTCCGCCTCGCGGAGCCGGCCGACTCGCAGCTCGTGACGGGCCCCAAGCGCGATATCGCGCTGCTCGAGCGGGTCAAGGCCGGCCCGGGCGACGTGGTCACGGTTCTCGACATATCGCTCGAGCGCAACCGCGCGGCGCTCCTCGCGATTCTCGAGGGCGGCGCGCGCGTGCGCTACTTCGACCATCACTTCGCGGGCGAGGTGCCGGCGCACGCCAACCTCGAGGCGGTGCTCGACGCCTCGCGCGAGAGTTGCACGAGCGTGCTCGTCGACCGCTACCTGGAGGGGCGCTTCCGCGTCTGGGCGGTGGTGGGAGCCTTCGGCGACGGGCTGGACGAGGTGGCGCTCGATCTCGGCGGCCGGCTCGCCCTGGGCGCGGCGGAGATCGAGAAGCTGCGCGAGCTCGGGCGCAGCCTCAACTACAACGCCTACGGGGAGAGCGAATGCGACATGCTGATGCGTCCCGAGCGGCTGTACGCGCTGCTGGCGAAATACAAGGACCCGCTGCGGTTCGCGGCGAAGGAAAGGATCTTCAAGCGCCTGCAGGAAGCGCGGCACGCGGACCTCAATGCCGCCATGGACGTACCGCCGCAATGGACGGGCGAGAGTGCCGTCGCCTACCTGCTGCCCGAGCGGCCGTCGAGCCGTCGGGTCCACGGCGTGTTCGCGAACCACCTCGTCCACATCGACCCGCGGCGCGCATGCGCGGTGCTCGCACCCAGGCAGAAAGGCGGCTATGTCGTTAGCCTGCGCGTTCCAGCCGCGAGCGCCTTGAGCGCGGAAGCCTTCTGCCGGGAGTTCCCCACGGGAGGCGGCCGGCAGGGCGCGGCGGGCGTCGACCACCTGCCCGGGGAGCGGGTGCAGGAGTTCATCGAGCGGTTGGCCGCGGCCTACGGCTAGGCCGGTTCGCCCCGATTCTGCGACTGCGCCTCGAAGCGCCGCCGGTAAGCGACGTAGTAGAGCACCGGGATCACCACCAAGGTGAGCGCGGTCGACACGAAGATGCCGAAGATGAGCGCGATCGCCAGGCC
>JBGQKK010000248.1:0-4688 GCA_041499545.1 Gammaproteobacteria bacterium | reverse complement strand
CCATCTGGCCGACCGGCACCGCGAGGAGCACGAGGTTCGCGTCGCCGAAGGTCGCCGCGTCGAAGGCGCCCGCGGCGTCGATGATCTTCAGATCGAGGGCGCGGCGGATGTTGCCCTTGCTGCGCCCGACGCCCACCACGCGGCCGACCGCCCGCGCCTCTTTCAGCGCGAGCGCGAAGGAGCCGCCGATCAGTCCGACTCCGACCACCACCAGCTTTTCGATGCGCGGCGTCACGCGTCGAGCGCCGCGTCCAGCGCCTCGAGGAAGCGCTCGTTCTCCGAGGGCAGGCCGACCGTGACGCGAAGATAGTCGGGCATGCCGTAGCCCGCCACCGGCCGCACGATCACCCCCTGGTGCAGCAGCTGTTCGTATACGGCTCCGGCGCGCGGTCCCTCGCCGCGCCGCGGCACGCAGAAGCTCACGAAATTGGCGCACGAGGGAATGTATTCGAGCCCGAGCTTCTTGAAGGCGCGCTCCAGGCGCGCCATGCCGGAGCGGTTCATCTTGACGCTCCTCGCGACGAAGGCCCTATCCTCGAGCGCGGCGGCCGCGGCGGCGAGGGCGAGGCTGTTGACGTTGAAGGGCTGGCGCACGCGGTTGAGGAGGTCGGCGACCGCGGGCTGCATGAGGCCGAAGCCCACCCGCAGGCCCGCCAGGCCGTAGACCTTGGAGAAGGTGCGCGTCAGGATGAAGTTCGGGTATTTCTTGAGCCATGCGACGCTGTCGTAGCGCAGCTCGCGCGGCAGGTATTCCGTGTAGGCCTCGTCGAGCACTACCGCGGTCTCGCGCGGCGCGCGCGCGAGGAACGCCTCGAGCTCGGCGCCCGGGACGAAGGTCCCGGTCGGGTTGTTCGGGTTGGCGATGAACACCACGCGCGTGTCCGGCTCGATCGCCGCGAGCATCGCCTCGAGGTCGTGCCCGTAGTCCTTCGCCGGCACGACGATGCTCCTCGCGCCGCGCGCCTGGGTGGCGAGCGGGTACACGGCGAAGGCGTGCTGCGAGTACACCGCCGAGCGCGAAGGCGCCAGGAACACCGCCGCGGCCATCTCGAGGAGGTCGTTCGAGCCGCTGCCGACGACGATGCACTCCTGCGGGACGTTGTAGCGCTTGGCGAGCGCGGCTTTCAGCTCGAAGGCGTTGCCGTCGGGATAGCGCCCGAGCTCGGCCAGGGCCTTCTTGATCGCGTCCTTTGCCTTGGGCGACACGCCGAGCGGATTTTCGTTCGAGGCGAGCTTGATGATCTTCTTTTCGTCCAAGCCCATCTCGCGGGCGAGCTCGGAGATCGGCTTGCCCGGCTGGTAGGGTGCGATCGCCCGAATATACGACGGGGATTGCTCGCACAAATCCATGGAGCAGCCCTAAAGGACGGCAGCCGGATAGCTGCCGAAGACTTTCAGGAACGGCGCCTTGTCGCGCAGCTCGGCGCGCGCGTGGGCGACTTTCGCGTCCTGCTGGTGGCCCTCGTTGTCGACGTATATGTAGTACGCCCACGGCCCGGGGCGCGCCGGGCGCGACTCCAGCCGCGTCATGTTGACGCCGGCGGCCGAGAAAGACGCGATCAGCTCGAGCAGGGACCCGGGCCGGTTGTGCGTGGTCATCACCAGCGAGGTCCTGTCCCTGCCCGAGGGGCCGGCGTCCTGGGTGCCCAGCACGAGAAAGCGCGTGCGGTTCTTGGCGTCGTCCTCGATCGAGCGCGCGAGGATCTTCAGGCCGTAGCGCTCGGCCGCGATCTCCGGGCCGATCGCCGCCGCGCTCGCTTCTTTTGCCGCGAGGCGCGCGCCTTCGGCGTTGCTCGCCGCCGGCACGCGCGCCGCGCCCGGCAGGTGCTGTCCGAGCCAGCCCTGGCACTGCGCCAGCGATTGCGGGTGCGAATAGACCTTGCGTATGGTCTTGATCGAGGCCTTCTTCGCCATCAGGTTCTGCTGCACGCGCAGCACTACCTCGGCGCAGATCTTGAGCGGTGTGGCGAGCAACAGGTCCAGGGTCCGCCCGATCGCGCCGTCGGTGGAGTTTTCCACCGGGACGACCGCGTATTGCGCGGTCCCCGTTTCGGCGGCGCGGAACACCTCGTCGATCGAAGCGCAGGGCTGCGCCTCGACGCTCGTCCCGAACTGCTTGCCGAGCGCCATCTCGCTGAAGGTGCCCTGCGGCCCGAGGTAGGCGACCGCGAGCGGTTCTTCGAGCGCGCGGCAGGCGGAGATGATCTCGGTATATAAACGCAAGAGCACTGCGCTATCCAGCGGTCCGCGGTTGGCTGCGGCGACCTTTCGCAGAATCTCGGCCTCGCGCTCGGGGCGGTAGGCGCCGCCGTTCTTGAGCTTTCCGATGGCGGCGGCGTGCGCCGCGCGCTGGTTCAGGAGGTCGACGATCTTCCCATCGAGCGCGTCGATCGCGGCGCGGTGCCTGGCGATGTCATCGGCCATGCCCTCATGATAAAGGCAAACAGCGCATCACGAAAACACAGCTATTGCGGTTCGATTCCCGCCTGCCTGATGAGCCTCGCCATCTTCGCGAAATCCGCCTTGACCACGTCCGAGAACTGCTCGGGCGAATTGCCATAGACCTCGAAGCCGAGCTCGGCCATTCTCGCCTGGACGTCCGCGGAATTGAGCGCGACCAGCACCTCATGATTCAGCTTGCGGACGATCTCGACCGGCGTGCCGGACGGCGCGAACAGCCCTCCCCAGGTCGCGAATCTCAGCGGAATTCCCTGTTCTGCGAGCGTTGGGACGTCTGCAAGAAGCGCAAGGCGCCTGTCCGACGCGATGCCCAATGCGCGCAGTCTTCCCTGCTTGATCAGCGTGGCGACGATGGGCACGCCCGCGAGCGCCACGGGGATCTGCCCCGAGACGACGTCCATGGCGGCCTGCGGCGCCCCCTTGTAGGGAACGTGCATGAGCTTCGTCCCGGTCAGGCCCATGAAGAGCTCCATCGCGAGCTGCTGAGCGCTGCCGGTTCCGCCCGAGGAGAATTCGAGCTTGCCTGGCTGCGCACGGGCGAGCCGCACGAGCTCTTCGGCCGTCTTTGCCGGCACGGACGGGTGGACGATCAGCACGAACGGGATGCCGACCATCTCGACGATGGGCGAGAAGTCGCGAATCGGATCGAAGGGAACGTGCTTCTGGAGGTTCGGCAACATCGTGATGACCCCGTCGGTGGCGGCAAGCAGCGTGTAGCCGTCGGCCGGCGACTTCGCCACGCGCTCCGCGCCGATCTGCCCGGCGGCGCCGGGCTGCGCCTCGATCACGAAAGGCTGGCCCAATGCGCTGCCGAGCTTTTCCGAAACCAGTCGCGTCGCGATTTCGAGGGAGTTTCCCGGTCCAAAGGGAATGACGATCTTGACCGGCCTCGCGGGATAGTCCTTGGGCGAGGGTTGCGCCATTCCCGCGCCTGCATACGCGCAGGCGACGGCCAGTGCTGCCGCCGCGCGGACAAATTTCCTTAGGGTCAGCATGGTCCCTCCTTTCGACTAAACCCGGGCCGTCACGATGTGTATTTCCTCGGGATAGGTAACCCCGTCGCCCTCTTTGAAGGGCAGCAGCTCCTGCATGACGCTGGTTCCAATGTCCTTGCGCGACTCCGGCTCGAGCGCGGCGATCGATGCGGCAACCGGCGTCCCGGCCAGGTGATCCAGGGTGAACCGGTCCAGCTTCGGCAAATGAAGATTCATCCGCACGATACGGACGTCGACGCCGGAAAAGCCCGCCGCGACGGCAAGGCGCTCGAGTTCCTCCTTTGCAGGCACCTTGCGCGACGCGCAGAAACGCAAAGCGGTGTCCTCGTCGACGAAGCGCGTCAACGCCCTTCCGACGGCGCTGTTGTAGACGCTGGTGCCGCTCCACACGCTCAGGGCGAGACGGCCGCCGCGTGCCAGCACCCGGCGCATTTCCCGCAGGGAAAGCGCCTTGTCGGGGAAGAATTGCAACCCTTGCTGGCACAGAACGACGTCGACGCTCGCATCGGGCAGAGGAATGGCGAGCGCGCTTCCCTCGACCCATTCGATCGGGCCCCCGTCGGGAGCGGGAAGGGACCGCGCGACGCCGATCATTCCGGCATTGAGATCGACGCCGGTGACGAGGCCCCGGGGTCCCACCCGTCGTGCCGCGATCCGCGTCACCACGCCGGTCCCGCACGCGAGATCGAGCGCGCGCTCGCCCGCGGCGAGGCGGGCGGCATCGACCAGCGACGGCGCCCACGGACCCAGGATGTGGCGCGCGACCACGCGCTCGTAGAGCTCGGCCGCCTCCTTCGCGATGTGCCACTGCTCGTTCGTCTTCATTTCGCGCTCCATCCGAGATTGCGGGAGACCTGCGCCGCCGCGCGGGTCACCGCCTTGATCAGATCGGCCGAAGGCGTGCCCGGAACGGTTTGAACGGTTCCCGCTATGGCGATGGCACCGACATAGCGGCCGGTGTGGTTGAAGACCGGCGCGGCGAGGCCGTTGATCCCCTGCACCATCTGATCCGGCGCCGTGGCCCAGCCGCGAGATCTGATTTGCGCCAAGGCGCGCTCGAGCGCCGCCCGCGTGCAGAGGGTCTGCGGCGTCCAGCGCTTCAGGGACCTCGAAAGGCAGCGTCTCATCAGGTCCTCGGGGCCGAATGCGAGCGCGACCTTGCCGTGGGCGGTCGCATGAAGGTCGAGCACGCTGCCGGGCTGGGCACCGAGGTTGACGATCGAATGTCCCTGG
>JBGQKK010000247.1:0-4711 GCA_041499545.1 Gammaproteobacteria bacterium | reverse complement strand
GGACTACCACGGCCGCGCGGCGAAGCTCGTCGGCGAGCTGGCGCTCGACCGGGAAGGACGCTTCCTCGCCATCCGCATCCACTGGTTCGTGAACATGGGAGCCTATCTGTCCTCGCCCGGCGCGCTCATCAACACGCTGCCCCCGGGGCTTCACGCGGTGAACCTTTACCGCATTCCGCTGATGTACGGCAGGCACCGTCTGGCGCTCACCAACACCACGCCCACCACCGCCTACCGCGGCGCCGGGCGCCCCAACGTCTGCTATCTCGCCGAGCGGCTGGTCGAGGAGGCCGCGCGCGAAATGATGATCGACCGGGTCGAGCTGCGCCGGCGCAATCTCATCCGCAAGGAGGATTTTCCCTACCAGACGCCGCACCCGCATTCGGTCTACGACAGCGGCGACCCGCCGGGATTGCTTGAAGAAGCCCTGAAGCAGGGCGAGTGGAGCAGCTTCGATGCGCGGCGCGCCGAAGCTAAGCAGCGCGGCAGGCTGCGCGGGATCGGCTGCGCGGTGTTCGTCGAGCCCGCGGGCGCGGGCGGGGCCCCCAAGGAAGAGGCGATGATCAAGTTCGGCGAGTCGGGCAATGCGCTGCTCTATTCGCTTGCCGGACCCTCGGGACAGGGTCACGAGACCGTCTATCCGGAAGTCGTCGGCGCGGCGCTGGGCATCGACCCGGAGCGAATTACCCTGCGCGCGAGCGATCCCGACGGCCCCGCGCTCGTCGGCGAAGGCACCATAGGCTCGCGCTCGATGATGGCGCACGGCGGCTCGCTCCTCGTCGCCGCACGCGAAGCCGTGCGCAAGGGCACCGAGCTCGCCGCCAAGGACCTCGAGGTGGCACCGACCGACCTGGAGTTCAGCAAAGGCCGGTTCCGGGTCAAGGGGACCGATATTTCGGTCGGCATCGAGGACCTCGCCAAGAAGCACCCGGGCGCGCTTGACTCGAGGGGCGATGTTCCCCAGCCGCGGTCGTATCCGACCGGAGCCCATGTCGCCGAGGTCGAAATCGATCCCGAGACCGGCATCGTGGACATCCTGCGCTATACCGCGGTGGACGATTGCGGCCGCGTCATCAACCACGTCCTGCTCGACGGCCAGCTGCACGGCGGCATCGCGCAAGGCATCGGGCAGGCGATGGGCGAGCACGCGATCTACGACGAGGCGAGCGGCCAGCTCCTCACCGGTACCTTCATGGACTATGAGATGCCGCGGGCCGACGGCATGCCCGATATCCGGCTCGTCGACCGCTCGATCCCGTCTCCGGGCAATCCCCTGGGCGTGAAAGGCGCGGGCGAGGCCGGAACGACGGGCGCGGTGCCGGCGATGGCGAACGCCGTGATCGACGCGCTGCGGCACCTGGGAATCAATCTTCTGGATTTTCCGTACACGCCCGATCGCGTCTGGCACGCGATCCGGGAGGCGAAACGCGGCGGCTAGCGGCCGCCCAGCAGGCGGTGCAGGTTGAGGGCGAAATCGGTGTTGCTCTGGTAGCCCTTGAACAGCTCGGCACCGGGCCCGATCGCGCCGACCGCCACCGGTTCGGTGGTGTGTCCCGAAGTGCCCCAGTAGAAGCCCGTTTGCCGTGCCACCATTCGCGCGAGCGCATTCTGCGTTGCGTAGGTGAAGTTCAGGTCGAGCGGGCTCTGGTTCACGATCGCCTGGCGCAGGTCGGCGTCGAGGTGGAAGCCGGGAAAATGCTGCGCGATTAGCTTGTCGAGAGCCTCCCCCGACGGCTTGCGGCCTAAAGTTTTTGACGCAGCGCCCAGCGATATCGTGATGCGCTCCAGCATCTGCAGGTGCTCAGGTCCGGCGTAGAGCCGCGCGTCGCCGGTAGACGCACGCTTCGCGTAGGTCGCCGACAGCCCGCCGGTCTCGTGATCTCCGGTGACGACGATCAGCGTGTCGTTTGGCGCCATGCTGCGGAATTCAAGCCCAAGCCTCAGGGCTTCGTCGAACGCCCACAGCGCGCGCATCACGCCGGCGGCGTCGTTGTAGTGGCCCGCCGTGTCGGTGTTCTCGTTCTCGACGAACAGTACGAAGCCGTTCGGGCTCGACGACGACAGGACATCGAGAGCCACTTTCGCCATCTCGGCCGTCGAGGGCTCCTTGGCCGGGTCGCGGTCGATCTCGAAGGCCATGTCCTCGTCGGCGAACAGGCCGAGCACCTTTCCTCCCTTGGCGTTCTTTAGCTCTTGCGTGTTGCCTGCGATCTGGTAGCCTTTTTGCGCGAACGCGGCGATCATGTCCTTTCCATCGGTGCGCTTGCCGCCGGGCGTGCCTTTCGGCAGGAAATAATCGCGCCCACCGCCGATCAGTAAATCGGGCTCCATGACCAGATACTGATCGACGATCGCCTGCGCTTCCCGGCGGTTCTTGGCGTGCACAGAAAACGCCGCGGGCGAAGCGTCGTAGATTTCCGCCGTAGTCACCAGGCCGACCTTCTTTCCGGCGGCCTTCGCCGCTTCCATGATCGTGCGGTGCGCCTTCCCGTCGGGCGTCATCGAGACGGCGAAGTTATCGACTTTGACGCCGGTGGACATCGCCGACGCCGCCGCGGCGGAATCGGTGACGAATGCGTCGCGTGGGTCGGTCGAAAGCAGCCCGAGTACGCCGTCTTTGAATACCACGTCGGTCGCGGCGAAAGACCGGTTGTGCAGGGCGCGCGCGGAATACCTCCCCAACTCCCACTGCGTGGCGGCGACGCCGTCGGCGAACAGGATGATGATGTTCTTGGGCTTCGCCTCGTCGGCGCAGGCCGTGCCGGCCGCAAACACGAGCAGCGCGAGGAGGAGCAGGCGGAGCCGCATGACGTTAGGCGCCCAGCTCGCGTCGCACGAGCCCCGCTCCGGCCGCAAGGGACTTGAGCTTGCCCAAGGCGACCTCGCGCGCAAGCGGCACCATGCCGCAGTTGGTGCAGGGATAGAGCTTCTCCGCCGGCACGAATTTCAGCGCGGCGCGCAGCGTCGCGGCGACGTCTTCGGGCGACTCGACGGCCTCGCTCGCGACGTCGATCGCGCCGACCATGACGTCCTTGCCCTTGAGGAGCGCGAGCAGCTCGAGGGGCACGCGCGAGTTCGCGCATTCGAGCGACACCTGGTCGATCTTCGATTTCGCGAGCAGGGGGAAGATGGACTCGTACTGGCGCCACTGCGAGCCCAGGGTCTTCTTCCAGTCATTGTTCGCCTTGATCCCGTAGCCGTAGCAGATGTGCACCGCGGTCTTGCATTTCAGTCCCGCCGCGGCCGCTTCGAGCGCCGCCACGCCCCAGTCGCGCACCTCGTCCATGTACACGTTGAAAGCGGGCTCGTCGAACTGGATGACGTCCGCGCCCGCCCGCTCGAGCTCGCGCGCCTCCTGGTTGAGGATGGCGGCGAACTCTCGCGCCAGCCTCTCGCGGCTACGGTAGTGATCGTCGTACAGCGTGTCGACCATGGTCATCGGGCCGGGGAGGGTCGCCTTGATCTTGTGCTTCGTCTGCAAGCGCAGGTAGCGGATGTCTTCGACGTAAACGGGGCCTTTGCGCGCGACCTTGCCGACGACGACGGGGACGTCGGCGTCATAGCGGTTGCGGATGCGCACGGTGCGCTTGTGCTCGAAATCCACGCCCTCTAGGCTCTCGATGAGCGTGGTGACGAAGTGGCGGCGGGTCTGCTCGCCGTCGGTGACGATGTCGATGCCGGCCGACTCCTGGTCGCCGAGCGCAAGTCGCATCGCGTCGCGCTTGCCCTCGCCGAGCAGCGCGCCCTCGAGCAGCCAGGGCGCCCAGAGCTTCTTCGGCTCGGCGAGCCATGCCGGTTTGGGCAAGCTGCCAGCGATGGTCGTCTGGAGCAGGTGATTCAAACGCGGGCGCCTAGTTTCCAGGATGCGAATCCGCAGCCTACGTACACCTCGGGGCAGTTGCAATAGCCGATCAGCTCGAAGCCGCTGCGGTCGGCGGCGCCGTGGGCGGCGACCCAGTTGCGGATCTCCGCTGCCCCGTTGCCTATCGTCGGCAGGCGCTCGTTCAGGAAATCGACCAACTTGCGCTCGTCGCCGCTTTCGAAATAGCGGATGCATTCGCGGTCGAACGGCTCGTCGACCTCGCCCATCGTCGGCTCCCCGATCGAGTGGGAGAGGCCTCCGGTGGCGAGGATCGCCACGCGGATGTCCTCGGGATAGGTGCGCACGGCCTCGGCGAGCATGGTGCCCCATTGCAGGCAGCGGCGGACGGTCGGATAGGGCGGCTCGAGGTCGTTGAAGATGATGGGCACGATCGGCGGCAGGGGATCGAGCCCGCCCCGCCACAGCGGAATGCAGAAACCGTGGTCGAGCCTCAGGTGGTGCGACACGGACGGCTCGAAATCGCGCTCGAGCGCGGTCTCGAGGATATGGTGGGCGAGCTTCGGATGCCCTTTGATCTTCTTGTACGGGCAGTCCTTCATCCAGGGTTCGGCGGGTCCGTCGTGCTCCTCGCCCATGCCGACGCAGATGCTCGGCAGGTTGTCGATGAAGAAATTCACCCAGTGGTCGGGGCCGATCTCGATGAGCACGTCCGGCTTTGCGGCCTTGATGCGGCTTCCCAGCTCGGTCATCGAGCGGGTGAGGCTGTCGCGGTTCGCCGCGCTGATGTCCTTCCAGCCGCGGACGATGAGCGGCGCGTGACTGGCAGCGTATACCCCGACGAGCCTAGCCATGGCTCGACCGTGCCGCGGATTCGGCTCCGGCATTCCT
>JBGQKK010000246.1:0-4782 GCA_041499545.1 Gammaproteobacteria bacterium | reverse complement strand
TGCCAGCTCGAGCGCCAGCGGCGCCTGCGCCCGCAGGTCGCCGCCCGGCTCAAGGCGGGCAAGCGCGTGCTGCGCACGCGCTTCGGCGTGGACGAGGACGTGTGCACGGGCGATCACTCCTGCATCCGCCTCTCGGGCTGCCCCTCCCTCACCGTCAAGGCCTCCAGCGATCCGCTCAAGCTCGATCCGGTGGCGCACGTCAACAACAGCTGCGTGGGCTGCGGCCTGTGCGGGGAGGTGGCGCACGCGGCGATCCTGTGCCCCTCGTTCTTCCGCGCCGAGATCGTGCAGAACCCGAATTTCCTCGATCGATGGATCGAGCGCGTGCGCAACGCAGTGATCCGCCGGTTTCAGCCGGCGTAGCGGGACCTTGCCTGGCCGGTCGCGGTCGCCGCGATTTGCCCCGCGTCGTCGGGCACCCGGCTCCCGCGCCAGATGACGTGCATGTCCGGCCGCAGCAGGATGAGGTCGCAGCCGTAGATTTCGCGCACCGACTCGTCGGGGATCTCGAGCAGCGCAAACGGCGCGAGGCTTGCGCGCATCGCATTTTCCAGTCCCGAGCTGTCCGCCTTCGTTCCGCCCAGGCGTAGCAGCGTGTACCCCTCGAAGGGTATCCGGTCCTGCACGGGCACTCCATCGGCAAGCCACGCGTGCGGGAGTCGCGCGCCCGGCCAGGTGGTCGGCTGGTACTCGCGAAAGCGGTGCTCGGGCCCGCCGGGAATGTCGCACACCACGGGCGAATCGACGTAGCGATAACCCAGCTCGGCGCCGATCATCTCGTTCGACTTCGGCTGCTCGACGGCCGCGACGCGTACCAGGTTCTCGCGCGCCGCCGCGCCCCCGCGTGTACCGTCGCCGATCTCCGGACGGTATTGCGCGCGCCACTTGCGCCGTCCGAGCGACGCGTAGCGGGAGGCGCCGACGTTACGCTCGCCGACCTGGCGCCGCTCGATCTCGTAGGAGTCGAGCAGTGCGGGCCCGCCCCAGCCGGCGAGTGTCGCGGCGAGCTTCCACGAGAGATCGATCGCGTCGCCGACCCCCGAGTTCATGCCCAGCCCGCCCGTCGGAATCACGAGGTGCACGGCGTCCCCGGCGAGGAACACCCGCCGGTCGCGGTAGCGATCCGCGAGCAGCAGGTTCTGCCTCCAGGGATTGCAGGTGATCATCTCGTAGCGGACCGGAACGCCGACGACTTTCTCGAACATCGCCTTCATGTCCTCGTCGCGCTCCACGACCGAGTGCAGAGTGAAGTGACGAGTCGAGTCCTGCATGATGAGAAAGGAATTGCGCCCGTCGGCGACGTGATAGTGGCGGCCGCGTCCCGGGCCGTCGCCGATCGGGATGCGCCCGAACAGCTCGTCGCAGCGATAGAGCGCCTGCCTGAGCTCGAGCAGGTTGGCCTCGCCTCGCAGCACGATCCCCAGCCCTTTTCGCACTGTGCTGCCCCCGCCGTCGCAGCCGACCATGTAGGACGCGCGGATCGTGCCTCCGGTGCCGTCGGCATCCCTCACCTGCGCGGTAACGCCGCTGTCGTCCTGCGTCAAGGCTTCGAGCCGGCAGCCGAAGCGCACGCTGACCGAGGGCAGCGTCTCCGCGATCGATTTCAGCAGCGGCTCGAGCGTGTACTGGGAAATGAGCTGGTAGGGCTCGAGCGGCAGCGAGCCGTCCTTGCAGGCGCGGATCTCCTCGCGTGCTTCCGCCACCGAAGGGTAGGGCAGACGAAGGAGAGGGGGCCGCGTCAGCGAGAGCACGATGAACACGTCCATAGGCACATCGGCGGGAAGGCCCGCCGCTCGCACCCGCTCGGCAATGCCCATGCGCCGGAAGATCTCCATGGTGCGCGCGTTGCAACGTTCCATCTTGGGGAGGAACTGCGGCGCTTCCTTCTGTTCGATGAGCGTCGCGCGCACGCCGCGTTTGCCGAGATCGATGGCGAGCGTGAGTCCGACGGGGCCGCCGCCGACGATGAGCACCTGCGTGTCCATCGCGCGCATTCTGCCCTATCGTGGGCCCTCCCGCGTCGGCTACACGCTAGGCAGATCCGACCCGAAACCCGCCGTCCTCGGTCAGCTCAAAACGTCCCTCGCGTACCGCGCGAAGCCAGCGGGCCGTACGGACCAGGCCGCCGAAGCAGAAGAAGTGCACGCCGGCGATCGGTGCGCCGGCCTGGGCCGCCAGACTCCGCACCATCGTCTCGGGACCGGCCTCGACCATGAGCCGGGTAATCGCCTTCGGGCGCGCCTTCAGCGCGCGGACCGAATTTCCGACGCCGCACAGCACGGCGAATCGCAGCAGCCTGGGCAGGCTCGCCGGACCGGCGAGACCCACGTGCACGGGGAGGCCATGTCCTTTCGTTTGTTCCAGCCACGACGACACCGGCTCGGCCTCGAAACAGAACTGCGTGACCACCTGCAGTTCGAGGCCCGAGCGATGGGCGAAGCCCTTCTTTGCCGCGAGGGCCGCATCGAGCGCAGAGGACGGGATCCGGGGATGCCCTTCCGGGTAGCCGGCTACGCCGACTTGAACGATACCGTGCTTCTGGAACAATCCGGTCTCGAGCAAGGCGAGACTCGAGTCGAACGGGCCGATCTCGCGGTCACTGTCGCCGCCGATCACCAAGGCCCGATCCACGCCGGCCTCGCCTGCAGCGCGCCCCAGATAGTCGTCCAAGGCCTCGCGGCTGGCGATGCGGCGCGCGGCGACATGGGGAACCGGACGAAAGCCGGCGCGCGCCAGGCGCGCGGCGAGCGCAACCGTGCCGTGGTAGGTCTGGCCGGGCGGCATGCTGACGTATACGGCCGTTCCCCGCTCCAGGAGCCCGGTGCAAGCGTCGATTTCCGAAGGAATTCGAGACGAGAGCTCGACCGAGGCCCCGGCGAGCAGGGCGGCGATGGCTCGGCGCTCCCCGGCCGGCGGGGCGGCGGCGACCCGGGGAGCGGCAGTGGGTTCCATGGCTTGGCCGGATTGCACGCGCTTCAATCGCGCTTGCGCGAAATCACGAAGGACTCGTCGAGGAACCACAGGCCCGAATGGCGCTGCAGCACATCCCGCGTCGCATCGAGATATCCGCGGTCCGCCATCACCTCCGCAAGGCGCTGGTCCTCGATCTGCGCCACGTATACGGCGGCGTTCCAGGCAGCCAGCAGGGTCGAGGTGCCGATCGCCTCGCTGATCTCCTCCGGCAGCGTGTGCATCTCGTACCGGAAGATCGAGCGATTGTCGGCGTAGGCGTTGAAATTGAGATCTCTGCCGTCGGCGCCGAGTTCGGTGCGGGTGGCCTTGAGCAAATAGTGGCGATCGGTCTGGAAAGGGCTCTCGCCGGGCCAGACACGCTGCACGATCTCCAGCCCCGGGTCGCGGCCGTGCGAATGGATGGCAATCATGCGCCCGCCCGGCGCGAGGCTGCGCGCGAGCGGTGCGAGCACTTTCGAAGCCTTGAATTCGGCGGACGCGCGCGCGCGGTACGGCTGCGAAGCGATCACCAGATCGTAGTCGGCGCTGGCACCCCCCCGCTGCGGGAGGACCCGGTCGAGCAGGAACTTATGGTCCTCGCGATAGAGCACGAGCACGACCGGCTTGGCGTAGGCCGGGTTGCCGCTGGTCTTGCTCACCGAAGCCCGCCAGTGCTCGCTCAGGAACGGCTGCAGATCGGAGATCTGCTGCTCGAACTCGCTCGAAGTCGCTCCTGTCAGCGCGACTTCCTTCCATACCAGGCTCGTCGCGGCCGTGACCGACTTGGGCGTCAGCCAGGGCGCTTCCGAATAGTAGAGGTTGGTCATGACCAGCACCGTGGCCGGATGCTCGAAGAAGCGGTCGGGCATCCGGTCGAGTGCAAGGCGCACGTCCTCCAGGCTGATTTCCTTGCCGACGATGTGGAACGGCATGGTCGGATAGCGCTGGTGCATGGCGCGCATGACCCGTGCGAGGACGGTCCCGTCGCCCACGCCGGCGTCGAACACCCGGACCGCAGGAGGTCGCGGATGAATGTTGGCGAGCTCCATGCCGACGCGCTGCGCCACCACCCACTTCTCGCTGCAGGTGTTGACGAACAGCAGATATTTCTGCCGGTTGTCGTAGAAGCGGAAGTTGTTCTTCGGCCCGCCCGTCGTTCCGGACGCGGCAGTTGCCAGGGCGGCCGCTGGAGCGAGCGCGCGTCCCGGGGCCCCGTTCAGGCTTCCTGCCGAGGAGCGCAGGCGCACCAAGCCGCGGGTCTGCAGCGTGGCGTGATCGGTCATGAAGTTGCGCACGCGTTCGACCGTTTCCATGGTCACGCGCCCGCCGATCCGCAGCCGGCTGACGAGCTTGCCGTCGTTGACCGCGCGCCGGCCGAAAGTCGATTCGGCCATGCCCACCCGCCTGCAGTAATCGGCGATCTCGTTGAGGAGCTGTTCGGCAGTCACGTCGTCCCCCTCCTCCAAGTTGAGCGATGGCGACTGGGCCTCATTACACGGCGCAGCCATGCGAGGGTCAACCACAATTGTGCCCACTCCTAACATGGGATGTATAGTGGGCTATAGCCCATCATGCCAGTGGTTTTACGTTTGTAAGCAGAAACTAACGTATATCTTGTTGTATTTTCTGCTTATTATTACTTTGTACTCCAGGTGAAAGCTTGACCAGGATCTCGGAATCCGCCTCCGAGCTATCCTTGATTCGCCCCTGTGTGTGAAGACATGGAAAGTACTCGTCTATGGGTGGGCTACAGCCCACGGCCACGGTGAAGTTGCCGCGGTCAGCTTCTTTAGCGGACAATCGGTTCCCATACCCGTACCGAGCCGGAGA
>JBGQKK010000245.1:0-4889 GCA_041499545.1 Gammaproteobacteria bacterium | reverse complement strand
TTCGTTGAAGCACGCCAGAAGCGGCATGAGTTCATCACCGTGGAGCACCTGCTGCTCGCGCTGCTGGATAACCCGACCGCCGCGGAAGTGCTGCGCGCGTGCGCCGCAAACATCGAGGAGCTTCGCAAAGCGCTCGGTGACTTCATCACCGCGCACACCCCGACCGTCGCGGGCACCGAGGAAATCGACACCCAGCCGACGCTCGGCTTCCAGCGCGTCATCCAGCGCGCCATTTTGCACGTACAGTCCTCGGGCAAAAAGGAAGTGACCGGCGCGAACGTGCTGGTCGCCATCTTCGGGGAGAAGGACTCCCATGCCGTATATTTCCTGCACCAGCAGGGTGTGACGCGGCTCGACGTGGTCAACTACATCTCCCACGGCATCACCAAGGCGCCGGCCTCCAAGGAGGCCAAGGGCGGGGGCGAGGCCGAACAGGAAGCGGCGGGCGAGGAACAGCAGTCGAGCGGAGCGCTCGAGACCTACACGCTCAACCTGAACGCGCAGGCCCTGGTCGGCAAGATCGATCCTTTGATCGGCCGCGAGCGCGAGATCGAGCGAGTCATCCAGACCCTGTGCCGCCGGCGCAAGAACAACCCCTTGCTCGTGGGCGAGGCCGGGGTGGGGAAGACCGCCATCGCGGAAGGGCTGGCGCGCCGCATCGTCGAGGGCCAGGTGCCCGAGATCCTCGCGCGCTGCCAGGTCTACGCGCTCGACATGGGCGCGCTGCTCGCCGGCACGAAATACCGCGGGGATTTCGAGCAGCGGCTGAAGGCGGTGTTGAAGCAACTCGTCGACAATCCCAACGCGATCCTGTTCATCGACGAGATCCACACCCTCATCGGCGCAGGCGCCGCCTCGGGCGGAACGCTCGACGCCTCGAACCTCTTGAAGCCCGCGCTCTCGACCGGCGCCCTCAAGTGCATCGGCGCGACCACCTACAACGAGTACCGCGGCGTGTTCGAGAAGGACCACGCGCTGTCGCGGCGCTTCCAGAAGATCGACGTACCCGAGCCTTCGATCGAGGAAACCGTCGCGATCCTGAGAGGGTTGAAATCGCGCTTCGAGGCGCACCACGGAGTGAAGTACAGCGGCAACGCGCTCACCAGCGCGGTCGAGCTCTCCGCGCGCTACATCAACGATCGCCACCTGCCCGACAAGGCGATCGACGTGATCGACGAGGCGGGCGCCGCGCAGAAGATTCTGCCGAAGTCCAAGCAAAAGAAAGTGGTCGGCAAGACCGAGATCGAGGAAATCATCGCGAAGATCGCGCGCATACCGCCGGCTTCGGTGTCGCAGGACGACCGCACCGCCCTCAAGAATCTCGACCGGGACCTCAAGGCCGTGGTGTTCGGGCAGGACAAGGCGATCGATGCGCTCGTCTCGGCGATCCGCACCGCCCGCTCGGGTCTCGCCAACCCGCAGAAGCCCATCGGCTGCTTCCTGTTCTCCGGTCCCACGGGCGTCGGCAAGACCGAGGTCGCCCGCCAGCTCGCCTACTGCATGGGGATCGAGCTCCACCGCTTCGACATGTCCGAATACATGGAGCGGCACGCCGTGTCGCGGCTGATCGGCGCGCCCCCCGGATACGTGGGCTTCGACCAAGGCGGGCTGCTCACGGAGGCCGTCACCAAGAAGCCGTATGCGGTGCTTCTGCTCGACGAGATCGAGAAGGCCCACCCGGACATCTTCAATATCCTGTTGCAGGTGATGGATCACGGTACCCTGACCGACAACAACGGCAGGAAGGCCGACTTCCGGAACATCATCATCGTCATGACGACCAACGCCGGCGCCGAGGCGCTCAACAAGCCGGTGATGGGCTTCACCGCGAAGAAGGAACCGGGCGACGAGAGCGCGGAAATCAAGCGCATCTTCTCGCCCGAGTTCAGGAACCGCCTGGACGCGACCATCTCGTTCGGTTCGCTCGACCACGACGTCATCCTGCGGGTGGTGGACAAGTTCCTGATGCAGCTCGAGGCGCAGCTTCACGAGAAGAAGGTCGAGGCGGCGTTCACCGACGCGCTGCGCGAGTACCTCGCCAAGCGGGGCTTCGATCCGCTCATGGGCGCGCGTCCGATGTCGCGGCTCATCCAGGATACGATTCGCCGCGCGCTCGCCGATGAGCTGCTCTTCGGCAAGCTCGTGAACGGCGGCAAGATTACGGTCGATATCGACGAGGCTGGCAAGATCGCGCTCAAATTCTTCGAAGAGAAGGTCCCGGAAACCACCCCGGAAGCCTGAGCGATGGCCAGCCGTCCGCTGCTCGTCCTGGCGTCCGTGTGGGCCATGGCGCTCGCCGCGAACGCAGCCGCACAACAACCGGATCCGAACCTCGGCCGCAATCTCGCGGCGGCGTGCGCGAACTGCCACGGGACGAACGGCGTGAGCCAGCCGGGCATGCCGCGCCTCGCCGGGCAGCCGCGCGCGTACCTCGAGCAGCAGCTGCGGGATTTCAAGGCGGGAAAACGCCCCGCCACCATCATGCACCAGATCGCCAAGGGCTATAGCGACGAGCAGATCGGCGCGCTTGCGGCGTATCTGTCCGAGCAGGCGAGATAGTCCGCAATCATGAGGCGACGCAGCTTCCTGGGAGCGTCCGGCGCCGCCGCCTTGGTTTCGCTCTTTCCAGGCTGTGCCGCGCAGCCCTCCGCGCCGCCAAAGCCCAGCGGCCGCGTCCTCGTCATCGGCGGCGGTTACGGCGGCGCGACCGCGGCGAAGTACCTTCGCATGTGGAGTCGGGGCACGATCGAAGTGCTCCTGGTCGAGCGCAATGCGCAGTTCGTTTCCTGCCCCACCTCGAACCTCGTCCTCGGAGGCAGCAGGACGCTGACCGACATCACGCGGGGCTATGCGAATCTGCGCGGCTACGGCGTCCAGATCATCCACGATGAGGCCACCGGCATCAAGGTCGAAAAGAAGACCGTCTCCCTGAAGGGCGCCGATGAGCTCCCTTACGACCGCTTGATCGTGTCACCGGCCGTCGATCTCATGTTCGAGCAAATCCAGGGCTACGACGCCGAGGCCCAGAAGGCGGTCCTCACCGCATGGAAAGCGGGGCCGGAGACCGTCGCGCTCAGGCGGCAACTCGAAGCCATGCCCGACGGCGGGGTGTTCGTGCTGGCCATTCCCAGAGCGCCCTACCGCTGTCCGCCGGGACCCTATGAGCGCGCCTGCCAAGTCGCCTTCTATTTCAAGCAAGCGAAGCCGCGTTCCAAGGTGCTCGTGCTCGACGCCAATGAAGACGTGGTCTCGAAGGCCGCGCTGTTCAAGGCCGCCTGGAACGACCTCTACAAGGGCATCGTCGAGTATCGCAACAACACCGAAGTCAAGGCGCTCGACGCGCGCGCCATGACGGTCAAGACCGACTTCGACACGGTCAAGGGCGACGTGCTGAACGTGCTGCCGCCGATGCGCGCGGCGGACATCGCGCGCAATGCCGGCCTCACGACCGGAGGTACGCGCTGGTGCGGCGTGGACTGGCTCTCGATGGAGTCGCTCGCGCACAAGGGCATCCACGTCCTCGGGGACGCGACGCTGTCGGCGCCGGCGATGCCCAAGTCGGGACACATGGCGAACAATCACGCCAAGCTCGCGGCCGCCGCCATCATCGAGCTCATGAACGGCCGCGAGCCCAATCCACAGCCGGTCCTCACCAACACCTGCTACAGCTTCGTCAGCGACAAGGAAGTGATTCACGTCGCCTCGGTGCACCGCTACGACCCGGCGCAGAAAACGCTGACCGTCGTGCCGGGGGCAAGCGGCGTCTCGACCGCACGCAGCGAGATCGAGGGCGCCTACGCTTGGGGCTGGGCGCAGAATATTTGGGCGGACATGCTGGGCTAGAGCCCGGCGTGTCCGCCCAAATAAGCTCTGCGCGTTCTGAAAGTTACGAACGGAGGGAGAGGGAGAACCCTCTCCCTCCGTTACCTCCCCTCTCCCCACAATTCAGTCAGCCTGGGAGAGGCACCCGCAATCGGCGCGCGATCCAGCGTTTGCGCGCCGCCTCAGACAGCGGACGAAGATCGGGGCCGGCGGCTCTCGAGCTTGGCCAGAATAGCGACTTCAGCGTCGCGTCGTCATACTCCGACACCGCGAGTCGCCGCACCTCGCCGCCTTCGAGCGCCGCGATCGCGAGGCCGTCTCGGAACAGCACGCGGTTCGGCGTGATCGCCGCGACGCGCGCGTCCGGCGTGACGATGCCGACGAGGTTGAGCGGATCGGCGCCGGAGAGCGCGACCAGCTCGCCGTTCTTGTCCTGCTTGCGCACCGCGCGCAAGCGCCCGACCGCGTCGGCCAGCGCGAACTGCTCGCCGCCGAACCCCGAGACGAAGCGGCCGCCGCGAATCTCGCCGCGGGCTTCGAGGCGCCGGTATACGGCCGCAAGCTCGCGCCAGGTCGGCAGCCGCGGCTCGCGCACCAGCAGCGCCCGGAATACCACTCCGTAGCGGCGCAGCAGCACGCGCGCCGCTGTTTCGATACAGATCTCGACGCGCGCCTTCTCGTCGGCGGCGGGGACATCGCCGGAGAGGAGCGCCCAGCGTCCGGCCGTGTCGACCTCGTAGGCCGCGCCGCGGCGGCGCGAGCGTTTTCTGTGCTTCTCCGACGGTGCGAGCAGGGCGCGCAATCCGCCGAAGCTGTCGGCCGTGACCAGGCCCGCGCCGGCGAGCTCGCCGAGCGCGCGTTCCACCTGGCTGCGCAGCAGGCCGGTTCCCGCGACGAGCTCGTGGAAGAAGGACGCGCCGCGGGCGCGCAGGGTTTCGTGGACCGCGCGGGCGTCCGAGCTCGATTCCCCTGCCGCGGGCTCGGCCGGGGCGCGCCACAGGGCGGCGTGCTCGCGCGGCATCAGGGCGATCGGCGAGCTGCGCAGCGGCGCCTTCGCCGACCCGCCG
>JBGQKK010000244.1:0-4905 GCA_041499545.1 Gammaproteobacteria bacterium | reverse complement strand
GTCGGGGCTTTCCTCCGACAGGACGAACCGTCCGTTCGCGAGCAGATAGAAGCAGCGCGCCACTTCGAGCCGCGATTCGCCGTAGAAATGGATGTTGATCACGATGCGCGAGCGCGCGATCAGCCGGTCGCGCTCCTCGCCGTAGACGCCGTTCACCCAGGTCACTTTCCGGCCGCCCCGCGCGAGCCGTTGCAAGGGGGCCATGCGCCGCTCGTTGTACACGCCGTAGAAGAGCACGTCGATGTTCTCTTCGGCGCGCGGGATGCGCTCGAGCGCCTTTGAGTATCCGAGCGGAACGTGCGCCGCGTCGCGTACGCCCAGCTCGCGCAGCGCCGCGACGTTGCGCGCGCTGTAATCCCAGACGCGGTGGCGGCGCAGGCGCTCCAGGTATTCTTCCTTCACCCAGATCGCGCCCGGAACGATCTGCTCGAGATTGAACAAGATCGTGCCGGGATCGAGGCTCACATGCGGCGGCAGGTGGTGCGCGCCGAACAGAATCGGCGTCCGGTCCCCGGACCGCCGCCCGACGCCGCGCTCGCAGGAATGACCCAGCTCGATCAAGCCGGCTTGGACCGCGTCGGCGACCTCGTCGAAGGCGCGAACGTGCACCCACTGCGTGGGGTCGGGCGTCACCACGGCGAAGCGCATCAGCGCAGCGGGCCTTATTCGATCTCTTCGATCCAGGCCGCTTGAATCGCCTCCAGGATCTTCTCGCCGCAGCGTTCCGGAACATCGTCGAAGCCTTCGAGCTCGCTCACCCACTTGAACAGGTCGGTGAAACGCACAGTGAGCGGGTCCGTGTCGGGATATTTTTCCGACAGCGCGATCGCGATGTCGAGCGTGTCCGTCCATTTCATGACTTCACTTCCTTGACCATGTTGATCGTGTACATGGGAATCTCGATCGTCAGATCGCCGTCCTTGACGATCGCCTGGCAGGAAAGGCGCGAGCTCGCCTCGAGGCCCCAGGCCTTGTCGAGCAGATCGTCCTCCTTTTCCTCCGACGGATCGAGCGTCTCGAAGCCCTCGCGCACCACGACGTGGCAGGTGGTGCAGGCGCAGGACTTCTCGCAGGCATGCTCGATCTCCACCCCGTTCTGTAGCAGGTTGTCGCAGATCGACACGCCGGCCTTCGCGTCGATGACCGCGCCGTCCGGGCACAGCTCCGCGTGCGGGAGGACGACGATCTGCGGCATGAAGCCCTAGAGGCTCTCGACTTTCGTGCCCGCGAGCGCGTGCTTCACCGCACGATCCATGCGGCGGCCGGCAAAGGCTTCGGTCGCACGGTTGACGCGCTCGATCGCCGACTTGATGGTGCGGTGGTCGGTGCAGGAAAGTGTCTTCCTCAGAGCGTCGAGCTCGCCGCCGACGGCGCGCGCCTCCTCCGGGGAGATCAGGTCGGCGTCCTCGCGCAGGGCGCTCTCGACCGCCTGGAGCATGCGCTCCCCCTCGACCTGCTGCTCCTTCAGGAGCCGCAGCTGCACGTCGTCGCGGGCGTGGTCGAAGGACTCCCTGAGCATCTGCGTGATCTGGGCGTCGGTGAGCCCATAGGAAGGTTTCACCGCGATCGCCGCTTGGACACCGGTGGTCGATTCGCGCGCCGACACCGCGAGCAGGCCGTCGGCGTCCACCTGGAAGGTGACGCGGATGCGGGCGGCGCCGGCCGCCATCGGCGGGATGCCGTGCAGCTCGAACTTCGCGAGCGAGCGGCAGTCGGACACCGCCTCGCGCTCGCCTTGAACGACGTGGATGCTCATCGCGGTCTGGCCGTCCTTGAAGGTGGTGAACTCCTGCGCGCGCGCCACGGGGATGGTCGAGTTGCGCGGAATCACCTTCTCGGCAAGCCCCCCCATGGTCTCGACGCCGAGCGACAGAGGGATCACGTCGAGCAGCAGCCAGTCCTCGCCCTCGCGGTTGTTCCCCGCCAGGGCGTTCGCCTGGATCGCGGCGCCGAGCGCCACGGCCTTGTCGGGATCCAGGTTCGTCAGCGGCGCCTGGCGGAAAAGCTCGCCCACGGCCTGTTGCACGTGCGGCATGCGCGTCGCGCCGCCGACCAAGACCACGCCCTTGATGTCCGCGACGCTCAAGCCCGCATCGCGCAGCGCCTTGCGCGTCGGCGAGAGCGTCTTCGCGACCAGGGGCCGCGTCATGTCCTGGAACTCCTGCTGCGTCACCATCACGTCGACCGACTCGCCGCTGCCGAGGCTCGCCGCGATGCGCGCCTCGGCGTGAGCCGTGAGGAATTCCTTCGCGGTGCGCGATTCGACGAGCAGCAGCCGCGTGTCCTCGGGCGAGAGCGGAGCGAGCTTGGCCCGCTCGATCACCCAGCAGAAGAGCCGCTGGTCGAAGTCGTCCCCGCCGAGCGCCGCGTCGCCGTTGGTCGCCATCACCTCGAAAACGCCCTTCGAGAGCTTGAGTATCGAGATGTCGAAGGTGCCTCCGCCCAGGTCGTATACGGCATAGATGCCCTCGGCGGCGTTGTCCAGGCCGTAGGCGATCGCGGCCGCCGTGGGCTCGTTCAGGAGCCGCAGCACGTTCAGGCCCGCGATCTTCCCCGCGTCCTTGGTCGCCTGCCGCTGCGCGTCGTCGAAATACGCGGGGACCGTGATAACCGCTCCCGTCAACTCTCCGCCCAGGCCCTCCTCGGCGCGCGCGCGCAGCGCCTTCAGGATCTCCGCCGAGACCTCGACCGGGCTCTTCACCCCCGCCACGGTGCGAAGCTGCACCATGCCGGGCGAATCGACGAAGTCATAGGGGCTGTTCTCGACGTGCGCGACGTCCTTCAAGCCGCGCCCCATGAAGCGCTTCACCGACACGATGGTGTTCTTCGGATCGCGCGCCTGGTCGCGCTCGGCCTCGCGGCCGACGGCCGTGCGCCCGTCGCGGAGATAGCGGACGATCGAAGGCAGCAGCCCCCGGCCCTCGTGATCGTTGAGGACGACCGCGATGCCGTTGCGCACGGTCGCGACCAGGGAGTTGGTGGTGCCGAGGTCGATGCCGACCGCGATCCGCTGCTGGTGGGGCGCGGGCGATTGGCCGGGTTCCGAGATCTGCAGCAGGGCCACTAGGCGTCCAGCCTCTCTTCGGCGGAAGCGATGTCCTCGCCGAACTTCTCGAGGAACTTGAGCTGCCGCAGCGTCGCCGCGGCTTCCTTCCAGTCGCCGGCTTCGAGCTGCCGCTCGATCCTCGCGAACAGGGCATCCTGGTCCATGCCGAGGTCGGACGAGAGCGCGATCAGCCGCTGCCAGTCGCTCGCCGCGACCGCCGCTTCGAGCTCCTCGCGCCGCTCCATCTGTTCCGCGAGAAATTCCGCGGGCATCGCGGTGTTGGTTTCGAACTCCGGATCGACGCCCTGCAGGTGCAGGAGATACGCGGCGCGCCTGAGCGGCGACTTGAGGGTCTGGTAGGCCTCGTTCACCCGCGTCGAGAGTTGCATCGAGACGCGCTGTTCGGCCTGCGAGGCTCCGGCGAACCGGTCGGGATGCACTTCGCGCTGCAGCTCGCGGTAACGTGCCTCCAGCGCCGAAAGGTCGACCTCGAACCGGGCCGGAACGCCGAATATCTGGAAGTGGTTTTCGTTGAGGTTCATGGCCCGGGATAGCAAAAAGGGGCCTAGGGCCCCTTCTGTCTCGCTGTCAGAGCAAGGGAAATCAGGCGACGTTAAAGCTCTCGCCGCAACCGCACTCGTCCTTCACATTGGGGTTGTTGAACTTGAAGCCCTCGTTCAGGCCCTCGCGCGTAAAGTCCAGCTCGGTGCCCTCCAGGAACTGAAGGCTCTTCGGATCGACGACGACCTTGACACCGTGGCTCTCGAAGGTCTGGTCATCCGGGTTGACGGCGTCCGCGTATTCGATCCGGTAGGCCAGGCCCGAGCAGCCCGAGGTGCGCACGCCCAGGCGCAGGCCCATGCCCTTCCCGCGCTTCGCGAGGAAGGAACTGACGTGATTTGCAGCGCGTTCGGTGAGGGTAATGGCCATATTGCGTTCAGGCCGCCTTGACCTCGGCGGCTTGCTCAGCCCCGTGCTTCTTGCGGTAGTCCTCGATCGCCGCCTTGATCGCGTCCTCGGCGAGGATCGAGCAATGGATCTTCACCGGCGGCAACGCCAGCTCCGCGGCGATCTGGGTGTTCTTGATCGTCTCGGCCTGGTCGAGCGTCTTGCCCTTCACCCACTCGGTAACGAGCGAGGAGGACGCGATCGCCGAGCCGCAGCCGTAGGTCTTGAAGCGCGCGTCCTCGATGACGCCCTGCTCGTTGACCCGAATCTGCAGCTTCATCACGTCGCCGCAGGCCGGCGCGCCGACCATGCCGGTGCCGACCTGATCGTCCGCCTTGTCGAAGGACCCGACGTTGCGCGGGTTCTCGTAATGATCGATGACCTTGTCGCTGTATGCCATGTCCGGTTCCTGCCTTCCTACGTTAGTGTGCGGCCCACTGCACGGAGTTCAAATCGACACCCTCTTTGTACATTTCCCACAAAGGCGACAGCTCGCGCAGCTTGCCGATCTTCGCGCGCAGCAGCTTGACGGCGTAGTCGATCTCCTCCTCGGTCGTGAAACGGCCGATCGTAAAGCGGATCGAGCTGTGCGCCAGCTCGTCCGAGCGCCCGAGGGCGCGCAGCACGTACGAAGGCTCGAGGCTCGCCGAGGTGCACGCGGAGCCCGAGGACACCGCGATGTCCTTGATCGCCATGATGAGCGATTCGCCCTCGACGAAGTTGAAGCTGATGTTGAGGTTTCCCGGGATGCGCCGCTGCATATCACCGTTGACGTACACCTCTTCCATGTCCTTGAAGCCGTTCAACAGCTTGTCGCGCAGGGAGCGGATGCGCTCGCCCTCGGTGGCCATCTCGAGCTTTGCCAGGCGGAAGGCCTCGCCCATGCCGACGATCTGGTGCGTGGCGAGCGT
>JBGQKK010000243.1:0-4926 GCA_041499545.1 Gammaproteobacteria bacterium | reverse complement strand
CGTGATCTACGAGGAATTCAAGGGCACCGGCAACATGGAGATCCACCTCGACCGGCGCATGTACGAGAAGCGCATCTTCCCGGCGATCAACGTCAACCGCTCGGGCACGCGCCGCGAGGAGCTGCTGATCAAACCCGAGATACTGCAGAAGGTCTGGGTGCTGAGGAAGCTCCTCTATCCGATGGACGATCTGGAGGCCGCGGAATTCCTGGTGGACAAGATCCGCGCGACCAAGAACAACGGCGAGTTCTTCGACTCGATGCGCAGAGGATAGTCGCCCGAGCCTGATTTTCCAGCTGGAGAGATTAGGCGGATAATCCCTTCCCCAGAAACGAGGCGAAACGCAAGGACATCGACATGAAACCCAAGATTCACCCCGAGTACAAGGAAATCAAGGTCATCTGCAGCTGCGGCAACACCTTCATGACGCGGTCGACCCTCGGCAAGGAATTGCACGTCGAGGTCTGCTCCTCGTGCCACCCGTTCTACACGGGCAAACAGAAGATCGTCGATACCGCCGGCCGCGTGGAGAAGTTCCGCCAGAAGTACACCAAGAAGAAGGCGGCGGCCAAGCCCGCCAAAGAAGCCTCCGCATAGGCGTGTCGGGCCGGCGCTTCGGGAAAAGGCAGCTTCGGCTGCCTTTTTTCATTCGACGGGCGGCGTCTCTCCGGTGAACTCGAGGATCGACCTTCCCCTCTCGCCGGCGCTCTTCGCCCTGCTCCTGCTCGCCTACGTGCTACCCGGCCTGGTCGGCCACGATCTGTGGAAGACCGAGGACGCGATCGGCATCGGCATCGCGCACCAGATGCTCGAGCATGGCCGATGGCTCGTTCCCCATCTGGCGGGCGAGCCGTACTGGGACGACGGGCCGTTCCACTACTGGGTCGCCGCGTTGACCGCGAAGCTGGGCGGGCTGGTGCTCCGCCCCCACGACGCGGCGCGCCTGGCGAGCGGCCTCATGATGGTGGCGGTCATCGCCCTGGTGCAGCTCACCGGCCGCGAGCTCTACGGCAAGCTCGAGGGAACGGGCGCGGTGCTTGTCCTCTTGGGCTGCCTCGGCCTGCTCGTCCACGCTCACGAGACGCTCGGCGAGATCAGCATGCTCGCGGGCCAGGCTCTCGCCTGGTACGGCATCGCCGTAGTGCGAAGCAGGCCTTATCGCGGGGGATGGCTTCTGGGCCTGGGGCTCGCCGTCGCCGCGCTGAGCAAGGGAGTGCCTGCGGTCGTCGCTCCGATAGCCGTTGCCCTCGCCGCGCCCATCCTCTCTTCCGCCTGGCGCCGGCGCGAGTACTTGCCGGCGCTGACCCAGGCGCTGCTCGTATTTCTCTTGATCGTCGGCGCCTGGCTCGCCCTCGCCGAAGGCGAATTCTCCGGATTCCTATCTGCGTGGTGGAACGCCAACACGGCGCAGTTCGCCGTTCATCCGGTGATCGTCTTCGGCTTCTGGGGCCAGACCCTCGCCTGGGCCACCTGGCCAGCGTGGCCGCTCGCCGCCTGGACGCTGTGGGACGCGCGCCGGCGCGTCTTCGACCCCGGCATGCGCGTGCTCCTCGCGGCGGTCGTAGCCACTTTCGGAGTACTGCTCTTTCTGGTCGATCCGCGCGAAGTGTATGCCCTGCCGTTGCTCTTGCCGCTGTCCCTTCTCGCCGGCGCCGGCGTTCCCAGCCTGCGGCGCGGCGCGGCGAACGCGCTCGCCTGGTTCGGGGTGATGAGCGCCGGCTTCCTCGGCACGCTCATGTGGCTGGGCTGGTTCGCGATGATGACCGGGGTTCCGCCCGCGATCGCGCGCAACTTCACCCGGCTCGAACCAGGGCATGTCGCGCAGTTTTCCTGGGTCGCGTTCGCCGTGGCGCTCGTGGTCACGCTCGCCTGGCTCTGGCTCATCCTGAAAAGCGAGCGCTCGGCGGCGTTCCGCAGCGTTACCTTCTGGGCCGCGGGCATCACGCTGCTGTGGGCTCTCGCGATGACCCTGATCCTCTCCTGGATCGATTACGGCAAGAGCTACCGGCAGGTCGCGGCGGCGCTGAAGAAAAACATTCCACAGGGCACGCGGTGCATCGAGAGCCGCGGCCTCGACGAGCCGCAGCGCGCCATATTCGACTATCGCGTCGAGGTGCTCACCCGCCGGGTCGAGCGCCATGGCGACACCGGGTGCCCCTTGCTGCTGGTGCAGGCCCATCAGGGAGATTCCGACAACCTCGGTCCCGGGTGGAAGTTCCTGTGGGAAGGCAGGCGGCCGCGCGACCGCGAGCGCTATCGCCTCTATCAGAGAACCGCCGGCTCGCCGGCGAGGGAGCAGCCGTGAGCGAGCTGATCCGCTCGCCGGCGTGGCAGGCTCTCGCCGCTCACCAGAAGAAGATCGCGTCCGTGCCCATCTCGGCTTTGTTCGCTGCAGACCCTTCGCGCGCGAAGACTTTTGCGATCGAGTCCGGCGAGATCCTGCTCGACTACTCGAAGCACAGCATCGACGCGGAGTCCATGCGCCTGCTCGCCGCCCTCCTCGTCCACGCGCGGCTGCCGCATTGGATCGAGAGGATGTTCGCGGGCGACCCGATCAACCCTACCGAGGACCGGGCCGTGCTGCACGTTGCCCTGCGCGCGCGCGACGCGAGCTTTCCGGCGGGCCGCGACGTGATGGCCGAGGTACGCGCCGTGCGCGAGCGCGTGCGCGCCTTTGTCGGCGCGGCCCACGGCGGGGCGCTCAGGGGCGCGAGCGGCCAAGCGATCACCGACATCGTCAATATCGGCATCGGCGGGTCGGACCTGGGCCCGAGAATGCTCACGCGGGCGCTGCGCGCGCTCCACAAGCCCGCCCCAAGGCTGCATTTCGCCTCCAACATCGATCCGGCCGACCTCGATGCGACCCTGGCGAACCTCTCTCCCGACACGACCTTCTTCATCGTCGCCTCGAAGACCTTCACGACCGCCGAAACGCTGGCGAACGCGAACCGCGCCCGGGCCTGGCTCGAGACCTCGCTCGGAAGATCGGCCGATACCTCGCGGCACTTCGCGGCGGTGACCGCGAACATCGCGGGCGCCGCCGCACTGGGAGTGCCGAGGGAGCGCGTGTTCCCGATGTGGGACTGGGTCGGAGGACGCTACTCGGTCTGGTCGGCGGTCGGTCTTCCGGTCGCGCTCGCCGTCGGCATGGACGCCTTCGAAGAGCTGCTCGACGGCGCGCGCTCGATGGACGCGCACTTCAGGAACGAGCCGCCCGGGCGCAACCTGCCGGTCGTTCTCGCGCTGCTCGAGATCTGGTACGTGAACTTCTTCGGCGCGCAAACCCGCGCCGTCATCCCCTACAGCGAGGACCTGCGCGAGCTGCCCGCCTACCTGCAGCAGCTCGAGATGGAATCGAACGGCAAGCGCGTCGATCGCGACGGGAACGAAGTCGATTACGCGACCGCCCCGATCGTGTGGGGCGCTTCGGGCACCCCGAGCCAGCACTCGTTTCATCAGCTGCTGCACCAGGGCACACGGCTCGTCCCCGTGGATTTCATCGTCGCCGCAGAGGCGACTCGGTCCGCCGCACGGACCGCCCTCGCGGCCAACGCTCTCGCCCAGGCCGCGGCTCTGGCGTTCGGCCGGCCGGCGCCGGACGCCCCCCACAAGGCGCTCCCCGGCAATCGTCCTTCGAGCATGATCGTACTCAAGCGCCTCGCCCCGCGCGCACTCGGCGAGCTGATCGCGATGTACGAGCACAAGGTGTTCGTGGAGGGCATCGTCTGGAACGTAAACAGCTTCGACCAATGGGGTGTCGAACACGGCAAGACCCTCGCGCGCACTCTGGCGCCGCTGCTGCTCGACGGCGGGCAGGCCACCGATTTCGATTCGTCCACGCGGGCACTGCTCGATCGGCTGCGAAAGTACGATTGACTCGCGCCGCCGCGCGCTTTACGCTGGTACAAACGGAGAGTGCCATGGACGAAGACGCGTTCAATCTCAGCATCCGGAAATTCCTGAAGATGGTCGGCGTGAGCTCGCAGCGCGAGATCGAGCAGGCGGTCGCCCGGGCGCGGGCAGGCGGCGCGATCAAGGGCAGCGAGAAATTTCCCGCTTCGGTGACGCTCGACGTGCCCGGCCTCAAGCTTTCCGTGCGCTTCGACGGCAAGATCGAGCTCGAGTAGCTCGGAGGCGCGCGTGAACAAGCCCCGCGAGCTCGACCCCGGCTTGCTCGAGGAGCTGCGAGGCCTGCTCGGCGACCGCGCCACCGCTTCTCGCGGCGTGCGCGAGCATCACGGCAAGGACGAATCCTACTTCCCGTTCGCCCCGCCCGACGCGGTGGTATTCCCCGAGTCCACTGGGGAGGTGCGCGCAATCGTCGATCTGTGCCGGCGCCACAAGACGCCGCTGATCCCCTTCGGCGTCGGGACCTCGCTCGAGGGCCACGTGCTCGCCATCCGCGGCGGCGTGTGCGTCGATCTTTCCAGGATGAACAAGGTGCTCGCGGTGCACGAGGCCGATCTCGACGCGGTGGTGCAGGCGGGCGTGACGCGAAAGCAATTGAACGAGCACATCCGGCATACCGGGCTCTTCTTTCCGGTCGACCCCGGGGCGGACGCGACGCTGGGCGGCATGGCGGCGACGCGCGCCTCGGGCACCAACGCCGTGCGCTACGGCACCATGCGCGAGAACGTGCTCGCGATGACCGTGGTGCTCGCCGACGGACGCGTGATCACCACCTCGCGCCGCTCGCGCAAGTCGGCCGCGGGCTACGATCTCACGCGCCTGTTCGTGGGCTCGGAAGGCACGCTCGGCGTTATCACCGAGCTCACCGTGCGCCTCTATGCCGTTCCGGAGGCGATCTCGGCGGCGATCTGCTCCTTCCCCGACATCGCCGGGGCGGTCAACACGGTGATCCAGACGCTGCAAGCCGGGATCCCGATCGCGCGCAGCGAAGCGCTGTGCGCCACCACCATGAAGGCG
>JBGQKK010000242.1:0-4950 GCA_041499545.1 Gammaproteobacteria bacterium | reverse complement strand
GGGAAGCATCATCCGCAAGCTCGGGATAAAGCTTGATTAGTGCCGCGACGAGACCCGTCGCTCCAAAGGCCGGGGGACACATGGACCTTATTGTTACCGAACGCAAGGACGGTCTGCTGCGCATCGAATTCAACCGCCCGGAGAAGAAGAACGCTATCACCGCGGCGATGTACGGCGCGCTTGCCGATGCGCTTATGGCGGCGGATGCCGACGACGCGGTGCGCGTGGTGCTCATTCACGGCAAGCCCGATGTCTTCACCAGCGGCAACGATCTCTCGGATTTCCTCGCCAATCCGCCGCGCGGCGAGGACGGCGCACCTTTCCGTTTCTTGCGCGTCCTCAGCCACTTCGGCAAGCCCGTCGTCGCCGCGGTGAGCGGCGCGGCGATCGGCATCGGCACCACGCTGCTCCTGCACTGCGATCTTGTCTACGCGGCGGTCGGGACGCGCTTCGCGCTGCCCTTCGTGAATCTCGCGCTGGTGCCCGAGGCCGCATCGAGCTTCCTGTTGCCGCGGCTGGCCGGCTGGCCGCGCGCGGCGGAACTGCTGCTGCTCGGCGAGCAGTTCTCCGCCGAGAAGGCCCGGGAGATCGGCCTGGTCAATGAAATCGTCGCGCCGGAAGAGCTGCTGGGGACTGCGATGGCGACGGCGCAGAAGCTCGCGCTGAAACCGCCGGGTGCGCTGCGCCTCAGCAAATCGCTCATGAAGGACGGGCTCATCGCCCAGGTGGAACAAGCGATGAGCCGCGAAGGGAAAATATTCGCCGGGCGGCTGGATTCTCCCGAGGCGAAGGAAGCTTTCAGCGCGTTTCTCGAAAAGCGCAAGCCGGATTTTGCGAAGTCCGGATAACCCCGGCATCGAAAGGCAACCCATCATGTCAACAGGCACCGTCCGGCTTCACCGCGTGCTCCGCGCAACGCCGGAGCGCGTCTATCGCGCGTTCCTCGATCCCGATGCCTTGGTCAAGTGGCTCCCGCCAAACGGCTTTACCGGCAAGCTGCACCAACTCGACGCCAAGGTCGGCGGCGCTTACAAGATGTCCTTCACGAACTTCTCGACTCGCCGAAGCCACGCATTCGGAGGTCAATATCTCGAGCTGGTGCCGCACGAGCGCCTGCGCTATACGAACAAGTTCGACGACCCCAATTTGCCCGGAGAGATGAAGACCACGGTTACCCTTGCGAAAGTCTTCTGCGGAACCGAGTTGAACGTGGTCCAAGAAGGCATTCCCGAAGCCATTCCGACCGAGGCCTGCTACTTGGGCTGGCAGGAGTCGCTCACCTTGCTTGCAAAGCTCGTCGAGGCCGAGATTCCGGGCTAAGGCATGCGCTTAAGCGACTGTCACAACTTCCACGACTTCCGGGAACTGGCCAGACGGCGGCTGCCGGGTCCGATCTTCAACTATATCGACGGAGCGGCGGACGATGAAGTAACGTATCGCCGCAATACGGCAAGCTTCGAGCGCTGCGACCTGGTACCCAATGTCCTGCGCGGTGTGGAGACCGTCGATCACTCCGTGACGGTGATGGGCCAGAAGCTCGCGGTGCCCTATTACTGCTCTCCGACCGCCCTCCAGCGCCTGTTCCACCATCGAGGAGAACGCGCGGTCGCGGCCGCCGCGTCGAAGTACGGAACGATGTTCGGCGTATCCTCGCTCGGCACGGTCAGCCTGGAGGAGTTGCGCAAGGCCCACTCTACGCCGCAGGTGTATCAGTTCTACTTCCACAAGGATCGCGGCCTCAATCGCGCCATGCTCCGGCGCGCCAAGGAGGCGGGCATCGACGTGATGATGCTGACCGTGGACAGCATCACCGGCGGAAACCGCGAGCGCGACCTGCGAACCGGCTTTTCGATTCCGTTCCGCCTCACGCTCGGCGGCATGTTCCAGTTCGCGATTAAGCCAATGTGGGGCTTGAACTACGTGACCCACGAACGCTTCAAGCTGCCCCAGCTCGACCAGCACGTGGACATGGGCGGGGATGCCATGTCGATCGGGCGCTACTTCACCGAGATGCTGGACCCTTCGATGCGCTGGAAGGACGTGGCCGAGATGGTGCGGGAATGGAATGGGCAGTTCTGCCTGAAGGGCGTCATGTCGGTGGAAGACGCGAAGCGCGCCGTGGACATCGGCTGCACCGGCATCGTGCTGTCCAATCACGGCGGCCGGCAGCTGGATGGCTCCCGTGCTCCGTTCGATCAGCTGGCCGAGGTCGTCGACGCCGTGGGCGACAAGCTGGACGTGATGATGGACGGAGGAATCCAGCGCGGAACGCATGTCCTGAAGGCCCTTTCGCTCGGTGCCAAGGCCGTCGGGGTCGGGCGCTTCTATCTTTTCCCCCTGGCGGCCGCGGGCCAGGCCGGCGTCGAGCGGGCCCTGGGCCTCATGCAGGCGGAGATCGAACGGGGAATGAAGCTGATGGGCTGCGCCTCGATCCGCCAGCTCTCGCGCGACAATCTGCGGTTCAGGTAGTCGCTACCTCTTATACAGCCAGCACGCCACGCTGCGCGTGCCCGACAAAGCGAAATTCTCGGGATAGCGCTCGCGGCACTCGGGCATCACCTTCGGGCAGCGCGGATTGAAATGGCAGCCCGCGGGCGGGTTCACCGGCGAGGGCAGCTCGCCTTCGAGGCGAATGACTTCGCGCATGCCCCCCGCCTCGATCTTCGGCACCGCCGCGAGCAAGGCCTGGGTA
This sequence comes from Gammaproteobacteria bacterium, assembly GCA_041499545.1. Lineage (GTDB taxonomy): Bacteria > Pseudomonadota > Gammaproteobacteria > Burkholderiales > SG8-39 > VBDM01. The sequence continues at coordinate 2,258 of JBGQKK010000242.1, read as the reverse complement.
TACGGGTGCTTGGGCGCGCGCAGGACTTCCTCCACCGTGCCGCGCTCGACGATGCGCCCCAGGTACATCACCGCGACCTCGTGCGCGAGGTACTCGACCACCGCGATGTTGTGGGTGATGAAGAGATACGACAGGCCCAGGTCGCGCTGCAGCGACTTGAGCAGGTTCAGGATCTGCGCCTGCACCGAGACGTCCAGGGCGCTCGTGGGCTCGTCGCAAACGATCAGCTTCGGCCGCACCGCCAGGGCGCGCGCGATGGCGATGCGCTGGCGCTGGCCGCCGGAGAATTCGTGCGGGTAGCGCTCGACCGAGTCGCGCGCGAGCCCCACCTGGTCGAGAATCTCGGCGACGCGCTTCGCCCGCGCGGCGGCGTTCGCCTCGATGCCGAGCGACGCCATCCCCTCGGCGAGGATGTCGGCGACGCGCATGCGGGGATTCAAGGACGCGTACGGGTCCTGGAAGATGATCTGGAAATCGCGCCGGTGCATGCGCAGCTCGGCGCCGCGAAGCCGCGTGAGCTCGACGCCGCCGAACTCGACCTGCCCTTGCGGCCGTATGAGCTGCAGGATCGCCTTGCCGACCGTGGTCTTGCCGCAGCCGGATTCGCCCACCAGGCCCAGCGTGCGCCCTGCGCCGATTTCGAGCGACACCCCGTCCACCGCCTTGACGTGGCCGACGGTGTGCTTGAACAGGCCCTTGCGTATCGGGAAATGCACTTTCAGGTTTCGGACCGAAAGGAGAGGCGCCGCCTGCCCCGCGGCGGCCGCGGCGGACGGAGCGGCGTCGCGGGTATGAGCTGCGCCCGCCCGCTCGCGCTCCCTCAGATGGCAGCGCACCTCGTGCTCGGGATCGATGCGCGTCCAGCCCGGCGCCTCGGCCGAGCAGCGGTCGAACGCGAAGTCGCAGCGCTCGGTGAACCGGCAGCGGCGGAACTCCGCGGTGAGCGGCGGCACCTGGCCCTTGATCACGGCGAGCTCGGCACCGCGCTTGCCCGACCCCGGGAGCGCCTCGAAGAGCTTACGCGAGTAGGGGTGCTGGGGCGCGTTGAAGAAACGCCCGCTTTCAGCGACCTCGACCATCTGCCCGGCGTACATCACCGCGACGCGGTGCGCCATCTGAGAGACGATCCCCAGGTCGTGGGTGATCAGCAGGATCGCCATGCCGTTCTTCTTCTGCAGATCGCGCAGCAGCTCGAGCACCTGCGCCTGGATGGTCACGTCGAGCGCCGTCGTCGGCTCGTCGGCGATGAGCAGCCGCGGCCGGCACGCCAGCGCGATGGCGATCGCGATGCGCTGCCGCATCCCGCCGGAGAACTGATGCGGATACGCGCGCAGAGCTGCCTCCGGGCCGGGGATCCGCACGTCCTCGAGGAGCTCGACTGCGCGCTTGTCGGCGGAGCGGCGGTCGAGCCCGAGATGAAGCCGCATGTGCTCCGTCAGCTGCTGCCCGACCGACAGCATCGGGTGCAGCGATGTGAACGGATCCTGGAAGACCATGGACAGCTCGCGTCCGGAGATCTGGCGCAGCTGCTTGCGCGGCATCCCGAGCAGCTCGCGCCCGTCGAAGCTCGCGCTCCCCTCGACCGTCGACCGCTCCGGGAGGAGGCCGAACAGCGCGAGCATCGAGACCGTCTTGCCGCTCCCGCTCTCGCCCGCGATCCCGAAGACCTGTCCCGGCTCGATCTCGTAGTCGACGCCGTCGACGACCGTGACCTGCCCACCGGAAGCCGGCAGCCGAACGCGCAGCCCTTCGACCGTGAGAAGGCTCACGCGCGCCCCTCCCCCGCCTGCCGCGCCGTCCGCGGGTCGAACACGTCGCGCAGGGCGTCGCCGAGGAAGTTGAAGGCGAGGACGACGGTGAAGATGGCGAGGCCGGGGAAGGTTCCGATCCACCACCACTGGAAGTACTGCGTCCCCTCGGCGACCATCGAGCCCCACTCCGCCGTCGGCGGCTGCGCGCCGAGCCCGAGGAACGAGAGCCCCGACAGCAGCAGGATCGCGGTCGCGAGATCGAGGGTCGCGAGCACGAACACCGGCCCGGCCACGTTCGGCAGCACGTCGCGGACGAGCGCGCGGCGGCTCGACGCCCCGAGCAGCCGCGCCGACTGGACGTACTCGGAGTCGCCGACGGAGAGCACCAGCCCGCGGACGACGCGCGCGTACGACGGCCACGCGACGACGACGATCGCCAGCGCCGCGTTCGCGAGCCCGCGCCCGAGCACCGCGGCGATGACCATCGCGAGGATGATCGCCGGGAAG
>JBGQKK010000241.1:0-4959 GCA_041499545.1 Gammaproteobacteria bacterium | reverse complement strand
TGCTGATCCGCTCGCACCAGGAGATGTCGCGCAACGACTTTCCCGATCTCGAGCGGGCGGCGGAAAACGTCGGCGAGCGAAAATTCCCGCTCGACGCGGACGACCTGATACAGCTATGCAAGCACCACGGCCTCACCCTGCGCTGGTTCGACCGCAAGCCGGTGCTCGCGCAGGACAAGGACCGCGAGTTGCGCAGCATGGTGCGCTCGTTTTTCGAGGCGCCGCACACCGTCTATCTGAATCGCGAGCTGCAATCCGATCCGGCGCGCCTCAAGTTCGATCTGGCCTCGCACCTGGGCCACAAGGTGCTGCACGAGGGCGATGGCCTCAAGTCGGCGCACGCCACCGGCGGGGAGATGGGCGGCAGCCCGGAGGGCGCGGAATTCACGGCCGGCATGAACGCGCGGGATGTCCTGCACGCCTGGCGCGATTTCGAGTGCAGCTTCTTCGCGGGAGCGCTGCTCGCCCCCAAGGTTCCCTTCCGGCGGTTCCTCGCGCGCGAGTCCTACCGGGTCGAGTCCGGGGAAAAAATCCAGCTCACACCCGCCCTGGTGATGCGGCGCATGACCAAGGTCTCGCCCTATCCCTACTGGCATTTCTTCGATGCCTATCCGCCCGGATATCTGCGCGCGGTGTACCGCGGCAACGGCATCCCGCTGCCCTGGGGCAACATGGCTCAGGTCACCGACCCTTGCCCGCAGTGGGCCGTTTTCCGCATGCTCAAGGAAAACCGCGGTGCCGATCGCGGCTCGCAGATTTCAGTATTGCGCGACGGCGATCAGTCCCTCTTGTATTGCTGCCACTCGCGGCGCGCCAACGACATGGCGGGCAATCCTCACGTGCTGTCGGTCGGGATCGATCTGGTGCCCGCGCTGCGTTCGCACGGCGTCGATGCGGACGATGTCGTCGCGAGCATCGCGGGCGAATGCCTGCATCACCATGGCGAAGCGAAAATCCCCAAAGCCGCTACCGAAGCGATCCAGGGTGCGGCCAGGGTACTGAACATTGCCTGGGTCGAGGACGCGTTATCGGCTCCCGCGCGCATCATCTGCCCGCGCAGCACGCATTGTCCGCGGACCGACCATTGCGACGGCGCCAGGGCGTCGCGCGCCCGTGAAATCACCGACGTCCGCGAAGAAATCATCAGCAAGGCCAGGCGCGGCCGCTAGCGAGGCGGAACCTTCAACCGGTCACGGTCACCCGGGCGCTGACGGATCCTGACAGGTTTTCCTGGTCGACCCAGCGGCATTCGATGGTGCCGGACTCCCGCGCTCGGACGAAGAACCTGAGGAACGGGTTGGCGGCGATTCCGGCGCCCATCTCGGCGCGGAAGACTTCGACGCCGCCGTAGCGGCATTCGAAGCGGTGAATGACGTTGCGCGGCGTCCGGCGGCCCAGCGAATCGTAGCGGAACCCGGTCTCCATCGGGTGCTGAATGAGCACGCGCACCTCGACGAGATCTCCGCGCCGGGCTTCCGGCTGCACCTGCATTCGCGCCGTCATCGGAGTCTAGCTCCCGTCGAGGCAGGCGGCCTCGTTGACGACGATGTCCGCCGCGTCGAACCAGAAGCTGCCGTCGGAGAGCTGCGCGAGCGCCGTCACCCGCTGGCTGCCGTTCAGGCGCACGCGGGACTCGATCTCGGCACGACCCGTATCCGGTCCGAGAAAGAAGGTCGCCATGAGCGGCACCGGGTTCTTCTCCGACACGAGGTCGATCCGGCGAACGTAATCCGAATCGCTCATCGGACTGTCGACGCGCACGACCATCGGGACCGAGTGTCCGTCGTCGGCGACGGTCGGAAGCTCGAGGCGCACGCGGCCCCTGCGCATTTCGGCTCCCTTGAGGATCGATTGCAGCGTGCCTTGCGGCGTGTTGAGGACGCGCGCGTCGACCCCCGGCGCGGGATTCACGCTCGGCTGCGCGAGCGTGCGCCGGGGCAGCGCAGGCAGAGCGAGCAGCGCGGCGAGAAAGCGCCGGCGTGTGCTCAACCCAGCAGCGGCAGCTTGCGGATGCGCTTGCCCGTCGCTGCGAATATCGCGTTCGCCACGGCGGGCGCGATTGGCGGGGTGCCGGGCTCGCCGACTCCGCCGGGCGCTTCCTTGCTCGGCACGATGTGCACCTCGACCTTCGGCATCTCGTTCATTCGCAGCATCCGGTAGTCGTGGAAATTCGACTGCTCCACGCGGCCGTCCTTGAAAGTTATCTTGCCGTACAGGGCCGCGGTCAGCCCATACACGATCGCGCTCTCGATCTGGCGCTTGACGATGTCGGGGTTCACCGTCATGCCGCAATCGACCGCGGCCACGACGCGGTGCACCTTCGGCGTTCCGTCCGAAGCGACCGAGACCTCCGCGACCTCGGCGCACCAGCTGCCGAAGGAGAACACGACCGCGATGCCGCGGTGTACGCCCGCGGGCAGCGGCTTGCCCCAATCGGCCTTTTCGGCGGCGAGCTCGAGCACGCCCTTGTAGCGCGGTTGCTTGCCGAGGAGCGAGCGCCGGAACTCGAACGGATCCTTGCCCGCCGCGTGCGCCATCTCGTCGATGAAGCTCTCGAGGAAGAAGCTGTTCTGCGAGTGCCCGACCGAGCGCCAGAACCAGACCTGGAGATTTCCGGGCTCCTGGCGCGAGTACTCGATGTGCAGGTTCGCGATGTCGTACGGGCAGTCGCGGATGCCCTCGACGCCGAACTCGTCCACCCCGTCGGGGGGCAGCTTCATGAAGTGCGAAGCCTCCATGATCGAAGGCGAGGCGACGTTGGCGCTGAAGAGCGTCGCGCCTCCGTTCGCGTCCAGGCCGCCCGTCATCTTCGTCACCGAGGCGGGGCGGTAGAAGTAGCCGCGCGTGTCGTCTTCGCGGCTGTAGACGAGCTTCACCGGCTTGCCGGTGATCTTGGAGAGCACGGTTGCGCCGATCACCGGATCGGGCGCGAAGCGGCGGCCGAACCCTCCGCCGAGGTACATGGTGTTGACCTTCACCTGTCCGGGCTGGACTCCGGCGACCTGGGAGAGGATGCCCTGCGCCGGTCCCTGGGACTGCGTGCCGGCCCAGATCTCGACCCCGTCCTTCTTCACCCAGGCGGTGCAGTTCAGCGGCTCCATGCACGAATGCGAAAGATACGGCGCCTCGTACTCGGCCTCGATCTGCTTCGCGGGCTTCGCCGACTTGAAGTCGCCTTCGTTGCGGCCGACCGCGCCCCCTGCCGCCGCTCCGGCAGCGAGTTGCTTCGAGATGCCCTCCGACGACAGCGAGGCGTTCGCGCCGTGGTCCCACTGGATCTCGAGCGCGTCGCGGCCGAGCTTCGCCGCCCAATAGCCGTCGGCGAGCACGGCGACGCCGACCGGGATCTGCACGACCTGGCGCACGCCGGGAACCGCTTTTGCCTTGGCGTCGTTGACCGACACGGCTTTCCCGCCGGGCACCGGCGGGAACGCGATCACCGCGGTGAGCATTCCGGGGAGATAGACGTCCAGCCCGTACTTCGCCTTGCCGGTCGATTTGGCGGCCGTATCCAGGCGCTTGGTCCCGCTTTTCCCGAGCAAGCTGAATTGCGCCGGGTCTTTGAGCTTCACGTCCTTGGGCGGCGTGAGCTTGGCCGCTTTTTCCGCAAGCGCGCCGTAGGAAAGCTTCTTGCCGCTCTTGTGGATCACCATGCCCTTTTCGGTCCGGCAGTCGGCGGCATCGGCTTTCCACGTGTCGGCCGCCGCGGCGATCAGCATCGCGCGCGCCGCGGCGCCCGCCTTGCGCATCGGCTCCCAGTGCCCGCGCACCGCGGTCGATCCGCCGGTCGCCTGAATCCCGAAGATCGGGTTGACGAACGCCTTGTCCACGCCCGCCTGCTCGACCCGCACGCGCGACCAGTCGGCGTCGAGCTCCTCCGCAACCAGCATGGGGATCGCGGTGTGCACGCCCTGGCCCATTTCGGAGAGACCGCACACGACCGTGATGGCGTTGTTCGGCGCGATGCGCAAATACGCGTTGATTTGCGCCTCCTTGCCGGCCGCTTGCGCAAGCCGAGTCGCGCCCGGCAGAGTGAAGCCGATGATCAATCCCCCGCCGGCCATCGCGGAAGTCTTGAGAAATTCGCGGCGCGAGGTATTCGCTGGTTTGGCGCCCATGATCATGCTCCCTTCACGTTCGCGGCCGCATCCTTGATGGCGGCGCGAATCTGGTTGTAGGTCCCGCAGCGGCAAACGTTGCCGCTCATCGCCGCGTCGATGTCGGCGTCGCTGGGCGCGCGGTTCTTCGCGACCAGAGCGCTCGCGCTCATGATCTGGCCCGACTGGCAGTAGCCGCACTGCGGCACGTCATGTTGGATCCAGGCCGCCTGCACCGCCTTGCCGGCCGGGGTCGCGCCGACTCCCTCGATGGTCGTCACCTTCTTGCCCGCCGCGGCGGATACCGGCGTCGAGCAGGAGCGCACGGGCTGCCCGTCCAGTTGCACCGTGCACGCCCCGCATTGCGCGATGCCGCAGCCGAACTTGGTGCCGGTGAGGTGCAGCGAGTCGCGCAGCACCCACAAGAGGGGCGTGTCCGGCGCGACGTCGACCTTGCGGGTCTTGCCGTTGAGAAGGAAGGAAACCATGGAAAATCCTCCGGGTTGAGATGCGAGCTGCAATGCTTTTTCGAAGGGCATCTTAGTGCCGCGGCGCGCGAAAGTCTATCCGTCCGGCATGCCGCGCAGCATCGTTTTGCCAAGCGCGGTCTTATAAGGGAGAATGCGCTGCCGGATCAGGGGCCTCGCCGGCCTGAAGTGGAGGAATCCGCGTGCAATTCCTGCTGTCGCTGTCGCGCCTCATCGATGCGATGAACGAGCGCATCGGGCGGACCATGTACTGGCTGGTGCTCGTCATGGTGCTGGTGAGCTCGGGCAACGCCACTTCGCGCTATGTGTTCTCGATCGCCTCGAACGCCTGGCTCGAGCTGCAGTGGTACCTGTTCGCCGCGGTGTTCCTCCTG
>JBGQKK010000240.1:0-4976 GCA_041499545.1 Gammaproteobacteria bacterium | reverse complement strand
TGACGGCGATCGACACCGCGACCGAGTCGCTCGCCTACTACGCGGTGCAGGTGGAGAAGTTCCTCGCGCGCTGCGAGGCGCTCGAGGAGGAGCCCGGGTGGAGCCCCGAGGAGCGCGAGATCGCCGAGGAGTTCATCGCGCACGCAAAGGCGCTGCGCGCCGCCAGCCCTTCGCAGAAACTGGAATTGTTGAAAGCGTGGGGCGGATCCACGATCGCCTATCGGCGCCGCATGGTCGACAGCCCCTCCTACACCCTCAACCACGAGGAAGTCGGCAAGGCGCTCGAGGAAGGCATCGTGTTCGCCGAGGGCCTGACGCCCGAGCGCATCGAGGTGGACAAGTACGGCCACGCTTCTGCCGTCAAGTTTTCAGGAGGGATCGAACTGAAGGCAAAATCAGTTCTCATCGCCGCCGGCACCCAGCCCAACACGGTGCTGGCGCGCGAGGAAGGCGTGAGCCTCGCGCTGGACGGCAAATACTTCCTCGCCTGCGATGAGTCCGGCGCCCCGGTGAGACCTGAGCGCCACACTTCCAAGCCCGCGCTCCCCGAGGTGCTGCTGCACCGCTATCCGGACGGCCGCTTCATGAGCTTCTTCGGCGACCTGCACCCGTCTTACTTCGGCAACGTGGTGAAGGCGATGGGGAGTGCGAAGCAGGGGTTTCCCGTCGTCAGCCGTGTACTTTCAAGCAGGGAACCTTCCTCCGCGCTGGACGACGCGACCTTCCTCGCCCGCCTGAATCGCGACCTGCGCGCGGTGGTGCACGAGGTGCGGCGCCTTACGCCCGCCATCATCGAGGTCGTGCTGCGCGCGCCGGTCGCCGCGCGCCGCTTCCGGCCTGGCCAGTTCTATCGCATGCAGAATTTCGAGGCCTTCGCGCTGCACGTGCCCGGCACCACGCTCGCCATGGAAGGACTTGCGTTGACTGGAGCCTGGGTGGACCGGGAAAAGGGCCTCATTTCTGTGATCGCGCTCGAGATGGGCGGCTCGGCCGACCTGCTCGCCTACCTCCAGCCCGGCGAGCCTGTCATCCTGATGGGCCCGACCGGCACCCCTACTGAGATTCCCCACGGCGAAAACGTCGTGCTTGCTGGCGGAGGTCTCGGCAATGCGGTGCTTTTCTCAATCGGCCGGGCGCTCCGCGCCGCCGGCTCCAAGGTCGTCTACTTCGCCGGCTACAAGCACCTCGGCGACCGTTACCGCATCGAGGACATCGAGGCCGCCTCCGATGTCGTCGTCTGGTGCTGCGACGAGCCGCCCGGCTTCAAACCGCGCCGCCCGCAGGACCGCGGCTTCACCGGCAACATCGTCCAGGCAATGCATGCCTACGCCTCCGGCGCCCTCGGCGCCCAGGCAATTGCGTTCAGCGCCACCGACCGCATCATCGCCATCGGCTCCGACCAGATGATGGCGGCGGTGGCCAAGGCGCGGCACGCGGTCCTGCAGCAATACCTAAAGCCCACGCACCGGGCGATCGGCTCCATCAACAGCCCGATGCAGTGCATGATGAAAGAAATCTGCGCCCAGTGCCTCCAGCCCCACGTCGACCCGCAAACCGGCAAGACCACCTACGTCTTCTCCTGCTTCAACCAGGATCAGCCTCTCGACCAGGTCGACTTCGGCGCCCTCGCCCAGCGACTGGCGCAGAACGGCGTGCAGGAAAAACTAACGGCCCTCTGGATTGGCCGCTGCCTAAAGCAGCTGCCGCCGCCGGCCGAGCGCAAGGCGGCTTGAAGATCAGGCAATCGTAAGCGGCCCTGCGTCAACCCGGCCGCGGCCGATGCGTTGGTCGGGCGGTGCAATGAAAAAATCACCTGACATTGCGAAGAGCATCGATGCACGCATCGTGCTTGTCCGCGGCCACAAGGCCATACTCGACCGCGACCTTGCCGACCTTTACGAAGTCCCTGTCCGGTCGCTCAATCAGGCGGTGACGCGCAACCTCGACCGCTTCCCGGAAGACTTCATGGTCCAGCTCAGCTGGGAAGAGACCGACTCTTTAAGATCACAAATTGTGATCTTAGACAGGACCCCGGAACCCGGCAATCGCCGCGGGATGCACCTCAAGTACCCGCCACGAGCCTTCACCGAGCAGGGCGTGGCCATGCTCTCGTCAGTCCTGCGAAGCAAGCGCGCCGTGCGGGTCAACATCGAGATCATGCGCGCCTTCGTGCGCCTGCGCGCCCTTCTCGCCTCCAACGCCGACCTGGCGCGCAAGCTCGCCGCACTAGAAAAGAAATACGACGCCCAATTCAGAGCCGTGTTCGATGCGATCCGGGAACTGATGGTGCCGCCCGAGCCAAAACTCCGACGGCGTATCGGGTTCATCGGGGGAGACTAGCCAGCCGCTGCGGAGTAAACGCTGCCGCCGTCACCCTGATAGGCTTCGTAGACGTGCTCGAAAAGCGTGGCGCACTTGGTCTCGTAGAGTTCCTTGCCGTAGGCACGCGGCAGTTCTTCGAGCGTATCCTCAATCTGAATACGCACCTTCGCCCGCGACTGGGTCTTCTGCCACCAGCCGAGAACCAGCAACGCATTGAGCCGTTCGAGCAACTGCCGCGCGACCTTCTTGACCTCATCCCGTTCCTCCACTAAAAGCTCTGGTCCGGGGCGCGTGAGAATGTCGAAGATCGTCAGCTCTTCCTCGCTCAGGTGCTCGCGCACGTGGCGGCCCTGCTCCTCAGTCAGCACCCTCGACAACGCAACGAGGTCCTTGAAGATTTCGTCGATGTTGCGGCTGCCGCTGTTGTAGGCCTCGATCAGCGCCTCGAACTTCTCCAGATAGTCGGCCCGCGTGCGGTTGAGGCGCACCATGTGTTCGAGCTGTACTTTCACCGCCGCTTTGAGCCGTTCCAGGTCGCTGCTGGTCGGCTTCTTCTTCTCGAAGCGCTTGGCCAGCTTCTCGAAGTCGATCTTCGACAGGTCGATACTCTGATAGCCGGCGGCCTTGTCCTTGATCTTGAACGGCTCCGCCCCGATGGAGCGATCGAGCAGCTCTTGGATTCCCTGCATGACATGCGAGATGTCGGGCGGGTCTGTCCGATTTCGGATGTAGTCCGCAAGGGCCCTGATCGAACCGCAGCGCGCCGCGAACTCGACCGCCACGGGGTCGGGCTTCACCGCGCCATAGAGTGCGTCCACCAGCCGCGCCCGGGCGAGGAAGTCGCGCTTCACCGACTCCGGCGCGAGCAGCAAGTTCGCGCCATCCTCCACCACCTGCGCCCGCTCGAACTTCTCCGCCGACGTGCCTTCGATCTTCGCGAGGTCCACGGCTCGTGTCTTGCAGAAGGCCGTCGCGTCCGCGACCGCCTTCCTCAATTCCTCGACCAGCGCTTTCTTGTCCCGTACTGGCAGATTGCCGCCGCGGCCCTGGGCGTAGATCGCCAGCGCCCGCTCCAGCGATGCGAACACGTTTGCGTAGTCCACGATCGCGCCGCTGTGCTTGCCCGGATAGACGCGGTTGGCGCGCGCGATGGTTTGCATCAGCGTGTGGTTGCGCATCGGCTTGTCGAGATACACCGTCGAGCAGCTCGGCGCGTCGAAGCCGGTCAGCCACATGGCGCAGAGGAACACCAGGCGCAGCGGATCGTCCGGGTCCTTGAACTTCTCGTCCAGCGCCTGCTCGTTCATGCGCCTGCGGTGCGGCACGATGTCGAGGCCGAGCGTCCTCATCTGCTCGATCTCGTTTTGGCCCGGCGACACCACCACCGCCATGTCGGTCGAGTCCATCTTCGGCCAGTACTTCTTCACCTTGTCGTACATGCGCAGCGCGGTGGCCTTGTCGATCGACACCACCATCGCCTTGCCCTGGAAACCCCGGCCGATGAAATGCCGGACGATGTCCTTCGCTACCGTGTCCAACCGGTCGTCGCGCGTGATGAGGTGGTACTGGCGCGACAGTTCCCTCTCCAACCGCGCCTCCTGCTCGGGGTCCAGCGCCGCCTGCTCGATCAGTTCGTAGACCTCTTCGTTCAGGTCCGGGTTGACGAGCTGCAGCTCGGGGGTGCGGTTCTCGTAGTACAGCGGCACCGTGGCGCCGTCCTCGATCGACTGCTGGAAGTCGTAGATCGAGACGTACTCGCCGAAGACGTCCTTTGTCCTCTCTTCGCCCGCGATGAGCGGCGTACCGGTGAAGGCGAGGAACAGCGCCTTCGGCAGAGCAGCGCGCATGTTCATGGCCAGCGTGTCGTACTGGCTGCGGTGCGCCTCGTCGGTGAGCACGATCACGTCCGGCCGGTCGCACAGCACCTCGGGCGTTTGGAACTTGTGGATCAGCGTGAACACGTAGCGGTGGTTCTCGGCGAGCAGCCTGCGCAGCTCCGCGCCGCTCTGCGCGTGGCAGGCGTCGCCTTCTGCCTCGCTCACCGCGCCGCAGGCCTTGAAGGTCTTGGCGATCTGGTCGTCCAGCTCGACACGGTCGGTCACCACGACGAAGGTCCAGTTGCCCGGCACCTTGCGGAGGATTTTCTGCGCGAAGAACACCATCGAAAAGCTCTTGCCGCTGCCCTGCGTCTGCCAGAACACCCCGCCGCGGCCGTGACCGTTCTTGCGCGCCTCCAGCGTCGCGGCGATGGCGTTGTTCACCCCGAGATACTGGTGGTTCTGCGCCATCGCCTTCACCAGGCCGCTCTTGTGCTCCGAGAAGAGCGTGAAGTTCTCCGCGATGTCGAGCAGCCGCGCGGGCGCGCAGGTGCCGCGCAGCATCACCTCCAGCGACACCCGGCGCGGCTCGTCCTCGCGCTCGATGCGCTTCCACTCGAAGAACCGCTCCCAGTCCGCCGTGATCGTCCCGACCCGGCTCTCCGTGCCGTTCGAGGCGATCAGGAACGCGCTGTACCAGAAGAGTTGCGGAATGCCGTTCTGTGGATGCTTGTAGCTCGTCAGGTTATCGTCGAACGCCTGCCGCGCCGCTACGCCGGGCTTCTTAAGCTCGATCACTACCCACGGCAGGCCGTTCACAAACCCGACCAGGTCCGG
>JBGQKK010000239.1:0-4987 GCA_041499545.1 Gammaproteobacteria bacterium | reverse complement strand
GCCCCGACACGATCCCGTAACTCACGTAGACGATGCCGTTCAGAACCAGCAGCCACATCGCGGCGAAATGCCATTGCAGCGCGCCGGCGAGCCAGCCCCCGAGCGTGAGCTCGTTCGGGATCCTGAAGGGAAAGAGGGGCGAGGCGTTGTAAATGCGCCAGCCGCTCGTCACCATGATGAGGATGGCGAACGCGTTCACCCAGTGCGTGACGCGCACGATGAGCGGGTGTATCGCAACCCAATGCGTCTGTGCCGGTTCCATGGGGGCTCCTGCTTGCGTTCCGCCTTGGTCGGACGCAATAGCCTACACCTTACAGCGCCTGCCGCCGGTCCCCCTCGCGAAAGCCGAGGAGGGGTTCGGTGAACTGCCGGCCGAGCGCGATCGCCTTGAACAGCTCGCCCATCTCGGCGGGGCTCATCAGCCGGTTCGCCTGGCTCGCGAGCGGCAGGAACGCTGTGACGTCCTCGGCCGGGGTGCGCGCCATCACCTCGGTGATGCCGCAGTTGACCAGTAACTGCGCCTGGCTCGTGTAGCCGCAGACTTCGAGCCCGCCCGCCCTTGCGGCCGCGGCGACGGCGCTGAAATCGACGTGGCTGGTGATGTCCTGCAGCCCGGGAAGGAAGAAAGGATCGGCGTGCGCGTGGTGGCGGTAGTGGCACATGAGCGTGCCCTCGCGGCGCTGCGGGTGGTAATACTCCTTCTGCGGAAAACCGTAGTCGATGAACAGGGCGACGCCCTTTTCCAGCACGCCCGCGAGCGAGCGCAGGAAGCCGCGCATGGCCAAATGGATCTCGGTGCGGAAGCCTTCGGGGAGCCCGAGCGCGCGCGCGGCGTCGAGCAGCTCGCCCGAGGCGAGGCGCCAGGACCAGTCGAGGCGCCCGTTGCGCACGCCGACGCCGCCTTCTTCGACTCTTCCGCCCTGGACGCGGACGACTTGGACGGGCATCGCATCGAGCACTTCGTTGCCGAGCACGACACCGGAGAACGCCGGCGGCAGGCGGTTCAGCCAGGCGACGCGCTCGAGCAGGTGCGGAACCCTCGCCGCGAGCGTGTCGCGGCTGCGCTCGCGCAGATCCCCCGAGAGCTCGAGGATGAGATAGTTGCGCGGAATCCTCCCTGAGCGCTCCAACTCCTCGAGCAGAGTCGCGGCGAGCGCGCCGCTTCCCGCGCCCACTTCGAGCACCTCGTCGAACCCCGCCTGCATGATTTGCATCACTTGGCGCGCGAGCGTCTGCCCGTAGAGCGGCGAGATCTCGGGCGCGGTCACGAAATCTCCGGCCTTCCCGAGCTTTCTCGCTCCGGCGCTGTAGTAGCCCAGGCCCGGCGCGTAGAGCGCGAGCTCCATGAAGCGCGCGAAGCCGATCCAGCCGCCGCTCGCCGCGATTTCGCCGCGGATGTGATCCGCGACGCGGTCGCTGTGTGCGCGCGCGTCGGGTGTGGGCTCGGGAAGTGCCATGTCGGGAACGGAAAGACTATTCCGGTATCATTCTAGGCCATGGGCGATTCGCTTTCAGGGAAAGTTGTGCTCGTCACCGGCGGCGCGAAGCGCGTCGGCGCGGCGATCGCCCGCCGACTGCATCGCGAGGGCGCGAACCTGATGCTGCACTACCGCGGATCGGAGCGCGAGGCCAAGGCCCTGCGCCAGGAATTCGACGCCGCGCGCGCCGATTCGGTGGCGCTCGTGCAGGCGGATCTGCTGGATGTCCCGGGCTTGTCCGAGATCGTCAGGAACACCGTGGGACGATTCGATCGGCTCGATGCGCTCGTGAACAACGCCTCGGCTTTCTTCCCCACGCCGGTCGGCGAGATGACGCAAGGCCACTGGGACACCCTCGTCGGCGCGAATCTGCGGGCGCCGCTTTTCCTGTCGCAGGCCGCGGCGCCGCATCTGAAGAAGACCGGCGGAGCGATCGTCAACATCACTGACATCCACGCCGAGCGCCCGCTGAAGAGCTACGTGATCTACTCGATCGCGAAGACCGGACTGGTCGGTCTGACGCGCTCGCTCGCCCGCGAGTTGGCGCCCGAGGTGCGCGTGAACGGCGTCGCGCCCGGCGCGATCGTCTGGCCGGAAGACGGCTCGTGGGACGAGGTCACGCGCCAGCGCATCGTGTCGCACACGCTGCTGCGGCGCACCGGCGAGCCCGACGATATCGCGCGCGCCGTCTACTACCTGATCGCCGAAGCGCCGTACGTCACGGGGCAGATCATCGCGGTCGACGGCGGAAGAAGCATCAACATTTGAATGTGAGTGACGGATCATGAACGCACCCGAAAAAATCCACTTCAGCCGAAAGCAACGCTTCGAGGCCGGCAAGCTCGAGAAACGCCTGTGCCGCCTGGTCGGCGAGGCGATCGGCGACTACGGCATGATCGAGGCGGGCGACCGCGTCATGGTGTGCCTCTCCGGGGGCAAGGACAGCTACGGCCTGCTCGACGTGCTCATGAAGCTGCGCGAGCGCGCGCCGCTCTCCTTCGAGCTCATCGCCGTGAACCTCGACCAGCGCCACCCCGGCTATCCCGAGCATGTCCTTCCGGACTACCTCGCCTCGCTCGGCATCCCGTTCCGCATCGAGGCGCAGGATACCTATTCGGTCGTGAAGCGCCTGGTTCCCGAAGGCGAGACCATGTGCAGCCTGTGCTCGCGCCTGCGCCGCGGCGTGCTCTACCGCGTCGCGCGCGAGCTGGGCGCGACCAAGATCGCGCTCGGGCACCACCGCGACGACATCCTCGAGACCTTCTTTCTCAACCTCTTCTTCGGCGGCAAGATGAAGGCGATGTCGCCCAAGCTCCAGTCCGACGATGGCCGGCACGTCGTGATCCGCCCTCTCGCCTACGTGGCGGAATCCGACCTAGAGGCTTACGCTGGCGTAAAGCAGTTCCCGATCATCCCCTGCGACCTGTGCGGCTCGCAGCCCACGCTGCAGCGAAAGCAGGTCAAGCAGATGCTGCGCGAATGGGAAAAGCGCCAGCCGGGTCGCGTGGACTCGATGTTCCGCGCGCTTTCCAATCTCGTGCCCTCGCACCTCATGGACCGCAAGGTCTTCGATTTCGCCGCGGTGCGCGCGAACGGCGATGCGTCGGGCGAAGGCGACAAGGCGTTCGACTAGATCACTCGGTCAACCGCTGCCCTTCGGACTCGTTGAACGAAATGAAGCTGTCACGCTCTACCGGCAGTATGGACAACGACACATCGATGAGGCGCCGCGTGGGCATCGTGGGTGTTCTCGCCGTTGCAGGCTCGATTGCGCTCGGCGCGGCGATGGTCGGCCGGGTGACGGCCCAGGATTGGCGCACCGCGAGCCAGGAGCCGGTGGGCCTCGCGCCCGACCCTCTCGCGCATCGCGAGGCGGTCGTCCAGGTCTACGCGGCCCGCGTCATCGGCTGGCGCGGGGTGTTCGGCGTGCACACCTGGATCGCCGTAAAGCCCGCCGCCGAGAGCGAATACACCGTCTACGAGATCATCGGCTGGCGCCTGCGCTGGCAGGACACGGCGCTCTCGGTCAGGCACCGCGCGCCCGACGCGCGCTGGTTCGGAAGCGCGCCCGAGCTGATCGCCGAGAAGCGCGGGCCGGATGCCGCGGCGCTGATTCCGCGCATCGACGCGGCCGCGCGTTCCTATCCCTGGGCGGGCGAGTACACCATGTGGCCCGGCCCGAACTCCAACACCTTCACCGCCTGGGTGCTGCGCGCCGTGCCGGAGCTCGAAGCCGATCTGCCGCCCACCGCCATCGGCAAGGACTACAGCGGGAAGAAGCTCCTCGGCTCCGCTCCGAGCGGCAAGGGGTTCCAGTTCTCGCTTTTCGGGTTGGCCGGAATCACCGCGAGCGGTGTCGAAGGCCTGGAGGTCAACCTGCTCGGACTCACCTTCGGCATCAATCCCTTCGATCCCGCGCTCAAGCTGCCGCTCGTCGGGCGCATCGGCCCGTCGCGCGCGACCGCCACGGGCGAGACGGCCGGGCAACCCGCGAGCTAGCCCCCCACTACAATGCGGGCGTGAAGCCCGATCTCGACTCGGCCCGCGAAGTGCTGCTGGTGGGCAGCGTGGGCCTCGCGGACAGCGAGGCCGTTTTCCGCGCCGTCGGCCCCCTGCTCGGGTCGCGCATGCAGCGCATACCGGACGGCGAGACCGGACCGCGCACCTCCTGGGTCGCACGCTTGCGCTTCGCTCTGGAAAACAACCCCGCTTTCGAGGACGACCCGCGGGAAGTCGCCGCGGGCGGGCGCATCACCCATCCGACCGAAGGCACGCGCACCTGGAAGGGAAGCGCGATCGTTCCCCGCGGGGCACCGCCGCCGCCGCGGCTGCGGCTTCGCGCCGGCGTCGGGCTGCAGGATATCCGGATCGGACGCCTCGGCTACCCCGAGGCGGCGATCGATTCCTACCGGATTCTTTGCCGGCTGCGGGAGGAGGGCGTCGTTCCGAAGCACGTTCGCTTCCAGGTCTCTCTGCCGACCACCGCGGCGTTCCTGAACGCGCACCTGGTCTACGAGCACCACGCGATGGTGGAGCCGATCTACCGCGAGCGGCTTTTTTCCGAGGTGGACGAGATCCTTTCGGCGATCCCGCATCGCGATCTCGCGATCCAGTGGGACGTCTCGACTGAGATGGGACAGTGGGAAGGCGTGCGCCACGCGCATTTTGCGGACCTGAAGCCGGGCGTGATCGAGCGCCTCGCGCTCCATTGCGCCCGCGTGCCGCGCGACGTGGAGCTGGGCGTGCACCTATGCTACGGCAGCTACGGCGGGCGCCACTGGAAGGAGCCCGAGAGCACGGCCAACATGGTCGAGGTTCATAATCGGCTCGCCGCGAAGCTCGAGCGCCCGATCGACTACCTCCACATGCCCGTGCCCGTCGATCGCGGCGACGAGGCCTATTTCAAGCCGCTCGCCGGATTGAAGCTCGGCCCGAAAACGAAGCTCTTCCTCGGGCTGGTGCACGATTCCGATGGCGCCAGCGGGACGAGGAGGCGGATCGCAGCCGCG
>JBGQKK010000238.1:0-5004 GCA_041499545.1 Gammaproteobacteria bacterium | reverse complement strand
CGTGCTCCACACCCAGCACGACGATAAAGGAATCGCGCGTGCCCGCCGTATCGACCATCAGCCGGATCCATTCGTAGCGGCCGGCGGCCAGCGTGAAATGGTCCAGCAGGGTCTCGGCTTGGCCGCCGGACAACGCCAGCAGATCCAACTGTTTCGGCGCCACCGGCGTGGTGCAGGCGGCTTCGCTCAGAATGGTCTTGGTGGCGTCCGCCGGGTCCTGGCAATAATGAAGCGTCGTGCGCTTGCCGCCGGCGGCCTGGATTTCGAGCCCGCTGAACTGGACGAAGACATGCTCGGCGGAGTCAACCGCGGCGTCGGTGATTTGCAAAGACAAGGTGCCGCTGCCGGCGCTGCCGCCACCGTCCGAGCCGCCGCAGCCGGCTGCCGCCATTACCGCGCTCAACAATGCAAAGGATCCGGATCGCTTCAGGCTGCGCAGGATATTCATTCGCTCCACCCGTCGACAAGTCGGCATAGCCAGTAAACACGATTGAGCGCAGCGGATGGTTCCATTGCTGATGTACCGCGCCCACGCCGCGAGCGACGTCTCGGGAACGGTCCATGTGCGCTAACTCGATGTAATTGCAAGTGTTCTGGCTGACGGATGGGCGCCCTGGCGCAGGGAAAGTATTCTTCTCGATCCCCTTGCCAACGGACGCCTATGCCCCAATGTAAGCAAGGTCGAATTCGATTGGGTTAGTCCGCAGTATCCCCACGGGGTACCGCTACTGGTTTTCTCCCACGGATAATTTGATGCTTCGCACACTATCGTGCGCGGCGACGCGATCTATGGAGAGATTCAATGCCTATCGGTACCGTAAAGTTCTTCAATTCCACCAAGGGGTTCGGCTTCATTCAACCCGACGACAAATCCAAGGACGTGTTCGTGCACATCTCGGCAGTTGAACGCGCCGGGCTCGGCACTTTGAGCGAGAACCAGAAGATCTCGTACGAGCTCGAGCAAGGGCAGAACGGCAAGACGTCCGCAGGCGATCTGAAGGCCGTCTGATCGTCTGTCGCGGGGGCGGCGTTCGCCGTTCCCGCGTTCATCCGGTTTTTTCCCCGCAACCGCAAAGCGCCGGTCGGAGGTCGATCCGGGGCACGAAGAGGGTATAGAAAGTGACGAAAGAAGCGTTGATTGAAATGGAAGGCACCGTCAGCGAAGTGCTTCCCGACACACGCTACCGCGTAACCCTGGAGAACGGGCACGTGGTCGTTGCCTACGTGGCGGGCAAGATGAAAAAGCACCGGATCACCATTCTCGCCGGGGACAGGGTCAGCCTCGAGCTGACGCCCTACGATCTGACGAAGGGGCGGATCAATTTCCGTCACAAGGATGTGAACCCGGCAGTTCGGCTGCCGGCGCGCCGGCCGCAGTACCGGCGGCATTAGGCGAGGCGCGCGCCTCGCGCAAGGAGAACTCAAATGCCCAAAGGCGTACAACGAAGCAATCGTGAATTCAAGAAACCCAAGCAAGCCAAGAAACTCGTCGCTCCGGCGGCGCGCTTTATCCCGGCACCGGTGAGAGCATTTGCTCCCATGCCCGGCAAGAAAGCATAGCCGCGCCGGCGTGCGGTGAAGCGGGTGGGTTCGGTCACGAGGTCTTGCGCAGACAGGATTCGAGCAATTCGATAGCACGGCCTGCGAACGTCCACATATTGGCTTCCCGGTCGGCGCTGCCCGTCTCGACGGTGATCACCACTTCGATGGGCCCGCTGACCGCGATGCAGGCATGGCCGGGCGCATCGCCGTAGCGGTTGCCGCTCGGGCCGCTCGCGCCGGTCTCGCTCAGACCCCAGATCGCGCCGAAACGGTCGCGCGTGCGCCGCGCAAGTAGACGAGCGAACGGCTCGCTCGCCGGGCGCAGGCCCGCCATTTCCTGCGGCGTAATACCGAGCAGCACCGAGCGGCTCGCGCTCGTATACACGATGCAGCCGCCGAGATACCAGGCGGAGGCGCCCGGCACCGCCACGAGCGCGGCGTTGATCAGGCCGCCGGCGGACGATTCGGCGACGGCGAGCGTTTGCCCGCGATCCTTGAGCAAGGCGCCGACGACGCTGCCGGATGCGTTCATCATCCCCGCCATGTTACCCGGCCTTGGGATCGGACGACTTTCCCGGCGCGGAAGTGCGCTACTCTAAGCGACATTTTCCCCGGCACCCGGGTTCAAGGTCTTACCGGATTTCTCCTCGATGCCCCTCCTCCAGCTTTCGCAGGTATCCCTCGCCTACGGCCATGTGCCTTTGCTCGACCATGTCGATCTGGTCGTCGAGCCCGGCGAGCGCATCGGCTTGATCGGACGCAACGGCAGCGGCAAGTCCAGTCTCCTGGCAATCATCGAGGGCCTCACCGCGACCGACGACGGCAAGGTCTGGCGCACGCCGCAGCTGAAGCTCGCGAGCGTCTCGCAGGAGCCCGTGTTCCGGCCCGGGGAAAGCGTGTTCGAGGCGGTGGCCGAAGGCCTCGGCCAGGGAACGAAACTGCTGGTCGAGTACCACGCCGCGACGCACGCGCTGGCGGCGCAGGGGCATCGCGCCAAGGAAGACGACGCCGCGCTGCTCGACCGGGTGCAGCACCTGCAGGAGGCGCTCGATGCGAGCGACGGCTGGAGCCTCCAGCACAAGATCGAGGCCACGTTGAGCCGCCTGCAGCTGCCCGAGGACGAGGCGGTAGCGGACCTCTCGGGCGGGCTGAAGAAGCGCGTGGCGCTGGCGCGCGCGCTCGTCCTGGCGCCCGATCTCCTGTTGCTCGACGAGCCGACCAACCATCTCGATTTCCCCGCGATCGAATGGCTGGAGGAAACGCTGCTTTCGTTTCCGGGCAGCGTGCTGGTGGTCACGCACGACCGGCGCTTCCTCGATGCGGTGGCCCTGCGCATCGTCGAGCTCGACCGCGGACAGCTGAGTGCGTACCCGGGCAACTTCGCCGCCTTCCAGCAGAAGAAGGCGGAGGCGCTCGAAGCCGAAACCGTGCATCAGCGCAAGTTCGACAAGGTTCTCGCGCAGGAGGAAGTCTGGATCCGCAAGGGCATCGAGGCGCGCCGCACCCGGAACGAAGGCCGGGTGCGCCGCCTGGAGGCCTTGCGCATCGAGCGCGCGGCGCGGCGCGACCGCGTCGGCAAGGTCGGCCTCGAGCTCGCCGAGGGCGAGCGCTCGGGCCGACTGGTCGCAGCGCTCGAGGAAGTCGGCAAGACATTTGAGGGAATGAGCGGGGACAAGCAGGTCGTGAAACAATTTTCCTGCCGCATCCTGCGCGGCGACAAGGTCGGCCTGATCGGCCCGAACGGCAGCGGCAAGACAACACTGCTCCGCCTGATCCTCGGAGAGATCCGCCCGGACTCCGGCAGGGTGCACCGCGGGACGAAACTTTCCATCGCCTACTACGACCAGTTCCGGGAAGTACTCGACGAAGACGCGACGCTCGGTGACACCATCAGCCAGGGAAGCGACCACGTCGAAGTGAACGGCGTGAAAAAGCACGTGATCGGCTACCTCGGGGAGTTTCTTTTCCCGCCGGAGCGCGTCCGGGCGCCCGTGAAATCGCTCTCCGGGGGCGAGCGCAACCGCCTGCTGCTTGCGCGGCTTTTCAGCCGGCCCGCCAACGTGCTGGTGCTGGACGAGCCGACCAACGATCTCGACATCGAAACGCTGGAGCTGCTGGAATCGCTCTTGCAGGAATACGCGGGGACGCTCTTCCTCGTGAGCCACGACCGCGAGTTCCTCGACAACGTCGTGACCCAGACCATCGCGAGCGAAGGCGCAGGCGAATGGAAGGAATACGCCGGCGGCTACAGCGACTGGCAGCGCGTGCGCTCGAGACCCGCGGCTCCCGAAGCCGCGAGGCGGAAGACCGCGGCGCTCGAGCCGCGCCGGCGAGCTCAGAAACTCGGCTACAAGGAAGAGCGCGAGCTGGCCGAACTGCCGGCCAAGCTCGAAGCGCTGGAACGCGAGCAAGGAGAAATCGCCGGCAAGCTCGCCGATCCCGCGCTGTATCGCGAGCGGCCGGGCGAAGTGAAGCCGCTGCAGGCGCGGCACGCCGCCATCGAGGCCGAGCTGACGCAGCTCCTTGCGCGCTGGGAGGAGCTGGAGGTGAAGAAACGAGGCCGGACTACGAGCAGCCCCGCCACGTAGACTCGATTCGCGCTTCCCTACAGCGTCGCGCCCGGCTGCCCCAGCGCTTTTTCCGCCAGTTGCCGCACGATCCACTCGTAGGCGTCGTCCACGGAATCCGTCCGATGCACGAGCTGGGTGTCTTCGGGGTTAATCATGCCGTGGTGCGCGAGCGCGTCGAAGTCGATGACTTCGCGCCAGTACTCGGTGCCGAAGAGCACGATCGGCATGGGCTTTCTCATCTTGCGCGTCTGAACGAGCGTCAACAGCTCGAACAGCTCGTCGAGCGTCCCGTAGCCGCCCGGGAACACGATCACCGCCTTCGCCAGGTAAGCGAACCAGAACTTCCTCATGAAGAAGTAGTGGAAGTGGAAGGCGAGCTCGCGCGTGACGTACTTGTTGTCGAACTCCTCGACGGGGATGGAGATGGTGAGTCCCACGTTCATGCCGTGCGCCTCGGCCGCGCCGCGGTTGGCCGCCTCCATGATCCCCGGGCCGCCGCCGGTGCACACGACGAAGCGGCGCTCCTCGTGGTCGAGCTCCTTCGACCAGTTGGTGACGCGGAACGCGAGCTCGCGCGCCGCCTCGTAGTAGGCGGACATCTTGAGCGCCATCTGCGCCACCTCCCGGTCCTTGTCCGTCTTCGCCTGGCTCACCATGTCCTCGGCTTCCTCGCGCGACTTGATGCGCGCCGAGCCCATGAACACGATGGTGTCGTCGACCTTGTAGTGGTCGAAGCGGCTCTTGGGCTCGAGATACTCCGAGAGGATGCGAAGCGGGCGGGCGTCCTTGCTGTTGAGGAACCCCGGGTGCTGGTAGGCCTTGGTGGAGGCGCGTTTACGTTCGATCATGGGCGCATGTTACCCGCCCTTCCGGGCGAAAAAAAACGCGTTAT
>JBGQKK010000237.1:0-5034 GCA_041499545.1 Gammaproteobacteria bacterium | reverse complement strand
GCTTCATCCGGCGCTGCCGCGATTTCGGCTTCACCATCGAACAGACGCGCGCGATTGTTTCGCTGGCGGACGGGCGCTCACGCGCCTGCCTCGAAGCCCGGGACATCGCGCAGGAGCACCTCAAAACCGTTAGGGGAAAAATGCTCGAGCTGCTGGACCTGGAGCGCGGCCTGTCCCGGTTCGTGGACGCGTGCACCTCCGCATGCGCCGACGGTCCGGCGCCCGAGTGCACCATCCTCCAGGATCTGGGCCTCAGGCAAAGCGGCGGCGCGGACCAGGCCGGCTGCTGCGCGTAGTCCAATCCCCCGGCTGGTCGTCCATATTTACCGCGGACCCAGGAAGTTCGCCACCGCGTACGCCCCGATCTTCCGGCCCAGCACGATCGACGCGTCCTCGCTCGAGCGGGACATCGCGGACCGCACGTAGTCGAGCCTGACCGCGTCGCTGCCGAAAAAGACGCGCAGCACCTTTTCGGCGGCGCCCGAGACGATGCACCGCTCCGAGGGTCGGGCCATGCTCGCGTCGGCCTCGGCCATGTACAGCAGCGCGAACAGGCGCGCGTTGTCGTGCATCGAGAGGTCCCTCGCGCGCGACGCGGCGCGCGCGGCAGCGCTCCACACCGGGATTTCGCGCTCTCCGTGGAGTGCCGGGCAGCCCGCCGGGGAGAACTGCGCCGCCGATGTCATGACGAAAGGCTTCACGGCGCGCTCGTCGAATCCGTCAGCGGCACGCCAGGCGGTCACGGCCTCGGCGACCGCCCTGCCCGCACCGGTGCCGTCCCGCTTGGCGCGACCCTCGGGGATCCTGGCTAGGGAGTTGGCGAACGCTGCGTCGAACGCCGGCTGCTGCGCCGGCACCATTGCGACGAGCACGTCGTGCGCCGCGGACGCCGCCGCGGCATCCTTGGACGCGCGCATGTGCACGGGGATTGAAAAACCGTAGGGCCGGTAGCGCGGCTCGATGGAATTGATCGCATCGTGCATCGCGAGGTGCATCGTGGCCATCATGCGCAACTCGACCGAGGGCGCGGCACCCGACAATGCCGTCGAGGCCAGGGCGTTCCAGTCCGTCACCTCGTCCGCCTTAGTAGCCTGGCATCCCATCGATGCGATCCAGGCCGCCGCGAGAACCATCGCTTTCCGCTTATCCATGTTTCCTCCTGAGGTTGCATGACTACGCGGACAAGCCTACCCGCGGAGCCACGGCGGGGAAGCGGTTTGCGACGAAGGCCGGAAAACCGGCGGCGAAAGCCGCCTTACATCTGCCGAAACAGGTGCGCGAACGGCTGGCTTACGGGGAGAGTTTCCTTGCGGGTCTTCAACTTTACGAACAGGCGCCCGGCGAAATCGCGCGTCACGCCGGCGATCGCGTTGACGTTGACGACGGTAGACCGATGGATCTGCCAGAACGAGTCCGGGTCGAGCTCCTCGAGCAGCTCCTTGAGCGACTTTCGGATCAGAGATTCGCTGCTCGGCGTGACCGCGCGCGTGTACTTGGTATCCGACTGGAAATAGCAGATTTCGTCGACCGTGATCAGCTTGACGTCCGCCCCGGACGAAGCGTTGATCCAGCGCAGATGCGAACGAGTCTGCGGCGCCCGATTGGCGAGCGCGTCGAGCACGCGCTGCAGATCCGGCGGTGCGAGGGACAGGCGTTTCTTCACGCGGGCGCATGCGGTCGTCAGGCGCGCGGCGTCGAGCGGTTTCATCACGTAATCCACCGCGCCTTCCTCGAAGGCGGCGACGGCATACTGGTCGTACGCCGTCACGAACACCACGTGACAGCGCCCGCTCGCTTGCTTCGCGACCTCGATACCCGTAAGACCGGGCATCTGGATGTCGAGAAACAGCACGTCGGGGTGATGCTCCTCGAGGGCGCGCAGGGCCTGGAAGCCGTCTTGCCCTTCCGCGACCACGGCGAGCTCGGGCCACGCGCCGGCGAGCAGCTCCTTCAGCTGCGCGCGCAGCACCGGCTCGTCCTCGGCGAGAACCGCGGTAGGTCGACGCTCGGCCATCGTCCTTCCGGCGCTATTTCCTGGCCGTCTTCATCTCTATGATCATCACCCGAGAGACGCTCTTGCCGGTATTTTCGACCTTGTGGGTCTCGGCCTCGCTCCAGAACACGTCGCCCACCTTCTTGTCCCGTCCGGTCACCGCACCGTCCGGAGAAGTGGCCCGGCCCTGCCAATCGCTCATTACGACGGTCAGGTGCGCGGGATGCGAGTGCATGCTTTCGCCGCACACGCCCATCCCAGGCCGGCCGACGAAGTCGAGCACGCGCACTTGGTCGTTCTCGAAGGCCACTCGATAGGTCCTCGGCATGACCTTTGCGGCATCCTGCGCCTCGGCCAGCGGAATGCCGAATTGGCCGGCAAGGCCGCCTAAGCCAGCGAGCAGGAGTCTTCTGCGGGTGCTCTTGGAGTCTTTCATTTTCCCTCCTTGCAAGTTCATTGAGCGGGGGTTGCCCGTACCTCGGCAAGCGCCCCGCGGAGAAAGACGATGAGCTCCTCGAGCACACGATCCGCCTCCGGCGGATCGGCTTCGTACAATCGCTCGAGCTTGCTCAGCGTCTGGAAAACAAACTCCGGATCGATCCGTGCATGCAACGCGGCGAGCCTCGCTTCCGCGAGCTTGCGCTGCGACGTCTCCCGGCCAAACTCGGCCGCGCGCAGCACCGCGAGCGTCCGAGCGTGCCGCTGCCGCGACAGGTACACCGCTGACCCAAGGCCGCCGAACACGAGCATCAGCCAGACGTTGTAAAGGACGATCCCCGCCATCTCCACTGGCTGGCCCACGTAATCGCGCAACAACCAGATCCCGAAGCGCTCGCGCAGAAGCAGCTGCATAAAGGCCTGCCAAGCCAGCACGCCTGCGGTCGAGCCGACCACTACGGCGAGCGTCAGTCGCCGGGCGCCAAGCGGCCGAGGCGCCTGCCACAGCTCGAAAAGCCCCACGGACACGGCGAGCAGAACGCCTTCTCCGCACCAAGTGAGAAGCAGGGAAGCAAGCAAGCCGGCCCCGAGCCTGTCGGGCGTGGATACGAGCGGGTAGTAGTAAGCGAACTCCAGAAGAGCAATCGACGCGCCGAGCGCGAGCCCGTATCCGGCGCGCCGCAGCCAGAATCGCTTCGAGTCGAGGGGGTTCGCTGAAGTCATGCTTCGATCAGCCTCGAGACGGCCCTGACCGGCACAGCGATCGTTGCGCGGATTCCCCGCGGCGTGTTGGCTTCGATGGCCAGGCTTGCCGTTTCCCCGTAGAGCACGGCGAGCCGCGCGCGAAGATTGGCGAGCCCGGCACCGCTGCCGCTGATTTGCCTTAAGCCCGCGCCCGTGTCGGCGACCTCCACCTTGAGCTGCTTGTCCTCGATGCGGGCCGCGATCTCGATCGATCCGCCCTCGGGAAGCGGATTCAGCCCGTGCTTGATGGCGTTTTCAGTCAGCGTCGAGAGCGCGAGCGGGGGGAAGGGCAGCGCCCCGAGGTCTTTCGGCACGTCGAGCCGGAACCGGAGCCGCTCCCCCATGCGTACCTGCAGCACGTCGAGATACGCGCGCGCAAGCTCGACCTCCTGAGTCAGCGTCGTCTCGTCGCCGCGCATCTGAGGAAGCGCGGTGCGCAAATAGGCGACGAAATTCGCGAGCATCTTTCGCCCCAGCCCGGGGTCGGTCTGATACAGGCGATGGACATTGGCGAGCGTATTGAACAGAAAGTGCGGCTCGATCTGCGCGCGCAACGACTGCAAGCGCGCTTCGGTCATCTGGCGCTCGAGCTGGATTCGCTGGAGTCCGCTTTCGTGCGCCTGCGCCGTTGCGTGGGCCGTCCGGCGCAGATACGTGTAGATGGCATAAGCCAGGCCTCCAACGACCACCCACCGCGCGACCTTTGCGAGCAACATTTCGGCCGTGGAAACGTCCGGTGGCAGCGGGATGCGTATCGTCAGCAGCACTTCGCCCGCGAGCGCACCGAGCGCGATCGATGCCAGGAGCAGCAGATGCTTCGCGGTACTCGATCTCGCGCGCAACGAGGCGGCTATGGCGACGGCGGAAAAAATACATCCGCCGACGGTCAGCAGATCGAGAAAATGGTCCAGCCAGCCGAGCAGGATGTCCGGCAATGGCCAGACGTCGTACAGCTCGAGCTGAAAAAGAAATTGGGTGGAAAGCACGAAAACGATCGCGAGCGCGATCAACCCGGCGCGCCACAAGGATTGCCAGGAGATCAGGCGCGGCGCAGCCGACCCACCATTGCGGCGGAAGAAGTCGGGCAGGCGGAGTCCGAGCTGCATAGTGGTCCTCTCCACTCCGATTCTAACGTGTAATCGGGCCGGGTCCGCCGCGCCAAGCTAGCCCTTCCGAGGCGGCCAGTCGCTGATGAATCCATCGCGGTTCGGCATCTTCACGAGCGGAAGCGTCGTCGCGGTCATCGGCGCGTCTTCCGCGATGATGCCGTTCAGGTACAGGATGTACGCGCTCACCGCATAGACGTCCTCGTTCGTCAGCGACAGGGGATTGCCGATCGGCATGGCCCTGCGGATGTAGTCGAACAGCGTCGTGGCATACGGCCAGTAGCTGCCGACCGTGCGCACGGGCTTCGGCGTGGCGAGAGAGCCGATTCCGCCCGCGAGGGCGTCGGCAGGCTTGCCCGCGCCCTTGTCGCCGTGGCAGGCCATGCACTTCGCCGCATAGACCGCGGCGCCTTGCCTGGCCGTGCCGCTTCCCGGCGGCAAGCCCGCGCCGCTCGGCGGAATGCTGATGTCGAACCGCGCGATTTCTTCCGCGCTCGCCGCGGCGCCGAGCGCCGGCGGCCTGCCCGATTGGGGTTGTGCCGCGCAGGCGGCGAGAGCGGCGGCGATTGCGATGACGATGCTGTTTCGTCTAGACGTAAACATTTTTCACGCTCCCGTCCGTGCCCACCGACCAGCTCACGATGGAGTGGTTGTGGAAGATATTGGCGGATGAGTACTGTGCGAGCCACGCCTTGCGCGCCGGCTGCACCTGGCCCTTTTCGTCGGTGGCGCGGCTCTGCAGCACCGCCTCCT
>JBGQKK010000236.1:0-5071 GCA_041499545.1 Gammaproteobacteria bacterium | reverse complement strand
CTCGCTGCCGCTTTGCGCGCAGGAGTACCCCTCGAAGCCGGTGCACGTCTTCGTCCCGGCGAGCCCCGGCGGCGCCTCCGACATCGCGGCGCGCCTCGTGAGCCCCAAGCTGGCGGAGGTTCTTGGCCAGCCGTTCGTGGTAGAGAACCGCGTCGCCTCGGGAGGCATCGTGGGCACCGCGCAGCTCGCGAAAGCACCCGCCGACGGCTACGCGATCATGATGACCTTCGACACGTTCGCCTCCAACCCGCACCTGTACCGGGAGCTGCCCTACGACGTGGTGAAGGACTTCGCGCCGATCATGCTGGTGGTGCGCTATCCGCAGATCCTGGTCGTGCACCCCAGCCTCGGGGTG
The DNA here is from genome assembly GCA_041499545.1 of Gammaproteobacteria bacterium. Lineage (GTDB taxonomy): Bacteria > Pseudomonadota > Gammaproteobacteria > Burkholderiales > SG8-39 > VBDM01. The sequence continues at coordinate 4,716 of JBGQKK010000236.1, read as the reverse complement.
AAGACGGTTCCAGAATTCGTGGCGTATGCCAAGAACAACCCCGGGAAGCTCAACTACGGCTCTGCGGGTCCAGCCTCCTCCAGCCGCCTCGCCTTCGAGCTGTTCAAGGACGCGGCGGGAATTCAGGTCGATGCGGTCCACTACAAGGGCGGCGGACCGGCGATCAACGACCTGGTCGCGGGCACGGTCCAGGTGATGCTGATCCAGGCGGGCGGGGCCATCGGACAGAACGTCAAGTCCGGAAAGCTGGTCGGCCTGGCGACCAGCGGCCGCCAGCGCTCGCCGCATTTCCCGGAGCTGCCGACGATCGCCGACTTCTATCCGGGCTTCGAGACGACCTCCTGGGTCGGCGCCATCGCGCCGGCCGGCACGCCGCCAACGGTCATCGAGAAGCTCAACGGCACCCTCGCCAAGATCCTGTCCTCACCCGACATGAAGGCGAAGTTCGATGTGCAGAGCGCCGAGATCGTCGCGAGCACGCCCGAGCAGTTCGCAGACCTCATCAAGGCGGAATCGGCGAAATGGGGCAAGGTCATCCGCGAGAAGCAGATCCGGATCGACTGAAGGCCGGCCGGATCAGGCGAGTTTTCTCAGACCCAGATCCTCGCCGATCGACTTGCCCGGATAGTGGAACGCGATCGGCCCGTCGGGCTTGGCGTGCATGAACTGGTACACATAAGGATCCTTGGAGGCGAGCACTTCGTCGGGCGTACCTTCGCCCGCCACCACCCCGTCGGCGATCACGTAGATGTAGTCGACCAGCTTCATCGCCTCGCTCACGTCGTAGCTCACGACGATCGAAGTCGCTCCGAGCGCGTCGTTCAACTGCCGGATGAGGTTGGCGATGACGTTGATCGAGATCGGATCCAGCCCGCCGAAGGGCTCGTCGTACATCGTGAGCATGGGGTCGGCGGCGGTCGCTCGCGCAAGGGCCACGCGCCGCGACATGCCCCCGGACAGGTCGTTCGGCGCGAGTGCGTGCGCGCCGCGCAGGCCTACGGCGTGCAGCTTCATGAGCACGATGCGGCGCAGCACGCTCTCGGGCAGCTCGTCGTGGTGCTCGCGTATGGGGAAAGCGATGTTCTCGTAGACGCTGAGGTCGGTGAACAGGCCCCCCGCCTGGAACATCATTCCCATCTTGCGGCGAAGCGCGTACAGCGCGCGCGTGCCGAGCTCGTGCACCACCTGTCCGTCGACCCTGACCGTGCCGCGGTCCGGTCTCGCCTGTCCGCCGATCAGGCGAAGCAGCGTCGACTTCCCCGAGCCGCTCGCGCCGAGAATCGCCACGACCTTGCCGCGCGGAATCTTCAGGCTCAGGCCCTTCAGCAGCTTGCGCGGGCCGTAGGAGAACTCCACGCCCGAGATCTCGACCAGGTTTTCGCCGGAAGAATTCACTTACGAGCCTATTCCGCCTGGAGGAGCGCCACGGTGCCCAGACCCCCATCGGCGCAGATGCTGACTACCGCGCGGCCGCCCTTGGGGCCGGCCGCGAGCTCCTTCACCGCCTGCGACAGAATGCGCGCGCCGGTCGCGCCGAAGGGATGTCCGAGCGCGACCGAGCCGCCGTGCGGATTGAGCCGCTCCCAGGGAAAGCTTCCCAGGTCCGCGTCCACGCCTGCCTTGTCGCGCCGGAAGCTCGCGCTTTGCAGCGCCGCGACGTTGCACAGCACCTGCGCCGAAAACGCCTCGTGGATCTCCCACAGCGCGACGTCGCCGTAACCGAGCCGGTTGCGCGCGAGCATGCGCGGAATCGCATAGGCGGGCGCCATGAGCAGCCCCTCATGGAAGACGTCCACCGCCGCGATCTCCCAATCGACGAGCCGCGCTTTCGGGACCGATGCGGGCAGACGCTTCACGCCCGCGCCGGTCGCCACCCACAGGCCGGCGGCGCCATCGGTGAGCGGCGAGGCGTTGCCCGCGGTGATCGTGCCCTGGCCGCTCCGGTCGAAGGCCGGCTGCAGCTTCGCCAGGCGCTCAAGGCTGGTATCGGCGCGCGGAAACCCGTCGCGCGACGCATCCGCCACGGGGACGATCAGGTCGTCGAAGAAGCCGTCTTTCTGTCCCGCGACCGCCTTCTCGTGGCTCGCGAGCGCGAGCTTGTCCTGCGGCTCGCGGGCAATGCCCCAGGCTTTCGCCATCTCCTCGCAGTGCTCGCCCATGCTCTTGCCGGTCGCGCGGTTCCTGACTTCGAGAATGTGCAAGCCGATGTCGCGCGCCTTGAGGTCCCCCAAGGCGCCGAGGCGCTGCCCCAGCGAACGCGCTTGGGAGAAGCGCCGCATCCAGTCGGATAGATTCTGCGAGAGCCCGATCTGTACGCGGCTCATGCACTCGACTCCGCCCACCAGCGCGAGCTCCTTGCCGCCGCGCCCGAGCATCCCGGCGGCCTCGAACGCCGCCACCATGCTGGTCGAGCAGGCGAGCACCGTGGAAAACGCCGGAATGGTCTGGTCGAGACCCGCCTCGATCTGGACCTCGCGCGCGATGTTCGAGTAGCCGAGGTTGGGGATCACCGTGCCCCAGACGAGGAGATCGGGCCGGATGCCCTCGCGGGCGATTCCGGCTCCCGACTGCGGCAGCGGCCCCGGAGGCGAGGCCTCGAGCCGGGTCATCGCGCTCATCACCGGCACCGACAGCCCGATCGCGCCGATCCGCGCGAGGGGCCCGTCCACGCGCGCGAAGGGGGTGCGCAGGCCCGCGGCGAGCCAGAGGTCTGGGGGATTGGAGTTCAAGCCGCGATTGTAAGGCCTGTCAGGACTCCCCGACCAACGCTCGCCGGGGAATTACCCGAGCGGAGCAACGGTCTATATGCTCATCTATACTGAGCGCCCTACGGAGGTCATGAAAATGGATCGTCGCAATTGGTTGAGAGGTGTGACTGCGCTGTCCCTCGCGGGTTTCGCCCGGGCCGGGCTGGGACAGAAGCCAGCGAAAGGAGCCGTGAAAGTGGAAGACCTGCAGAAGAACTGGAAAACGCTGCTCGCCGACGGGGCCGAGGTGGCGACCAGCATGGAGCCGCTCAAGCTTGCGGACGCCGAGTGGAAGAAGCGGCTTTCGCCCGCGTCCTACGACGTGCTGCGGCACGAAGGCACCGAGCGCGCGGGAACGAGCCCGCTCGACCGCGAAAAGCGCCCCGGCGTGTTCGTTTGCGCGGGCTGCGGCCTGCCGCTCTTCACCTCGGCGATGAAGTTCGACAGCGGCACCGGCTGGCCGAGCTTTTTCACGACCATCCCCGGCGTGTTCGGCACGACCGTGGACCGCAAGCTTTTCATGGAACGCACCGAGTACCACTGCGTGCGCTGCGGCGGGCACCACGGCCACATATTCGACGACGGCCCCGAGCCCACCGGCCTGCGCTATTGCAACAACGGCGTGGCGCTGCGTTTCATTCCCAAGACCGGCAAGGCCTAGCTCGTAACCGCCCGAAACAGGGCTTACAAGCCCTTACACTGCGCCGGGTCAACAGGCGGCGCGGCCGGGACGTTCTTCGGGTCGTACCTTCAAGAAAGGAGCGAACCATGAAGACCAACAAGTTCCGGCTCTTGAGTCTCGCGGGTCTTGCAGTTTCAGCTCTCGCACTCGGCTCGCCCGCGCTCGCGCACGACGGGTATGCGTACGGTCGCGCGCACTACGGCCATTCCGGCCACCGCGTGGTCGTCGTGCGACCCGTCGTGGTGTATCGGCCTGCGCCGATCTACTACGCTCCCGCTCCTGCTTACTACTACGCTCCGGCGCCCGTGTACTACGAGTCCGCTCCGGCGCCCGTGTACTACGAGTCGTCCGCAGCGGCCACGCTCGGCGGAGCGATCGCCGGCGCGGCGATCGGAGGGATCGCAAGCCACGGCCGGCCGGGCGCGATTGTGGCCGGGTCGGTGATCGGCGCAGTCGTCGGCAACGGTCTGGCTCGCTGAAGACGCAGCGTCCCGCGTAAGCTGAAGTCCGCCTTCGGGCGGACTTTCTATTTCGGGCACCGGCGCAACGGACCGTACAATGCCGCGATGCCATCCGATCCGCCCTACGCGGGCCTCACTCCGGACACCGTGCTCGACGCGCTCGCGAGCGCGGGGTTCGCCGGCGATGGGCGTCTGCTCGCGCTGAACAGCTACGAGAACCGCGTCTACCAGGTCTGGCTCGAGGACGCCGGGAACGCTCCGGCCGCGGTGGTCGCGAAGTTCTATCGCCCCGGTCGCTGGAGCGACGCACAGATCCTCGAGGAACACACTTTCGCCGGCGAGCTCGCCGAGAGGGAGATCCCGGTGGTTGCGCCGCTCTCGACGGGCGGGAAGACGCTGCACGAGCTGCGCGGTTTTCGCTTCGCGGTCTACCCGCGCCGCGGCGGCCGCACGCCCGAGCTGGAGGACCCCGAAACGCTCGAGTGGATGGGGCGATTCATCGCACGGATTCACGCGGTGGGCGCGTTACGCCCCTTCGCCGAGCGGCCCGCGCTCGACATGGAGACTTTCGGCCGCGAGCCGCGCGACTGGCTGCTCGCGAGCGCCTTCATTCCGGCCGATCTGCTCGAGGCCTGGACGAGCGTGGCCGAGCTCGCGCTCGCGAGCGTCGCGCGCTGCTACGAGCGCGCGGGCGAAGTGCGCACGCTGCGCCTGCACGGCGACTGCCACGCGGGCAACGTCCTGTGGACCGAGGGAGGTGAAATGCCCGGCCCTCACTTCGTCGATTTCGACGATTGCCGCTCGGGACCGGCGATCCAGGACCTGT
>JBGQKK010000235.1:0-5125 GCA_041499545.1 Gammaproteobacteria bacterium | reverse complement strand
GAACGTGCCTGCGGGCAGCTATCCCGGCCAGGATTCGCCGATCACTGCGCTCGGCTCGTACTCGCTCGTGCTCGCGGCCCCGTCGCTGCCCGAGGACGTGGCGTACCGCCTGGCGCTGGCGCTGCACAAGGGGAAGAGCGTGATCGCTACGCGCCACGCGCAAGGCGGCGAATCGACGCTGGAGAACACGCTCGCCGCCGCGCCGCGGCAGGACCTGATCCACTCAGGCGTGCTGCGTTATATGCGCGAAGCGGGAATATTGCACTAGCACAACCGGAATCCGGATTGGATTCCCGATTACAATCCTGGACGGCTCGACTTGGGGGAAAGCAACCGGTCGGGACGATGCTCTCACACTCAAGGAGGAGTGAACCCATGAACCATCGCTTGCGCTTGGCTGTCTTTCGCTTTTTCGCGGCGTCCCTGTTCGGCTTCGCGCTCTCCTGCGGGACCGCCAACGCCGAGCTGGTCGGCACCGACGAAGCGGCCGCTTCGGTTGAACCCGCCGGTCTGGACGCGGACCGCGAGAAGGTGCGCGCATTCATGGAGCGCCCCGAGGTGACGCAGCAATTGCAGAAGATGGGCGTGTCGCCCGACGACGCCAAGGCGCGGGTGGGCGCGATGAGCGACGCCGAGGTTCACATGATCGCCGGCAAGCTCGAGATGCTTCCCACGGGCGGCAGGATGACCGATTTCCAGATCGTCCTGATCATCCTTCTCGCAATCATCGTCCTGATACTGCTGCTTTGAGCGCCTCGCACGACAGGGAGGGGAAATGAGAACGCTAGCCAGCCTTGCGGCGGCGGTCGTCCTGTGCGCGCCGGGCGTCGCAGCGGCGCAGGACTATCCGGCGAAGCCGATCCGCATCATCGTGCCGCTGACCCCGGGGTCGGGCGCCGACATCGCGGGCCGCATCGTCGCCAAGCACATGAGCGATGCGTTCAAGCAGCCGGTCCTGGTGGAAAACCGTCCCGGCGCGGGCGGCATCGTCGGCACGCAGGCGATGCTGAACGCCGAAGCCGACGGCTATACGCTCATGGTGCAGTCGGCCTCGCACGCGGCGAACCCGGCGATCTACAAGAGCCTGCCCTACGACCCGCTGAAGGACATCGTCGACGTCGCGATGCTCGGTCAGACCCCTTACGTCATGATCGCGGCGAAGGCGGGCGCCTACCCGACGCTGAAATCGCTGATCGACGCGGCTAAGGCGCAGCCGGGACACATTCCCTTCGCCTCGGCCGGCGTGGGCAGCTCGACGCACATGGCGGCGGAGTACGTCCAGCAGGTCGCCGGCATCAAGATGCTGCACGTGCCGTACAAGGGCTCGCCCGAGGCCATCCAGGACACCATCGCCGGGCGCACCTCGTTCTACATGGCGCCGCTCGATGCGGCGGTCGGGCACCTGAAGGAGGGTAAGATCACGGCGTTCGGCGTCTCCACGACGAAGCGCGCCGAGATCGTTCCCGACATTCCCACGCTCGCGGAAGCGGGCCTCAAAGGCTATGACCTCGCGCTGTGGTTCGGCATGTGGGCGCGCGCGGGGACGCCGAGCGCGGTCGTGCAGAAGCTGAACGCCCAGGTGAACGCCGTCGTGCAAGGGAAGGAAGTGCGCGAGCAGTTCGGCAGGATCGGCATCGCGTCCGCCCCGATGAAGCCCGAGGAGTTCGCGAAGTTCGTGCGCGAGCAGATGGGCACCTTCCGCAAGATCGCGCAGGAAGCCAACATCCCGCAGCAGTAGCCGGGCGGCTCGGACATGAGCCCGGGGCCCGCAGCATCCGTTGCGGGCTTTCTTTTTCCACGGTCGCGGTCCGCCTCCGAATAGTGGTCTAATGCCCGCTATGCAGCCTGCTACGGAGCTCTTCTCGTACCGCAAATTCTGGGCCGCACGCTTCGGCGCGGCGCCTTTCCTGCCGATGTCGCGCGCCGAGATGGACGCGCTCGGCTGGGACAGCTGCGACGTGATCCTGATCACCGGCGACGCTTACGTCGACCACCCGAGCTTCGGCATGGCGATCGTCGGCCGCCTGCTCGAAGCCCAGGGTTTCCGCGTCGGCATCATCGCGCAGCCGGACTGGAGCTCGGCGGAGGATTTCGCCCGGCTCGGTGCGCCGAATCTCTTCTTCGGCATCACCGCCGGCAACATGGATTCCATGGTCAACCGCTACACGGCCGACCGCCGCATCCGCCGCGACGACGCCTACACGCCGGGCGGCGAGGGCGGCAAGCGCCCGGACCGCTCGGTGATCGTCTACGCGCAGCGCGCGCGCGAGGCGTTCCGCGACGCGGCGATCGTCATCGGCGGCATCGAGGCGAGCCTGCGGCGCATCGCGCACTTCGACTACTGGTCGGAAACGGTGCGCCGCTCGATACTCCTCGATGCGCGCGCCGACCTGCTCGTCTACGGCAACGCCGAGCGCGCGATCGTCGAGATCGCGCACCGCCTGGCGAGGCGCGAGCCGATCGCGAGCATCACCGGCCTGCGCGGCACGGCGTTCGTGCGGCGCGCCGCGCCCGAAGGCTGGATCGAGATCGATTCCACCTCGATCGACGAGCCGGGGCCCCTCGCGCCGCAGGCCGATCCCTACGCGATGGAGCCCGCGCGGCCGGCGCCCCGTGCGACGGCGGCCCCCGCGACCGTACAAGTCGTCCGTCTCGAGCGCCACGTGCCGAACGCGATGCGCGAGCGCAGCGTCATCCGCATGCCCGCGTACGAGGAAGTGCGCGAGGATCCTGTCCTGTACGCCCACGCCTCGCGCATCCTGCACGTCGAGTCGAATCCCGGCAACGCGCGCGCCCTCGTACAGCGCCACGGGGATCGCGACGTGTGGATCAATCCACCCCCGATTCCACTCACGACCAAGGAGATGGACGCGCTCTACGAGCTGCCGTACCGGCGCGTGCCGCATCCCGCGTACGGCAAGGCGAAAATTCCCGCCTACGAGATGATCCGGTTCTCGGTTTCGATCCAGCGCGGCTGCTTCGGCGGCTGCACCTTCTGCTCGATCACCGAGCACGAGGGCCGCATCATCCAGAGCCGCTCGGAGGAGTCGGTGATCCGCGAGATCGAGACCGTGCGCGACACGGTCCCCGGGTTCACCGGCGTGATCTCGGACCTCGGCGGGCCGACGGCGAACATGTACCGCCTCGCGTGCAAGAGCCGCGAGATCGAGTCGGCCTGCCGGCGGCCGTCGTGCGTCTATCCGGAGATCTGCAGCAACCTGAACACCGATCATGCGCCGCTGGTGCGCCTGTACGCCAAGGCGCGCGCGGTGCCCGGGATCAAGAAAGTCCTCATCGGCTCGGGCGTGCGCTACGACCTCGCGGTGAAGTCGCCCGAGTACGTGAAGGAGCTGGTGCAGCACCACGTCGGCGGATATCTGAAGATCGCGCCGGAGGCGATTTCCGAGGGACCGCTGCGCCTGATGATGAAGCCGGGCGTCGGCGCCTACGACCGTTTCAAGGCCATGTTCGACAAGTACTCGAAAGAGGCCGGCAAGGAGCAGTATCTCATCCCCTACTTCATCGCCGCGCACCCGGGGACGACCGACGCGGACATGCTCGAGCTGGCGCTTTGGCTGAAGAAGAACGGCTTTCGCGCCGACCAGGTGCAGGCCTTCCTTCCAGGGCCGATGGCGAGCGCTACCGCGATGTACCACTCGGAGCGCAATCCCTTGCGCAAGATCACGCGCGACAGCGAACGCGTCCACGTACCCAAGGGACTGCGCGTTCGCCGGCTGCACAAGGCGTTCCTGCGTTATCACGACGCCAACAACTGGCCGATGCTGCGCGAAGCGCTGAAGCGCATGGGCCGCGCCGATCTCATCGGCCCCGGCAAGCGGCACCTCATCCCGGCGTGGCAGCCGGCGGGAACCGGCGAGAAGCACGAGGGCCGGCGCACGCCGCAGGCGGCGAAACCCTTCCGCACGCAGCACACCGGCCTGCCCGGCGCGCCCAGCCCACGCAAGGCGGCGGCAGGCAAGGCCGGGCGCTAGCCCGCAGGACTCAGAAACGCAGCGCGGCTCTCAGCGCGATCTGGTCCTGGTCGAACTCGACCCTGGCCGCCTTCGCGTTGAACTTCTGGTAATCGAGGCTCAGGCTGAGCGCGGGAGTGATGAACGTCCGGACGCCCAGCATATAGGTCTCGCCCTCCAGCGAATCCTCGTCGCCGCGGTCGACTCGGATTCCAAGTTTGAGGCCAAGCACCTTCGTCGGGTAGTAGATCGCCTCGAGCAGAAGGTCGAGATTTTTCTCCGTCGGAACCGCATCGGATTTGATCGTAAACTGCGTCGCGCTCGCGGTGATCGCGACGTGGCCCCCACCGGGAAGCCGTGCGAGGTGCTGGCCGATGAGACCGAGCCCGTCGAGCGTCACCTCGCCTGCGCCAACACTGGAGGACACCGAGGACTTGCTTCTCGCCCAGTTCAGGTCGAGGCTCGTGGTCTTGGCGACATAGGCGCCGATCGAGGCCTGGTAGACTTTGGCCTCGCTCTCGATTTCAACACCGGCAGCCCTGCTTTTCCCCTCGGTCACGGACCCGAACCCCGCGGCGGCCCTGAGGAAGGTATCTGGCCTGGCGAACTGGACCGTCACGGCGTAATCGCGGCCGTTGCTCAGGCGCTCGACATTGTCGACGTCGGAAGATCTCCAGTCGTAGCTCGCGCTCAAGCTGCCGACCCGTTCGACGAACTGGACCTGCTCGTACGGGGTGTCCTTTGGCTGCGCCGGGAGCTTGTCGAAATAGTACGTGCCGTCAACCCCGGCGGTGGTTCGCCGAAAGGTATCGCCCGTGGACCGGGAGTACGACAGCCCGGCTTCGGCCTGGAATGTATCCTCGGCGAAGCAGGGATCCGCGGCGGCCAGGACGAGCGGGAACAGCGCGACCGCCTGCTTTCCTCCCATGATGCTGTCTCCCTTGGACGGTACGGGAATTCTATTGCATCGTACTCGAAAAGGCGGTCAAGGAGAGCGCTGCGCGAGGTGCGTTCGCCACTGCAGGAGCAGCGCGGCGCAAGACGCGCATGCCGCGATCGCGCACACCGCAAGCCAACCGTAGTGCGCGAGCGCCGTGCTCGCGAGAAAGGCGCCGGTCGCGTTCCCGGCCCAGATGTGCGCGCCGAAGACCGTG
>JBGQKK010000234.1:0-5177 GCA_041499545.1 Gammaproteobacteria bacterium | reverse complement strand
CGCGGCGTGCCCTGCGTGCTCCTCGAGGAGGACGCCACGCCGCCGACCCTTCCCAAAGCGAACGCCACGACCTCGCGCACCATGGAGCATTACCGGCGGCTCGGCTTCGCCGCGGAGATACGCGCGCTCGGATTGCCCGAGGATTACCCGCAGGACATCGCCTACTTCACCCGCTACACCCGGCACGAGCTGGCGCGCCTCAAGGGACGCACCCGGCGCGAGGCGATCGAAGCGCGCGAGGGCGCGGACTCGCGCTGGCCGACCCCGGAGCCTCTGCACCGGGTGCAGCAGATGTACATCGAGGCGATCCTCAAGAGACAGGCGGAGAAGTGGCCGGCCGCGAACGTGCGTTTCGGCTGGCGTGCGCGCCGGCTCGAGCTGCGCGGCGACGGCGTGACGGTCGATGCCGAGCAGGTCGCCACGGGAAAGGCGGAGCGCATCGAGGCCGACTACGCCGTGGGCTGCGACGGGCCGAAGAGCCTGGTGCGGGCGGCGCTCGGGATCGGCTACGAAGGGCTTTCGCACGAAGAGCGCGATTTCATGGGTGGACGGATGCTCGCGGTCTATATCCGCTCGAGCGCGTTCTACGATGTCGTGCGCGCTCCGCGCGCCTGGCAATACTGGGCGGTGAACCGCGAGCAACGCGCACTCATGAACGCGATCGACGGCCGGGAATTGTGGGTGCTCCACGTGCAGCTTCCGCGGGAAGGCGCGGCTCCCGTCGACTACGCGCGGGAGTCTCTGGTTCGCGCGGCCGGCCGAGAATTTCCCTTCGAGATCCTCGGCATCGCCGAGTGGACGGCGGGCTACACCCTCGTCGCCGAGCGCTTCGGCGGCGGGCGCGTTTTCATCGCAGGCGACGCGGCCCATCTCTTCACCCCGACCGGCGGCCAGGGCTACAACACCTCGGTCGACGACGCGTCCAACCTCGGCTGGAAGCTCGCCGCTGCGAGCCTCGGATGGGGCGGGCCCGGATTGCTCGCGAGCTACGAGACCGAGCGCAAGCCGATAGCGCTGCGCAACACCCGCTTCGCGCGCGCGATGGCGGAATCGATCGGCCGGATCGAGCTTTCCGGAGAGCTCGAGCAGGACGGCGAGGCGGGAGACGCGGCTCGCGCCGCGCTCGGCGATCGGCTTTGCCGCCACGCAGCGACCGAATTCGACATTCCCGGGATTCATCTCGGCGTTTTCTACTCGGGGTCCCCGATCGTCGTCGCGGACGGCGCACCCCCGCCCGACGACTGGCACCGCTACACCCCGAGTACCGTCCCCGGCGCGCGCGCACCGCACGTGTGGCTCGAGGAGGGCGTATCGATCTTCGACCGCCTTGGCCGTGATTTCACGCTGCTGCGTTTCAAGGCGGGCATCGACGTGCGCCCCCTCGAAGAAGCGGCACGGCGCAGCGGCGTGCCGCTCGCGGTGCTCGATCTGTCGAACGAAGAAGTCCGCGACTTGTACGCACGAGACCTCGCGCTGGTGCGCCCCGATCACCACATCGCATGGCGCGGCAACGCGCTGCCCGACGATGCCGATGCGCTCCTCGCTCGGGCCGTTGGACACCTGATATGATCGCCCTTCGCCAGCCCGGATCGCAGCCATGAACGCCAAAGAAAACATCTCCGGAGTGCGCGCCGAAGCACCCGTCGCGAGCCCCGAACAAAAAGAAGTCTGGGGCAGCGACGCGATCGCGGCGGTGCTGCGCGCCATCGACATTCCCTATCTCGCGCTCAACCCGGGCGCGAGCTACCGCGGCCTGCACGACAGCATCGTCAACTACCTGGGCAACACGCGCCCGCAGATGCTCTTGTGCCTGCACGAGGAATCCGCGGTGGCGGTCGCGCAGGGCTACGCCAAGGTCGCCGAGCGGATGATGGGCGCGGTGGTGCATTCGAACGTCGGCCTGATGCACGCGACCATGGCGATCTTCAACGCCTGGTGCGACCGCGTGCCCATGCTCGTGCTCGGCGCGACCGGGCCCTGGGACGCGGCCAAGCGCCGCCCCTGGATCGACTGGATCCACACCGCCTCCGACCAGGGTGCGCTGGTGCGCGACTACACCAAGTGGGACAACCAGCCGGCGTCGGTACCTGCGGCGTACGAAGCGATCCTGCGCGCGGCGCAGATCGCCAACACGGCGCCGCGCGGGCCGACCTACATCAACCTCGACGCGGGACTGCAGGAAGCGAAGATCGGCGCGCTGCCGCCCCTTCCGGATCCGAAACGCTATCGCCCCGCCGAGCCGGTGCAGCCCGCCGCCAGCGCGCTCGAAGCCGCTGCGAAGCTGCTCTCGGGGGCCAAGCACCCGGTGATCCTCGCGGGGCGTGTTTCGAGAAGCGAGGTCGCCTGGAAGGAGCGCGTGGCGCTCGCGGAAAAGCTGCAGGCGCGCGTGTTCACCGACATCAAGCTCGGCGCGGCGTTTCCCACCGATCATCCGCTGCACGCCGCGCCGCCCGCGACTTTCCTCTCGCCCGATGCGGCGAAGCTCCTGCGCGAGGCCGACGTCGTGCTCGCGCTCGACTGGGTCGATCTCGCCGGCGTATTGAACCAGGTGTGGGGCGCCGAGCCGGTCGGCGCGAAAGTCATACAGGTTTCGCCCGACGCGCATCTGCACCGCGGCTGGAGCATGGACTATCAGGGCCTGCCGCCCGTGGACGTCTACATGATGTGCGAGCCGGATACCGTCGTGCCGCTGCTTCTCGGCGCGGTGAAAGCCCGGCCCGCCGCGGTCGCGTCGAAACCGCAGCTCCCTGCGAGCGCCTCATCGGACATGGTGACGATACGCACGCTCGCCGACGCGCTGAACGCAGCGACCCGCGGCATGGATGTCTGCATGACGCGGCTTCCGCTCGGCTGGAACGGCGCATACCGTGATTTCCGGCATCCGCTCGACTACATCGGCTCGGAAGGCGGGGGCGGCGTCGGCGCGGGTCCCGGCATCACCGTGGGCGCGGCGCTCGCTCTGAAGGGCAGCGGCAGGATTCCGGTGGCGATCATGGGGGACGGTGATTTCCTGATGGGGAACACCGCGCTGTGGACGGCGACGCACTACGGCATCCCCTGCCTCATCCTCGTCGCCAACAACCGCTCGTTCTTCAACGACGAGCTGCACCAGGAACGCGTGGCCAAGGAGCGCAGCCGGCCGGTCGAGAACCGCTGGATCGGCCAGCGCATCAGCGGGCCCGACATCGACTTGGCGATGATGGCGCGCGCGCAGGGCGCCGAAGGGATCGGCCCGGTGACCCAGGTGGCGGAACTCGGGCCCGCGGTCGAGAAAGGACTGCGGCTAGCGAGAGACGGCGCGGTGTGCGTCGTCGACGTGCGCGTCGCCCCGGGCTACGACACGAACATGGCGGGCTCGGGCGCGAGCCAGAAGCGCTGAAAGGAAGGGAGACGAACATGTTCATGCGCATTCTTCTCGCCGCCTTGGTTGCGCTTTCGGCGGGCGCGCACGCGCAGCAGTGGCCGAGCCGCTCGATACGTTTCGTCGTTCCGCTGCCGCCCGGCGGCTCGCCCGATTATCTCGCGCGGCTCTTCTCCGAGCGCCTGCAGCCCGTGCTCGGCCAGCCGCTGGTCGTCGAGAACAAGCCGGGCGCGGGGGGCAGCATCGCGCGCGATTTCGTGGCCAAGGCGCCGGCGGACGGCTACACCATCCTGATGTCGGAGTCGTCACACATTATGAGCGCCGCGGTAGGGGCGAAGCTGCCCTACGACCCGATCAAGGATTTTGAGCCGATCTCGCTCGCGGCGACGATTCCGTTCGGGCTGACGGTGAATTCGAGCATGCCGGTGCACACGCTGAACGAGTTCATCGACTATAGCAAGAAGTCGCCCAAGCCCCTGACCTACGGCACCGCCGGCGTGGGCGCCCCGCACCATCTTGCCGTCGAGCTACTGCGCTCGATGACGGGAATCAACGTGGTTCACGTTCCCTACAAGGGCTCGGCGGGGATCATTCCCGCGCTCCTGTCGGGCGAGATCGACTTCACCATCGCCGCCGAGAATTCGCTGCTGCCGCATTACAAGTCGGGAAAGCTGCGGCCGATCGCGATCGCGAGTTCGTCGCGCACGGCGATCCTGCCCGATGTCCCGACCATCGCGGAGGCGGGACCGCTGCCCGGCTACGCGGTGAACGTGTGGCTGGGCGTGATGGCGCCCGCGGGCACGCCGCGGCCCATCGTCGATCGCTTGAACGCCGAGATCAACAAGGTCGTGCGCGACCCTCAAGTCGTCAAGGAAAGGCTGAATACCGTCGGCCTGGAAGCCGTGGGCAGCACGCCCGAGCAACTGCTCGAAACGATGAAGAGCGAGCTGGCGATGTATATCAAGCTTGCCCGTGAGGCGAACATCAAGCCGGAGTAGCGCTCCGGCTTTTCTGCTTCAGGGAACTACGCGGCGGCCTTGCTGCGGTTGGTCTCGAAGCCAGGCTCGCTGCCGAGCAGCGCCGCGGGCTTCTTCAGGTTCTCCTGCCACAGCAGCGATTCCATGGTGATATTGAGCGGCTGGTCCTGCACGGTGAGCTCGTAGACCTGCTCGTCGTTGGAGGCGTGATTGTGCACCGCCCAGCCCGGCGCCGAGAGCATCAGGTCGCCCGGCCCCCACTCGTAGCGGTTGCCCGCGACGGTGGAGTAGCCCGTCCCCTGGAAGTAGTAGTTGATCGCCGCCGAGACGTGCCGGTGAGGCCGGTCGACGATCTTCGGCGGGCGGATCGTCATGGTGGCGAAGAAATTCGGCGTGATGCCGTTGGTGCGGCCCGTGATGGGGTTGTACATCATGTAGAGCCGCCGGCCGACATAGTCCTTGCCGAGCGCTTCGAGCTTGTCGAGCTCGCGCTTCACTTCCTTCCACGGGAAGTGCAGGGGCTTGGACACCACGGCTTGCGGGTTGATCAGGATCTCGTAGGGCATGAGCATGCCGCCGTCGGCGCCGATGCGGATCATGCCGTAGGGGCTCTTGCGGCGCGGATCGCCCGCTTGTGCTTCCTTTTCGTCATCGACCGGATGCAGGTCCACCTCAGTTTCGTTTTCTGGCTCGTCCTCGGGGAGGTACACCTGCATGTGCTGAAGCAGCGGCACATTCGAGTAGGTCAGCCGCACCTGGGGATCCTTGCCGTCGTTGACGTGGCGGTAGACCGCGTAGGAGGGATGGTTCCAGACGTCGTACTGCGCGAAGGCGATGCG
>JBGQKK010000233.1:0-5182 GCA_041499545.1 Gammaproteobacteria bacterium | reverse complement strand
GTCGTCTTTCCGCAGCCGGACAGGCCCATGATGGCGACCACCTTGCCCTTGGGGATGACCAGGTCGATGTCCTTCAGAACCTGGCGTTGGTCATAGCTGAACGTGACGTTCTGGACTTCGACCAGATTGCTTGTCGCCACGGCGTCCTGCTTGGAATAGCCGAAGAGCGGATTCTAGCCTAGAACAGCGCCGCGCAAGCAACCCGCCGGCGGCGGGCCGGGCGAGCGTTTCGGCCGCATCCGCGAGATGAAAGGGCGCGGTCTTTGCGCTATCATCGCCGCATCCGACAAAGGGCCGCCTGATGCCCGAGCCGTCAGTTCGATTCCGTGGAGTGAGCAAGAGCTTCGGGCGCGCTGAAGTACTGCGGGGGGTCGACCTCGATGTAGCGCCCGGAAGTTGCATGGCCCTGACCGGAATCAACGGGGCCGGAAAGACGACGCTGATCAAATGCCTGCTGGATTTCTGCGAGCTCGACTCGGGTGCGATCGAGGTTCACGGCGTCGAGCACCGCCGACCGCACGCGCGCAGGCGCCTCGCGTTTCTGCCGGAACGCTTCACCGCCCCGTACTTTCTGAGCGGCCGCGAATTCACGGCGACGATGCTGGAGCTTTTCGGAAGCCGTTACGAGGAAGAGCGGGCGCGCGCCATGTTTTCCGCCCTCGACCTGGACGGCGCGGCGCTCGACAAGCCGGTCCGCGACTACTCGAAGGGCATGACGCAGAAACTGGGGCTGGCGGCCTGTTTTCTCGCGCAGCGCGACCTTTACGTTCTCGACGAGCCGATGAGCGGACTCGATCCCAAGGCACGAGCTTGCGCCAAGGAGCTGCTGCTCAAGTTGAAGACCGAGGGGCGGACCCTGTTGCTCACCTCGCACTCGCTCGCCGACGTCGAGGAAGTTTGCGATCAAATCACGGTGTTGCACAACGGTACGCTTGCTTACGCAGGCTCGCCCCCGCACATGCGCGAGCGCTATGGTGAATCGTCGCTCGAGCGCGCCTTCTTGAAATGCATCGAAGCCCATGCCTGAAAACGCCAAGCCGAGTCTGCTGATCGTCGACGACGACCCGCTGATCACCGAGACCCTGTCCTACGCCCTCGGAAAAGATTTCGAAGTAATGGCGAGCGATTCGCGCCAACATGCCGTGAGCCTCCTGAGGCAGCTCGACGAAGCGCCGCAACTGGCGCTGGTCGATCTGGGGCTGCCGCCCGCGCCCCACAGGCCCGACGAGGGGTTTCAGTTAATCAGCGATCTGCTCGCGCACTCTCCTTCGATGAAGATCCTGGTGCTTTCTGGACAGAACGACGCCGCCAACGCGAGGCACGCCCGAACCCTGGGCGCGGCCGAGTTCGTCGCCAAGCCCTGCGATCCGGAGAACCTGAAGAAGATCCTGCTGCACGCATTGCAGTTTCGCGCGGCCGAGATCTCCGGAGAGGGAATCGCCGAAACCGATCCCCTCGTGGGCAAGAGCCCGGCTCTGCAGAAGCTGAAGAGCCAGATCAGCCAATACGCCGACTCGCCGTTTCCGGCGCTCATCGAGGGCGAATCCGGCACCGGCAAGGAGTTGGTCGCCAATCTGCTCCACCGCCTTTCGTGGCGGCGCGTGAAACCGTGGTTCGCGCTCAACTGTGCGGCGATCGCGCCGACGCTGGTCGAGCCCACGCTTTTCGGGTACGCCAAAGGCGCATTTACGGGAGCGACGCAGAACAAGTCGGGCTATTTCGAGGACGCGAGCGACGGCACGCTGTTTCTCGACGAGATCGGGGAGCTGCCTCTTGAGCTTCAAGCCAAGCTCCTTCGAGTACTCGAGAACGGAGAGTTCCAGCGCGTGGGCGAGACGCAGCAGCGCTTCTCCCGCGCACGCGTGATCGCGGCGACCAATCGCGACCTGCGCCAGGAAGTCCGTAAGGGAAATTTCCGCGCCGACCTCTATCACCGGCTGTCGGTCTTCACGATCGAGGTTCCAGCGCTGCGCGAGATGGACGATGACCGCGCGCTGCTGCTCGATCACTATCGCAAGTTCTACGCGGAGCAGGCGAAGCTTCCGCCCTTTGTCCTTGATGATCCCTCGCAGAAGGCCTGGCGAGCGTATCACTTCCCCGGGAACGTGCGCGAGCTGCGCAACATCGTCATCAGGCTGACCACCAAGTACGCAGGGCAGAAGTTGTCCGTCGCGGAGCTCGAGCCGGAGTTCGACCTGGAGGACCAGGTCCAAGGCGGGCCGGGACTGCCCGCCGATTCGGGAACCCTCATCGACCAGGCGCAGCGCCATTTGCAGCGCGAGCGCAGCTTCAACCTGGACCAGATGCTCAAAGCCTGGGAGCAGGGTTACATCGAGGCGGCGATGAAACTCACGCGAGGCAACGTCAGCCAGGCGGCCAAAATGCTCGGCATCAACCGCACGACGCTGTACTCCCGCATGGAATCTGCGCAAAAGCAAGATTAGGCCTCGGGTTCCATCGGGAGAGCGACTCGATGTATCTCGAACATTTCGGCCTGAAAGAGCCGCCTTTTCGCATCACCCCCCACACCGATTTTTTCTTCCAGGGCGCAAATCGGGGCGCAACGCTCGAAGCACTGTTATACGCCATCACGCACGACGAAGGGATCGTCAAGGTTTCGGGCGAAGTCGGCAGCGGCAAGACGATGCTGTGCCGCGTGCTGATGGAGCGCCTCCCCGCAACGGTCGAAACCATCTATCTCGCCAACCCTTCTCTGTCGCGCGACGAGATACTGTTCGCGATCGGCGACGAACTGAAGCTTCAGCTGGAGAAGGACCGCCCCACTCGCATCATCCGCGCGCTGCAGGAGCACCTGCTGCACCTGTTCGGCCAGGGCCGGCGCGTGGTGGTGCTGATCGACGAGGCACACGCGATGCCCGATGAGTCGCTCGAGGAGATCCGGCTGCTGTCGAACCTCGAGTCGAACCGTCACAAGCTTCTGCAGATCGTCCTCTTCGGGCAGCCGGAGCTGGACGAGCACCTCGATACCGCCGAGATGCGCCAGCTCAAAGAGCGCATCACGCACAGCTTTCGGCTCGAGCCTTTGGTGCGGGGCGATATCGAGAACTACGTGGACTTCCGCATGCGCGCGGCGGGCTATCGCGGTCCCAAGGTATTCAGCGCGCAGGCGATCAGACTCCTCGCCCGCGCTTCTCAAGGGCTGACCCGCCGCATCAACATCCTCGCGGACAAGGCCTTGCTCGCCGCTTTTGCGGGCGGCACCCACGCCGTCACTGCAGCGGAAGTCAGGAGGGCGGTGCGCGATTCGGAGTTCTATCGCTCCCGGGGCGGCAGGCACAAACTCTTCATCGGGGCGGCGGCCCTCGCAGCCGGGCTGGTTCTCGGCTGGGCGATTCATCTACTGCTTCCGGCCGGTACCGCATCGCAAAAGGCGCAGGCGTCGCTCGCCATCCCTCCGAGCGGCAATCCGGATCTCGGCAGGATCGCCGCACACTCGGCCGCGTCTCCCGCCCCGACCAGAGAGAGCGCAGCGCCGGCGGTCCTTGCGCCGGCGACCCCCGGCGCGAAGATGAAGCCGATGCCCGCGGCGGCCGACGCGTCCGTGAGGAAGCCGCTCGCTCCGGCGCAGGGAGAACTCGCGCGCGAGCGCTTCCAGGCGACTCAGGAATGGCTGCGCAGCGCTTCCGGGGACCGGTATGCGATCCAGCTCGCGACCTTGAACGCGGGAGAGCTGCCGCAACTCGAGGAGTTCCTGCGAAAAGCGGCCGCGGCGCTGCCGGTCGGCGAGCTGTACGTGTACAGCGTCAAGATCGAAGGTCGACAACACTATCGCGTCGCCTACGGGTCGTATCCGAGCGCGGCCAAGGCGCTCGAGGCGGTGACAGGGCTGCCACAGCTCTTCGCGGCGTACCAGCCCTACCCTCGAAGCGTGGAGCGAATGCGCAGCCAGAACCGCCAATAGCCTGCATCTTCAAACGCCTGTCGGGGCGGACTCAAACGAATTTGTGAAATAAGCGGCAGACAGGGTTGTTTGGTTTGTTAAATCAGCTTGTTACGTGGTATCGTTACGCGAGACAGGAAATTTGCGCCTGGTCGGGTCATAGAAGCAATCGGAGGCCACCTTGCGACGCGTTGCGCTGGCGGTTCTTGCTCTCGCTTTGGGAGGATGCGCTCACGCGCCGACCCAGCAGTCGGCGACGCACCTGAAGGCGGACGAAGAGGCGCCCTCCGGCACCGTCCCCGCGCCCGTAGAGATCTCGACCGTCCTGCCGCAGCCCCGCCCAACGCTGCGGCCCGAGACCTACACCGTGGTGGTGAACGGCGTCAAGGTGCAAGAGCTGCTCTTTGCCCTCGCGCGCGACGCCAAGCTGAACGTCGACATTCATTCCGGGATCACCGGCGCGGTCACCCTCAACGCCATCGATCAGACTCTGCCGCAGCTCCTGTCGCGAATCGCGAGGCAGGTCGACATGCGCTGGGAGCTCCAGGGGCCGAATCTGGTCGTGATGCCGGACTCGCCCTACCTGCATATCTACCGCATCGACTACGTCAACATGGAGCGGCTCACCGCCGGCGCGACCGGCGTGTCTTCGCAGATCGGCAGTATCAGCGGTTCCGGAGGCGGCGGTGCCGGGGTGAGCGGAGCGGCCGGCGCGAACGGCTCCATCACAACGGTGCGCAATACCTCGGACAACAAGTTTTGGGCGACATTGGAAAAGAACGTCAAAGATATCCTGCACGAAACCGACAAGATACTGCCGGCGGGGAGTCAGCCGGCGGCGCCTCAGCAGATCCCTCCAGGATCGCCCGGCTCGGCTCCCACCGCCGCCGCAGCGCCCAGCGCCAGCTTCAGGGAAGCCGCCGCGGTGATCGTCAATGCCGAGGCGAGCGTCATCATCGTGCGCGCGACTTCGCGGCAGCATGAAAAGATCCAGGAATTCCTGGACCAGGTATTGGCCAACGTCAAGCGCCAGGTCTTGATCGAGGCGACCATTGCCGAAGTCCAGCTCAACAATCAATACCAGCAGGGCATCAATTGGGCGGCCCTGCGCACCAGCGGGTTGAGGACCACCACGGGCAACCAGGTATCTGGCGGGAGCGTCTCGGCCACGCCCCAATTGCCGCCCAACGTTACCGGTTCTCTTACCGGGGCGGGACTTCCCAGCACGCCCTCGTTCCCCAACATTTTCACGCTGGCGGCAGGCGGAGGAAGCATCGCCGG
>JBGQKK010000232.1:0-5197 GCA_041499545.1 Gammaproteobacteria bacterium | reverse complement strand
TCCCAGGCATCGAGGTCGTTGAGCTTCAAGCCGTGGCGCTTGAGAATCGGCGTGGAGGCGTGCACCGGCCCCAGCCCCATCTGGGCCGGGTCGAGCCCCGCCCATTGCGAATCAACGATGCGTCCGACCGGCTTCAGGTCATGGCGCTTCACCGCTTCGTCGGTGGCGAGCACCAGCCAGGTTGCGCCGTCGGTGATTTGGGATGAGTTTCCGGCGGTGACGTTGCCGTACTTCCGGTCGAAGAAGGGCCTGAGCTTGGCGAGGTTCTCGACGGTCGAGTCCTTGCGCACGCCGTCGTCGTCCTTGAAGAGATCCCCCCGGTCGTCGTAGATCGCCGCGATCTCGGGGGCGAGGCCGTCGTGGGCGTCGTTGAAGTGGCCGTTTTCCTGGGCATGGACGACGCGAGCGTGGCTGCCCGCGGCGAACTCGTCCATCTGCAGGCGGGAGATTCCGAATCGATGCGCGAGATTCTCGGCGGTCTGGCCCATGAGCAGGCCCACGTAAGGGTCGGTCAGCCCTTTCATGAGGCCGATGATGGGGGTCAGCAACTGCGTCGGCTTCAACTTCAGGAACATGCCTGCTTTCTGCAACGGGTTCTTCGCCGCCATGAAGTTCGAGAACCACACGACCATCAGGTCGGAGTACAGAAGGGGAACGCGCGAGAGCGCGTCCACGCCGCCGGCGAGCACCAAATGCGAACGGCCCGACAGCATGTTGGCGATCGCCGAATCCAGGGCCTGCATGCCCGAGGCGCAGTTGCGCATCACCGTCCAGCCCGGGACTTTCTGCCCGCAGCCCATGCGCAGCGCCGCGACGCGCCCGATGTTGACCTCGTCCACCGAGGGCGCTGCGCAACCGAGGATCACCTCGTCGAGCTCCTGCGGCGCAAACGCCTGCCGGATCAGCAGCGCCTTGCCTGCCGCGGTCGCCAGGTCGCTCGCCGAGAAGGGCCCGGGCCGGTTGCGCGACTTCAGGAACGGAGTGCGCGCCCCGTCGACAACGTAGATCGCTTTTGACATCGAGCCTCCGATGGCAGACGGGTGAAGCGGTGAAAACGGAATTTCGGCCTAGGCGGCGGCGCGCTGCGGCTGTGCGGGACGCAGCGCCTCAGCTCGTCCCAGGTCCTGTGGGAAGTCGTCGACGCGGATCACCTCGTCGCGCAGCTGCGCAGCGCGCTTGAGGAGCGACATCTCCTCGCCGCTGATGATTTTCGCCGCGAACGCGCCTTGAGCCAGCTCCTCGGGCCCTGCTCCGCGGATCGCCCCGGATTTCTGCGCCGCGCGAATCTTGGCCTCGACCACCTCCGCCTTGATCGCCGCCTCGAGCGCGGCCTCGAGACAGCCCAGCGGGTCGCTTTCGGCCCTGGGCAGGTACATTCCAGCGCACAGCCGGTCGCGGGTGGACGAAGGCGCGATCAGCAGCTGCGCGACCTCGTGCCCCAGCGCGTCGGACGGCGGCGCGAAGCCCCGCCCGATCGGAAAGATCGCCAGACGCAGGAGCGACCCGACGAAGCGCACCGGGAAGTTCGCGAAAGCGGCGCGCAGCGCCTCGGCCGCGCGGGCGAGCGCGTCATCGAGCGACCAGCGCAGGAGCGGAAGATCGGCCTGCTGCCGGCCTTCGTCTTCGAAGCGCTTGAGTGTCGCCGAGGCGAGGTAGAGCATGGAGAGGACATCGCCCAGGCGCGCCGAGATCCTCTCGCGGCGCTTGAGCGCCCCGCCCAGCACCAGCATAGAGATGTCCGCCGCGTAGGCGAGAGCCGAGGACATGCGCGTCAGGTGCTGATAGTAGCGACGGACCTGCGGCGCCGCCCCGGCAGGAACCGAAACGAAACGCGACCCGGTGATGGCGGTGAAAAAGGCGCGCGCTTCATTCGCGA
Source organism: Gammaproteobacteria bacterium (assembly GCA_041499545.1). Taxonomy (GTDB): domain Bacteria; phylum Pseudomonadota; class Gammaproteobacteria; order Burkholderiales; family SG8-39; genus VBDM01. Next base: position 3,321 of record JBGQKK010000232.1, on the reverse strand, counting down.
TGACGTGGCGTATATGGCCGAACAGGGCCCGATCGAACGCCGCCAAGTCGCCGTCGCGCGCGGCCTGCATCTCGCGGAGCACGTAGGGGTGGCAGCGGATCGCCCCCTGCCCGAATACGATGAGGTTGCGCGTGAGGATGTTCGCGCCTTCGACCGTGATCGCGATCGGCAGCTGCTGGTAGGAGCGCCCGATGAAGTTGTTCGGTCCGAGGCAGATGCCCTTGCCGCCGAGGATGTCCATCGCGTCGTTGACCACGGCGCGCCCGCGCTCGGTGAGGTGATACTTGACGATCGCCGAAACCACCGAGGGTTTCTCCCCGAGATCGACCGCTCCGGCGGTCATCGCGCGCGCGGCGTCCATCGTGTACAGGTTCGCGCCGATGCGGGCGAGCGGCTCCTCGATGCCTTCGAACTTGCCGATCGGCGTCTTGAACTGGCTGCGCACCCGCGCGTAGGCGCCGGTGGCGCGCGCGACGAGCTTGCTATACCCGGTGCTCGAGGAAGGCAGCGAGATCGAGCGGCCCGCGGCGAGGCACTCCATCAGCATGCGCCAGCCCTGGCCCGCCATCTTCGGCCCGCCGATGATCCAGTCGAGCGGCATGAACACGTCCTTGCCCCAGTTCGGTCCGTTCTGGAACACTGCGTTCAGCGGGTTGTGGCGCCGGCCGATGTTGACGCCGGGGGTGTGCGAGGGCACGAGCGCGCAGGTGATGCCGATGTCCTCCTTGTCCCCGAGCAGGCGGTCCGGATCGCGCAGGCGGAACGCGAGGCCGAGCAGGGTCGAGATCGGCCCGAGCGTGATGTAACGCTTCTCCCAGGTGACACGCATGCCGAGAATCTCCTTGCCCTCCCAGACGCCCTTGCAGACCGTGCCGACGTCGGGAATCGCCGCGGCGTCCGATCCGGCGTGCGGGTTGGTGAGCCCGAAGCAGGGAATTTCCAGGCCTTTCGCGAGCCGCGGCAGGTAATGGTTCTTCTGTTCCTCGGTGCCGTAGTTGAGGAGCAGCTCGGCCGGTCCCAGGGAATTGGGCACCATCACGTGCACCGCCGCCACGCCGCAGCGCGAGGCGAGCTTCTGGATCACCTGGGAATGCATGGTCGCGGAGAATTCGCGTCCGCCGTAGCGCTTCGGAATGATCATTCCGAGAAAGCCCTTGTCCTTGATGAACTGCCAGGCCTGCGGCGGCAGGTCCTGATAGATCTGCGTGGTTTCCCAGTCGCTCACCATCGCGCACAGCTGCTCGGCTTCGTTGTCGAGGAAGGACTGCTCCTCGGCGGTGAGCTTCGGCTTCGGGAAGGCGAGGAGCTTGTTCCAGTCCGGTCGCCCCGAGAACAGCTCGGCATCCCACCACACCGTGCCGGCGTCGATCGCCTCCCGCTCGGTTTGGGACATGGCCGGAAGCTGCCCGCGGTACCAGGCCAGCAGGGCGCGCGAAACGATTTGGCGGCGCAGGGGCGCGATGCCCAGAACGGCAGCGCAGGCCGCGATCACCGCGGCTAGAACGACGAGGGAATTCATGGGGTCCTCCGGCTATGCTGTGCCTCAGAGCAATAATGAATGATACCCCCTCCGTCTGAAGGCAGGGGCGGGAGGGCCGCGGCGCACTTGCCCCGCCTCGGGCCGCCCCCATGTAACATCGGCCCATGGCCCACGATCACCGCAGCTTCGCCACGCCCGCCGCGCCGGCGAAGTCCGAGACGCCGAAGGCTCGCAGCGAGTGGCGCGCGGTCGGCATCCTGGTTCCCTATCTTTGGGAATTCCGGACACGGGTGGTGATCGCGCTCTCCTTCCTGATCGGAGCCAAGCTCGCCAACGTCGCGGTGCCGCTCATCCTCAAGGAAGTCGTCGATTCGCTCGACCCGCGCACCGCGGCCCTGGTGGTGCCGCTCGCGCTGCTCGCCGCCTACGGGATTCTCAGGTTCTCGACGACGCTGTTCGCGGAGCTGCGCGATATCGTGTTCGTCCGCGTCGCCCAGCGCGCGATCCGGCGCGTCGCGCTCACGGTGTTCCGCCACATGCACAGCCTCAGCTTGCGCTTTCACCTCGAGCGCCACACCGGAGGCGTGTCGCGCGACATCGAGCGAGGCACCCGCGGCATCTCGACGCTGCTCACGTATATGCTCTTCTCGATCATTCCGGTAGTCCTGGAGTTCGGACTGGTGGCGGGGATTCTCCTCGCCAAGTTTGATTGGCGTTTTGCCGCTGTGACTTTCGTCGCGGTCGCCGTGTACCTGGCGTTCACGGTGTCGGTCACCGAGTGGCGCATGGACATCCGCCGCCGCGCGAACGAGCTCGACTCGAAGGCCAACACGCGCGCGATCGACAGCCTGCTCAACTACGAGACGGTGAAGTACTTCAACAACGAGGAGTACGAAGCGCGCCGCTACGACGAGAACCTGCAGAAATACGAGTCCGCCGCGGTCAAGAACGAGGCCTCGCTCGGCATCCTCAACATCGGCCAGAGCCTGATCATCGCCGTCGCCGTGACGCTGCTCATGGTTCTCGCCGCGGGCGGCGTGGTCTCGAAGGAGCTGACCCTGGGCGATCTGGTGCTCGTCAACGGCCTGCTGATACAGCTCTACATCCCGCTCAATTTCCTCGGCATGGTGTATCGCGAGATCAAGCAGGCGCTCGTCGACATGGACCGGATGTTCCGCCTGCTCAAGCAGGACCGCGAGGTCGAGGACCGGCCCGGAGCGCAGGCGCTGGCCGGGCGAAGCGCGACGGTGCGCTTCGAGCATGTCGATTTCTCTTACGATCCGAAGCGGCAGATCCTGTTCGACGTCTCCTTCGACGTGCCGGCGGGGAGCAAGGTGGCGGTGGTCGGCCACAGCGGCTCGGGAAAGTCGACGCTGGCACGGCTGCTGTTCCGCTTCTACGACGTCGGCTCCGGGCGCGTCTCGATCAACGGCGTCGACACCCGCGACCTGACGCAGTCGTCCCTGCGCGCCGCGATCGGGATCGTGCCGCAGGACACGGTGCTGTTCAACGATACGATCCTCTACAACATCCACTACGGCCGCCCCGAGGCCTCGCTCGCCGAGGTCATCGAGGCGGCAAGAGCGGCGCACATCCATGAGTTCATCGAAAGCCTGCCCGACAAGTACGAGTCGCGCGTCGGCGAGCGCGGCCTGAAGCTCTCCGGCGGCGAGAAGCAGCGCGTCGCGATCGCGCGCGCGATACTCAAGAACCCGAGCATTCTCATCTTCGACGAGGCCACCTCCGCGCTCGATTCGGAGACCGAGCAGGGCATCCAGGGGGAACTGGACCGGATCGCGCGTGGGCGAACGACATTAGTGATCGCTCACCGCCTCTCCACC
>JBGQKK010000231.1:0-5204 GCA_041499545.1 Gammaproteobacteria bacterium | reverse complement strand
GGATGCTCGTGCAGCAGCATCTGCACCTCGTTCATCAGAGCGCGAAAGCGCATCGCGTCGGCGCCCGAAGGGAGCTTGTCCCCGATCGCGGTCCGGCGCGCCGCAGAGGGCGGCGTCGTATCCAGCCGGGGCGCGTCCGGCAGCCTGATGTACCAGCGCTCCGGCCGCAGAGGATGAAACGCCGGCGCATCGCCGAAATGGCGGTTGAGCGTCGCGGCGAGCGACTCGGCCTCGGAGCGCGAAACCTCGAGCGCGGCACCGTCGAAGGTGAGATCGTCGCGGCCGATGCTCAGGTGCACGGGATCGGCGCGCATCCAGAAATGTCCCTCGGGCGCGCCGCCGTCCGCGAGCAGGGTGTAGGGGGCGACGGGCCAACCGCGTTGCCCGCGCATGCCGAAGCGCTCGAACAGCCAGGCTTCGGGAGAAATCGACGCCTTGCGCTTGCGGCGCCCTCGCGCGAACAGCGTTTCGGCGGCGGCGAGGCGATTTGCTGGCGAAGCGCTGTCGGTAGAGAAGAAATCAGGAATGAACAAAGAACAATGCATCCGATTTCGAGTTTATCACCGCTTATGGCACACTGGCGCGCGTGCAATACGAACTCCTAGTCGGCCTGCGCTACACGCGAGCCAAGCGCCGCAACCATTTCATCTCGTTCATCTCGCTGACCTCGATGCTCGGCATCGCGCTCGGGGTCGCGGCCTTGATCGTGGTGCTGTCGGTGATGAACGGTTTTCAGAAGGAGGTCCGCGCGCGCATCCTCGGGGTGGTGTCGCACGTTCAGATCACCGGAGCGGAAAACCGCCTCGCCGATTGGCAGGCGGTGGCGCGCGAGGCCGGCGAGCATCCTGCGGTCGTGGCCGCCGCGCCCTTTGTGAACGCCCAGGGGATGCTGATGTTCGGCGCGAGCGTTCGGGGCGTGGTGGTGCGAGGTATCGTGCCCGAGCTGGAGCAGAAGGTCGCCGAGATAGGCCTGCACATGGTCGCGGGCAAGCTCGAGGCTCTCGAGCCCGGCCGGTTCGGGATCGTGATCGGATCGGAGCTTGCGCGTGCTCTCGGGGCGAGGGTCGGAGACAAGATCACGCTCATCGCGCCGCAAGGGCTGGTGACGCCGGCCGGCATACTCCCGCGGCTGAAGCAGTTCACCGTGGAGGGGATTTTTGACATCGGGATGTTCGAGTACGACTCGACGCTCGCGCTGATTCAACTCGAGGATGCGCAGAAGCTCTACGGCATGGGCGACGCCGCCTCGGGCGTGCGGCTCAAGCTCAGGGACCTGTTCCAGTCGCGCGAGGTCACGCGCGATCTTTTCGCGCGACTGCGCGGGGATCTGTACATCTCGGACTGGACCCGCAGCCATGCCAACTACTTCCGCGCGGTGCAGATCGAGAAGACCATGATGTTCATCATTCTGCTCCTGATCGTCGCGGTCGCGGCCTTCAACATCGTCTCGACCCTGGTGATGGCAGTCACCGACAAGCTGCCGGACATCGCCATTCTGCGAACGCTGGGCGCGAGCCCCGGCGGCATCATGAAGATATTCGTCGTCCAGGGCGCGCTGATCGGCGTGATCGGCACGCTGATCGGCGTCGCGGGCGGCGTGGCGCTCGCGCTCAACATCGACGTGGTCGTGCCGTTCCTGGAGCGGCTGCTCAGCGTCCAATTCCTGTCTCGGGAGGTGTACTACATCACCGAGCTTCCTTCGGACCTTCAAAGCAACGACGTCGTCTCGATCGCTCTGGTATCGCTGTTCCTGTCGCTCATCGCGACCCTCTATCCGAGCTGGCGCGCGGCGCGCGTCAATCCCGCGGAGGCGCTGCGCTATGAGTGAGGTCCTCGCCTGCCGGGATCTGCACAAGACCTTCCGCGAGGGCGCGGACGCCGTGCAGGTCCTGCGCGGCGTGCGCCTCGAGATCGGCAAGGGCGAGATCGTCGCGGTCGTCGGGGCATCGGGCTCGGGCAAGAGCACCTTGCTGCATCTGCTCGGAGGGCTGGACGAGCCGACCTCCGGCGAGGTGGACGTCATGGGCCGGCCGATGCACGGCCTTTCGGACGCGGAGCGGGGCGAGGTGCGCAACCGCTCTCTCGGCTTCGTCTATCAGTTCCACCATCTGTTGATGGAGTTCACCGCGCTCGAGAACGTGGCGATGCCGCTCCTCATCCGCCGCGTCCCGCCCGGCGAAGCGCGCGCTGCGGCCGCCGCCATGCTCGAGGAAGTCGGTCTTGCCGAGCGCCTCACTCATACGCCCGGGGAGCTTTCGGGAGGGGAGCGGCAGCGGGCGGCGCTCGCGCGCGCTCTGGTCACCCGGCCCGCGTGCGTGCTCGCGGACGAGCCGACCGGAAACCTCGACCGGCGCACCGCGGAGAACGTCTTCGAGCTGATGCTCGAGCTGAACCGCGCTCACGGCACGAGCCTCGTGATCGTCACCCACGAGCCCTCGCTCGCCAAGCGGGCGCACCGCGTCATGCGCCTGCAGGACGGGGTGTTGGTCACGGAGAAATAGAGGAGCCTTAGGCTCGGCCCGCGCGCCTGCGTCTGCGTCGGCGCCACGCGAGAATCACATACGCGCGCCAGCCGACCTGCACGATGACGTAGCCCGCGACGGCGAGCGTCAACGCGAGCGCGACCAGTCCCACCACGAGCGGCTTCCCCAGCGAAGCGAGCCACGCGAGCCAGGCGTCGAGGGACTGGAGGAAGCCGGACCAGCGAAACTCGGGCTCGGGGGTTAGGGACGCGTCACCGCCGACGAGGACCTTGCCGTACTGGTAGGCAAGGAGGTACAGCGGCACGATGGTGAACGGATTGGTGTACAGCGTAACGCCCACCGCGACGGGCAGGTTCACCCGAAACGCGATCGCGAGGAGCGCCCCGAGCGCGAACTGCACCGGGTTGCTGCCCGGCACCAGCCCGGCAAAGAGGCCTACGGCGACGCCGCCCGCCACCGAATGCCGGTTCAGGTGCCATAGATTCGGGTGGTGCAGCAGCGAGCCGAAGCGCGCGAGGTGGCGGTTCTCTCGGATCGACTCGTGGCTCGGAAGAAACTTGCGGAGGAATCTTCTGGGCATGCTCGGGGCTCAGAAAACAAGCATATCAACCTTCGGCGACCCCGGGCGTTAATCGCGAGGTGAAGAACGCCGCCGGCCGCCGATGAGATCCGCCGCATTGGGCTTCGCCTTGGGCGTGTGGCTGCTGCAATTTCAGCCCGCGCTGCCCGGCGTCGGGTGGATCGCCTTCATCTTCGCGTCAGCGGCGATCGCCGGATTGTCGAGGCGCCTGCCCCGCTGGGCAGCCGCCGGCGCGGTCTTTGCCGGGTGTGCGGCGCTCGGCTTCGCCTGGGCCGCAGCACTCGCGCATTGGCGGCTCGCCGACCGGCTCGACCCGGCGCTGGAGGGGCGCGATGTCGTCGTGTCTGGCGTCGTCGCCGGACTGCCGCAGACCTTCGAGCGCGGGGTGCGCTTCGATTTCGACGTGGAAACTCCGGAGTCCCGGGTGCCGCGGCGCATCGTGCTTTCTTCCTACGGCGGATTTGCCGAGGACAAGGCCGAAGGCGCGCTTCCGGTGCACGCGGGCGAGCGCTGGCGCTTCGCCGTGCGCCTGCGCCGGCCGCACGGCAGCGTCAACCCGCACGGCTTCGACTACGAGGCTTGGCTGCTCGAGCGCGGCATCCGCGCAACCGGTTACGTGAGAGCGCCGGCACCGCGCGAGGACGGCGAGGGAACGGCTCCCGAGCGCTTGGATCCTCTGGTCCCGCAAGTGCCTTACCTCATCGAGCGGCTGCGCGAGGCGATGCGGGAAAGGATACTGCGCGCGCTCCCTGATCATCCCTACGCGGGCGTGCTCATCGCGCTCGCGATCGGCGATCAGCGGGCGATCGACTCCGGACAATGGCGGCTGTTCGCGCGCACCGGCGTTTCTCACCTGATGAGCATCTCGGGGCTCCACGTGACCATGATCGCGGGCCTGTTCGCCGTGCTCGTGTCCTTTGGCTGGCGTCGCAGCGAGCGGCTTGCCTTGGCGCTGCCCGCGCAGAAGGCCGCCGCGCTCGCAGGCTTTCTCGCAGCTTTCGGCTACTGCCTCATCTCGGGATTCGCCGTTCCCGCCCAGCGCACCCTGTACATGGTGGGTGTCGTCGCTGCGGCGCTCTGGCTGGGGCGCGCGAGCAGCGCCTCGCGGGTGCTCGCGGCGGCGCTGCTCGTCGTGCTGGTCCTCGATCCCTGGGCGGTCCTGTCGCCGGGATTCTGGCTCTCGTTTTGCGCCGTCGCGGTCATTTTCTACGTCGGCACGGGGCATACCGAGCAGGCGCATTGGCTGGTGCAGTGGGGCAGGGTGCAGTGGGCCGTGACCGTGGGCCTCGTGCCCCTGATGCTCGTGTTGTTCCAGCAGGTGTCGCTCGTCTCTCCGCTCGCCAACGCGATCGCGATCCCTCTCGTCAGCTTCGTCGTCACGCCGCTTGCGCTCGCGGGCGCGGTGCTCCCCCTCGCTTGGCCGCTGGCTCTGGGGCATGCGATTCTCGGAGCGCTGATGGCGGCGCTCGACTGGCTTGCGGCGCTCCCGAGCGCGATGTGGCAACAGCACGCGCCCGTGCCCTGGACGGTGCCGCTCGCCCTGGTCGGCATCGCCTGGCTGCTCCTCCCGCGAGGGTTCCCCGTGCGCTGGCTCGGCGCCGTGCTCGCGCTGCCCTTGTTCACGGTGATGCCGCCTGCGCCGGCGGCGGGCGAGCTGTGGATCACCGTGCTCGATGTGGGACAGGGGCTGTCCGTGGTCGCGCGCACACAAAAGCACGCGCTGCTCTACGACGCGGGTCCGGCCTTCAACGCGACGGCCGACAGCGGCAGCCGCGTCGTCCTTCCCTATCTGCGCGGCGTGGGCATCGCGCGGCTCGACGCGCTGGTCGTTTCCCACGATGATCGCGACCATTCGGGCGGCGTAGGCTCGGTGCTCGAGGGGATGCCGGTCGCAGTGCTCTGGTCTTCCCTTCCCGAGGGCCACGCGCTCGCCGCTGACAGCGACGCGAGCGAGCCCTGTGCGGCGGGGCGCCGCTGGGAATGGGACGGCGTCGCCTTCGAGTTTCTCCACCCCGGCGCGGACGCCGCTTGGGGCCGGGGCGCGCGGGCAAACAACCGCAGCTGCGTGCTGAGGATCGCGGCGCCCGGAGGCCGGGTGCTGCTCACGGGGGACATCGAGCGCGCCGCGGAGCGCGAGCTGC
>JBGQKK010000230.1:0-5224 GCA_041499545.1 Gammaproteobacteria bacterium | reverse complement strand
GCGTGAACGCCCTCCTTGCGCATCCGCCCGCTTGCCGCAACAATCGGCTTTTCGTCCCTGCACTCAATGAAAAAGCCCCTCAGCCGGGTCCTCATCATCAACGACGAGCCGCTCGTCCTGAGGGAGTTCGTCAAGGGGCTGAACGCGGCGGCAAGGTCGCTGGACAACCCGCTCGGCATCACCTTCTCCGGCGTCACCACGGCGCGCGAAGCGCTCGCGGCGATCGAGGAGGACGGCGACCTGCAGGCGGTGGTGGTCGACGACAAGCTGTATACACTCAACCAGAAAAGCGCGAAGAAAGAGATGTCGGCGCTCGAGCTGGTGCAGCGGGTCACGCGTTTCCGTCCGGAGCTCGACGTCTACATCCTGATCGCGCAGGAGCACGAGGACGAGATCGTCGATGCCCTCTTCGCCGAAGCGGTGGACGGCTACTTCTACCGCGAAGAGCGCGACTACCGCGGCATGTACCGCATTCTCAACGCGCAGATCCAGGAGCGCTCGCGCACGCCGTTCTACGACCAGCTCAAGAATTACGTGTGGATGGCGAAGGACTCCTGGCACACGCCCGGGCATTCATCCGGCGAGTCGCTGCGCGACAGCCCCTGGGTCAACGACTTCTACGAGTTCATGGGCGAGCACATCTTCGATGCCGATCTTTCGGTGTCGGTGAAAATGCTCGACTCCCTGATGGACCCCACGGGGGTGATCGCCGAGGCGCAGACGATCGCCGCCAAGGCCTTCGGCGCGCGGCGCACCTTCTTCGCCACCAACGGCACCTCGACCTCTAACAAGGTCATCTTCCAGACGCTGCTCGCGCCGGGCGAGAAGCTGCTGCTCGACCGCAACTGCCACAAATCGGTCCACCACGGCGTGGTGCTCTCGGGCGGCCATCCGATCTACCTCGATTCCTCGGTCAACGCCAAGTACAGCCTGTACGGCCCGGTGCCGAAGAAAACCATCTTGTCGGCCATCCGCAAGCACCCGGACGCGCAGGCGCTGATCCTCACCTCCTGCACCTACGACGGCCTGCGCTACGACCTCGCGCCCATCGTCGAGGCGGCGCACAAGAAGGGCATCAAGGTGATCGTCGACGAGGCCTGGTACGGGTTCGCGCGATTCCATCCCGCGTTCCGGCCGACGGCGCTCGAGTCGGGCGCGGACTACGCCACGCAGAGCACGCACAAAGTGCTCTCGGCCTTCTCGCAGGCGTCGATGATCCACGTGAACGATCCCGGGTTCAACGAGCACCTGTTCCGGGAGAACTTCAACATGCACACCTCGACCAGCCCGCAGTACAGCATGATCGCGAGCCTGGACGTTGCGCGAAAGCAGGCGGTGATGGAGGGCTACAAGCTGCTCTCGCGCACGCTCGCGCTTTCGCAGGAGCTGCGCGCCCAGATCAATTCGAGCGGCGTCTTCCGGGTGCTCGAGCTGGAGGAGCTGCTCCCGGAGGAGGTCAGGCGCGACAACATCCGCCTCGACCCGACCAAGGTCACGGTCGACATCTCGAGCTGCGGCTACACGGTCGAGGACCTGCAGCGCGAGCTGTTCGACCGCTACAACATCCAGGTCGAGAAATCCACCTTCAACACGCTCACCTTGCTGCTGACGATCGGCACGACCCGCAGCAAGGTGTCGCGTCTGTACGACGCGCTGATGCGCATCGCCCGCGAGCGGCGCGCGCCGCGCCGCCTGTACCGGTTCCCCGAAATCCCCGGCTTCACCAAGCTGCGCTACCTCCCGCGCGACGCGTTCTACTGCGGCGGCGAGCTGGTTCCCCTGGTGAACGACAAGGACAACATCCGGCGCGAACTGCTTGGCCGGGCCTGCGCCGACCAGATCGTTCCCTACCCTCCCGGGATTCCGGTGCTCGTCCCCGGGCAGGTGATCACGCGCGAGATCCTCCAGTACCTAGTCGGCCTGCTGCGCTCGCAGAAACGGGTCGAGCTGCACGGAATCGTCTATGACGGATATCTGCCCTGCCTGAGGGTATTGAGGCCGGCAGAGGAGCGGGGATTGCGGAGGATCGACTAGCCGACCTCGCCTGCAACGCCGCCTTCATTCGAACCTTGACCCACAAATTCTCCGCGGAGGCGCAGCGGCTGGCGAACAACCACGGGCTGTCGCGCATGGTAGCCTGAGCCGCACTTCGTGACGGTCCCCCGCGGGCCCAGGCCTCGCCTTGCAACCCGAAAATCGTTATGTTATACAGGCAGTTCCGGGGGGATCATGCTGCCGTTATTGAACACCACGAAGTTCGGGTTCCGCATACGCACGCGCCAGGGACTGGTCGTCGAGCATCTCATGATCCACGGACGCGACGAAGCCGATGCCGAGCGCAAGCTGCGCCAGATGTACCTGCACTGTGAGATCCTGGAGCGCAGCGTCATGCAGCCCGCGACGATGCAGCCGAGCCTCGCGTCTTCCCCGGCCACCCCGGACGGGACGAGTTTCGAGGAGATCGTTTCCCTGATCAGCAAGTAGCTAGGCCGCGGCCTGCGGCTTGGCCTCGGTCTCCAGGAATCCCGTGGTCAGCAGCTCCTGCAGCAGGCTCTCGTAATCCAGCGCTCCGCGGCTGGTCGGCGCGTGCGCAAAGACGTCCTTGCCTAGCGCCGGGCTTTCCGCGATGCCTACCGCTTCGGTGATTCGCGTCTCGCACACCTCCGCTCCGAACCGGGCGGCAAGCTGGGCGGCGATGTCGTGCGACATGCGGCGGCGGGAGTCGAAGCGCGTGAGCAGATAGCGGCGCTCGACGCGGCGCTTGAGCACGTGCTCCAGCGCCCGCAGCGTGTTCTCGAGAGCGAGCGCTCCCCTGAGGGCGAGATAATCGGTGGAGATCGGGATCAGCACCCTTTCGGAGGCGAAGATCCCGGAAAGCGACAGCACGCCCAGCATCGGACAGCAGTCGATCAACACCGGACGCGTGCCGTTCCAGCCCGCGTCGAGCCCATGCTTGAGCTTGTTCAGGATGTCCGGCCCCTTGCCATAGAGGGTATCCACCTTGATCAGCTCGGTGTGGCCGGGAATCAGCTCGCCGCCGAAGCGGATCGGCCGCACCACCTCCTTCAGCGGCCTGCCCGCGCTGTAATACGCGAACAAACTCTCGCCGCTCGACGCCGCCGGGTTGAGGATCGAGCTCAGATGCGACTGCGCATCGAGATCGACGAGCAAGGGCACGATGCCCCGGCGCGCCATCGCCGCACCCAGGTTGAGCACCGTCGTCGTCTTGCCGACTCCGCCCTTCTGGTTGAAAACCGTCAGCCGCGTTCCCATGCCGAAATCGTTATGCTAAGCTATTGGCACTCCAGAGAAATTCGATTATCGCACAGGGCGACACGATGACCTTCCTCACCTCCGGGCGCCGCGCAGGCGCGGTTCAATCGCCCCCCCGGCGCGCTCCCCGACGACGCCGGACCTAAGGCACAAGAGCAATCCGCGCGCCTGAGGGAACCTGAGGGCGCGATCCGAAACGATGTCGCGCAAAGTGTCCGCTTTGTGCGGCAAAAAATTTTGAACGGTTGAACTCATGTCTTATTCGATGAACACCTATAGCCGGATTCCCGTTGCTTTCACGCGCGGAGAGGGCGTGTGGGTATGGGACCAGTCCGGAAAGAAGTACCTCGATGCGCTCGCGGGAATCGCCGTCAACACGCTCGGCCACGGGCATCCCAAGCTGACGCGCGCGATCGCCGAGCAAAGCGCCCGCCTGATCCACTCTTCCAACCTCTACGTCATCGCCGAGCAGGAGAAGCTCGCGGAGAAGCTCGCGAAGATCAGCGGCATGGACGCCGTCTTCTTCTGCAATTCCGGCTGCGAAGCGAACGAGGCGGCGATCAAGCTTGCGCGCCTCTACGGCCACGGCAAAGGGGTCGACAGCCCCGCCATCATCGTCATGGACAAGGCCTTCCACGGCAGGACGCTCGCGACCCTCTCGGCCACGGGGAACCGCAAGGTACAGGCGGGATTCGAGCCCCTGGTGCCCGGATTCGTGCGCGTTCCGCTGAACGACATCGAAGCGGTGCACCGGGTCGCTGCGCAGGACAGGAGCGTGGTCGCGGTGCTGGTCGAGCCCATCCAGGGAGAAGGCGGGATCAACCTCTCCACCATGCAATACCTGCGCGAGCTGCGCGAGCTGTGCGACCGGCAGGGCTGGTTCCTGATGGTGGACGAGGTCCAGTGCGGCCTCGGCCGCACCGGCAAGTGGTTCGTCTACCAACATGCCGGAATCGAACCGGACGTCGTACTACTTGCGAAAGGCCTCGCCTCGGGCGTCCCGATCGGCGCCTGCCTCGCTCGCGGAGCGGCGGCCGCGGTGTTCACGCCGGGGACGCACGGCTCGACCTTCGGAGGCAACCCTCTCGCCTGCGCCGCTGCGCTGGCGACGCTCGAGGCGATCGAGGAAGAAAACCTGATGAAGAACGCTCAAGCGGTCGGCGGCCTGATCCTCTCCGGCTTGCGCGAAGGGCTCCGCGGAGTGGCCGGCGTTACCGAGATCCGTGGCCAGGGGCTCATGATCGGGGTCGAGCTCGACCGGCCCTGCGGCGAGCTCGTGAAACGCGCCCTCGACGCGGGCCTGTTGATCAACGTGACTATGGACAACGTAGTCCGCCTGTTGCCGCCCCTCGTCATGAAAGAGCGAGAGGCGCGCGAGGTCCTCTCGATCCTGCTGCCGCTAGTGCGCGATTTCCTCGCGCAATCTCAGGCGGCAGTCGCCGCGCGCGCATGAAGAAAGCGCCGGCCCGGCTGCGACACTATCTGCAGTTCAAGGACTTCTCGCGCGCCGACTACGAGCACCTGTTCGCCCGCACGCGCTGGATCAAGGATCAGTTCAAGCGCTATAGGCGCTACTGGCCGCTCGAGGACCGGACCCTGGCCATGATCTTCGAGAAGCCCTCGACCCGCACACGCCTGTCTTTCGAGGCGGGCATGCACCAGCTCGGCGGAGCGGCGATCTATCTGTACACGCGCGACACCCAGCTCGGACGCGGCGAGCCGGTCGAGGACGCCGGCCAGGTGATCTCGCGCATGTGCGACCTGGTGATGATCCGCACCTTCGAGCAGGAAATCATCGAGCGCTTCGCCGGCAGCTCGCGCGTGCCGGTGATCAACGGCCTGACCAACGAGTACCATCCGTGCCAGATCCTGGCCGACGTCTATACCTTCATCGAGCATCGCGGCTCGATCAGGGGCAGGACCGTCGCCTGGATCGGCGATTCGAACAACG
>JBGQKK010000229.1:0-5234 GCA_041499545.1 Gammaproteobacteria bacterium | reverse complement strand
GGCTGTCGAACATTTTCTGGGTAGGCTGGGGCTCGCCCGGAAGCTCGCCGAGAAGCGAGCCGCGATGGCTGGCGAGGCGCTCGAGATCGAGGACCTGAGCGCCCTGCGCCGCGAGCGCGCCGAGAAGCCGGCTCTTGCCGCTGCCGGTCTCGCCGCAGACGACGCAAAATCGGTATCTGGAGGGCAGCGCTTCGAGGCGTGAGAGGACTTCGCGCCGGTACGCGCGGTAGCCGCCTTCGAGCGTCGCCGCGCCCCAGCCGACCTCGCGCAGCACGTGCGCCATCGAGGCCGAGCGCTGGCCGCCGCGCCAGCAGTAGACGAGCGGGCGCCAGTCGCGGCCGCGGCCGCGGAAGCGCTCCTCGATGTGCCGCGCGATGTTCTTCGACACCAGCGCCGCGCCCGCCTTCTTCGCGTCGAACGGCGAGACCTGCTTGTAGAGCGTGCCCACGCGCGCGCGCTCCGCGTCGTCGAGGACCGGGCAGTTGACGGCGCGCGGAACGTGATCGTGCGCGAATTCCGAGGGCGAACGAACGTCGATGACCTCGTCAAAGGCATCGAGCTGTGCTACCGTAACGGCGTTCGCGCGTTTCACGTCCATCCTCGATTCTATTCCATGAACGCCCCCGCCGATCTCATCCGCCTTACGCAGTTCTCCCACGGCGGCGGCTGCGGCTGCAAGATCGCCCCTGCCGTGCTGTCGGAGATCCTCGCCAAGACGCCGGTCCGCGGTCTACCCAAGGACCTGCTGGTCGGGATCGAGTCGAGCGACGACGCCGCGGTGTATCGCCTGAACGACGAGCAGGCGATCGTCGCGACCACCGATTTCTTCACGCCGATCGTCGACGACCCTTTCGACTTCGGCCGCATCGCCGCGACCAACGCGCTCTCGGACGTGTATGCGATGGGCGGGAAGCCCATCTTCGCGCTCGCGATCGTCGGCATGCCGCTGGAAAAAATGCCGGTCGAGGTGATCCAGCGGATCATCGCGGGCGGCGAGTCGGTGTGCGCCCAGGCCGGCATTCCCATCGCCGGCGGGCATTCGATCGACACGCTCGAGCCGATCTACGGCCTGGTGGCGCTGGGCTTGGTGCACCCGAAGAAGGTGAAACGCAACGACCGCGCGAAGGCCGGCGATGTGCTCATCCTCGGCAAGCCCCTCGGCGTCGGGATACTTTCGGCCGCGCTCAAGAAAGGCAAGCTCTCGGCTTCAGGGTACAAGCAGATGGTGGAAATCACGACGCAGCTCAACACGCCGGGTGCGGCGCTCGCGGAGATGGAAGACGTCCACGCCCTCACCGACGTCACCGGTTTCGGCCTCGCCGGGCACCTGCTCGAGATCTGCCGCGGATCGAAGCTCGGGGCGGAAGTGCGCTTCGACGACCTGCCCGTGATCCCCGAAGCGCTCGAATGGGTGAAAGAGGGCACCGCGACCGGGGCGTCGGACCGCAACTGGAAGGGCTACGGCCACGAAGTGCGCCTGCCTGCGGGCGCGCCGGAGTGGAAAAAGAAACTCATCACCGATCCGCAGACGAGCGGAGGCTTGCTGGTCGCGTGTGCCAACACCGCGGAAAGGCAAGTGATCGAGGAATTTCGCAGGCAGGGTTTTCCGCTCGCTCGCCGTATCGGAACTATGGTCGCGGGCACGCCTTCGCTTGCCGTCACATAGCCGGCACGATCAACATCGCCGCCAGCTTTCTCCACACGTTCTCCAGCAATATCGGCTGAGCCATCACAGTCGGATGCAAGTTGTCCGCCTGGAATTGCTCGCGCTTGTCGAGGCCTTCCAGGAGGAAGGGCACGAAGGCGACGCGCTCTGCCTTCGCGACGTCGGCGAACGCCGCGCGGAATTGGTTGACGTAGGGCACGCCGTAGTTCGGCGGAAGCTGCATGCCCACCAGGACGACGCGCGCGCCTTCGCGTTTCGACGCCTGCACGATGGTGCTCAGGTTCGACTTCATCTGCGCGACCGGGAGCCCGCGCAGGCCGTCGTTCGCGCCGAGCTGGACGATCACGATCGCGGGCTTGCCGGAAGCGAGCGCCTTGCCGATGCGCGCCGCGCCGCCGGCCGAGGTCTCGCCGCTGATGCTCGCGTTCACCACGGTATAATCGAGCTTTCCTTGCTTCAAGCGCTCGCCGAGCAAAGCCACCCAGCCCGCGCTCTGCGGTATTCCGTAGGCCGCGGAGAGGCTGTCCCCGTAGACCAGGATGGTCGGCGCCGCCGCCGACGCAGATGCGGCGGCACCGCCCAGAGCGAACAGCGCGGCAAACAGTATCGATCTCATGCCTGATTTCCCCCAGTCCATCGTCGAGGCTACCGGACTCTCCAAGCGTGTTCCGCTGAACGACACCGCGGCGAACGGCGCCCCCGAGCTGGTTATTCTGAAGGACATTTCGCTCAAGGTCATGCCGGGCGAGGCGGTCGCCATCGTCGGCGCCTCGGGCTCCGGGAAATCGACGCTCCTCGGCCTGCTCGCGGGCCTCGATACGCCGAGCGCGGGCTCGGTGCGGCTGGACGGCGCGGATCTGTTCGCCCTGGACGAGGACGGCCGCGCGGCGCTGCGCGCCAGGCTGCTCGGCTTCGTGTTCCAGTCGTTCCAGCTGCTGCCCGCGCTGAATGCGCTGGAAAACGTGATGCTGCCGCTCGAGCTCTCGGGACAAGCGGGCGCGGCCGATTCTGCCCGGGAGATGCTCGCGCGCGTGGGTCTCGGCGAGCGCCTGCGTCACTATCCGAAGACGCTGTCGGGCGGCGAGCAACAGCGCGTCGCGCTCGCGCGGGCCTTCGTCACCCGGCCGAAGCTGCTCCTCGCCGACGAGCCGACGGGAAACCTCGACGCCGCGACGGGCGCCGGCGTGATCGACCTGATGTTCGAGCTGAACGAGCAGCAGCGCACCACGCTCCTGCTCGTCACTCACGACGAGGCGATCGCTAGCCGCTGCGCAAGGAAGATACGCCTCGTCGCGGGCCGCATCGAGGGAGACGTCCGGTCGTGATGCTGCGCCTTGCCTTGAGGATGCTCCTTCGCGACTGGCGCGCGGGCGAGCTGCGCGTGCTCGCGCTCGCGCTGCTGCTGGCCGCAGGAAGCGTCGCTAGCGTCGCCTTCTTCGCCGACCGCGTGCGGCAGGCGCTCACGCGCGAGGCGCACCGGGTGTTGGGCGCGGACGTTCTGATGACGGCCGACCATCCGTGGAGTGAGGAGTTTCGCGAAGCGGTCGTGAAGCTGGGCCTCGGGCGCGCCGAAAGCGTGAGCTTCGTCAGCATGGCGAGGGCCGGCGACGAGGCGCTGCTCGCGGCGGTCAAGGCGGTCTCTCCCGGCTATCCGCTGCGCGGAAGGCTGCGCACGGCTCCGGACCTTAACGTGCCGGACGCCGAGGCGGCGGAGGTTCCCGCCCCGGGCAGCGTGTGGCTCGACGAGCGCATGATGACGGCGCTGAAGGCGAAGCCCGGCGACGCGATCGAGCTCGGCCAGGCGCGCTTCCGCGTCGCCGCGGTGCTCACGCTCGAGCCCGACCGCGGAGTGTCCTTTATGAACTTCGCCCCGAGAATCCTGATGCGCAGCGACGATCTGCCGGCCACCGGCCTGGTGCAGGCGCAAAGCCGCATCAGCTATCAGCTCCTCGCCGCCGGCGAGGGCGACGCGGTCCTGCGGTTCGAGGAATGGGCGCGATCCCGGCTCGGCCGGGGCGAGCGCGTGGACAGCCTGGCGAACGCACGGCCCGAGGTGCGCGCGGGGCTGGACCGCGCCCAGAGCTTTCTCGGCCTTGCCGCGATGCTTTCGGTGATCCTGTCCGCCGTGGCCGTAGCCCTCGGCACGCGGCGCTACACCGAGCGGCACCTGGACGGCTACGCCGTGATGCGTTGCATGGGCGCGACGCAGCCGCAACTCTTCGCCCTTTTCGCGTGGGAGTTCCTGGTCCTCGCGCTTGCGGCCGCGGCGGCCGGATGCGTTCTGGGATTCCTGGTGCAGAACCTGGTGGCATGGTGGCTCGCCGCCCTCGTTCCCGGGACGCTGCCCCAGCCCGGGCCCATGCCGCTGTTTCAGGGAGCGGCGACGGCACTCGCCCTCCTGCTGGGCTTCGCGCTGCCGCCGCTGCTGCAGCTGAAGGACGTGCCGGCGCTGCGCGTGATCCGGCGCGACGTCGGGGCTCCGCGAGGGGACGCGCTCGCCGTATACCTGCTGGGGCTCGCCGCGGTGTTCGCGCTCCTCTGGTGGCAGGCGGGCGAGCTGAAGCTCGCCGGCTACGTCTTCGGCGGATTCGTCGGCGCCTTCGGATTCTTCGCAGCGATCGCCGTTGCCGCCTTGCGGCTCGTCGGCAAGCTCGGCCGCGCCGGCGGCATCTCCTGGCGCTACGGCCTCGCCAACCTCGTGCGCCGTCCGCGCGCCAACGCCGTGCAGATCGTGGCGATCGCGGTGGGGCTCACCGCGGTCCTGCTCCTCACCCTGATCCGCGCCGATCTGCTGGATTCCTGGCGGCGGCGAATGCCCCCCGACGCGCCCGACCGGTTCCTGGTCAACATACAGCCCGAGCAGCGCCAGCCGCTCGCCGAGTTCTTCGGGCGCAACGGCGTGAAGCAGCCGCAGACCTTTCCCATGGTCCGGGCGCGCCTGGTCGCCGTCAACGGAAAGCCGGTGAGCGCGGAGGACTACTCGGACGAGCGCGCGAGGCGCCAGATCGAGCGCGAGTTCAACCTGACCTACCTTTCCGCGCTGCCGCCCGACAACCGCGTGGCCGAGGGCGCCTGGTTCGGCCCCGGGGACTTGGAGGCCGGGGCGATCTCGATCGAGCGCTGGATCGCCGAGCGCTTCGGGATCCGCCTGGGCGACCGGCTCGAGTTCCTCTCGGCGGGACGAAGCTTCTCGGCGCCCGTCACCAGCGTGCGCAAGCTCGACTGGGATACGATGCGGCCGAATTTCTTCTTCATCGCCACGCCGTCGCTGCTCGAAGGCCTTCCGGCGAGCTACGTCGCGAGCTTCCGCGCTCCGCCCGGCGACGCGAGGCTGACCCTGCGCCTGTCGCAGGCTTTCCCCAACCTCACGGTGATCGACGTCGATGTGATCCTGCGCGAGGTCCAGGCGGTGATGGGCCAGCTGATCGGCGCGGTGCAGATCGTCTTCCTGTTCGCTCTCGCCGCCGGGGTGCTGGTGCTGTACGCGGCGCTGCTCGCCACGCAGGACGAGCGCACGCACGAAGCCGCGGTGATGCGCGCCCTCGGGGCGAGCCGCGCCCAGGTGCTC
>JBGQKK010000228.1:0-5264 GCA_041499545.1 Gammaproteobacteria bacterium | reverse complement strand
CGACCGCCTTGTCGCGCTGCCACACCTCTCGGGTCACCGGCAGGTCCTTCGCAGCCAGCTCGGACATGCGTTTCTCGATCGACGCGAGATCCTCCGGCGTAAAGGGACGCTTGTACGCGAAGTCGTAGTAGAAGCCGTCCTCGATCACCGGACCTATGGTGACTTGCGCCTCGGGGAAGAGCTCCTTCACGGCGTAGGCGAGCAGATGCGCGGTGGAGTGCCGGATGAGCTCGACGCCCTCCTTGTCGCGGTCCGTGACGATCGACACTTCCGCGTCGCGCTCGATACGATGGGAAGCGTCCACCAGCTTGCCGTTCACTCTGCCCGCGAGGGCAGCGCGCGCCAGTCCCGGGCCGATCGATTTCGCAACATCCGCAACCGTGACCGGTCCGGAAAAACTCTTCACGGAACCGTCTGGAAGGCGAATGTCAGGCATGCGTGAATCCCGAAAACAAACCGCGCGTTGAACGTCGCTTGGCGAACGTTCCAACGCGCGGAGTTAAAACGGCGGCTACGCCGCCGTCTTTAACAGCAATTGGTAGGCGCGATTGGACTCGAACCAACGACCCCCACCATGTCAAGGTGATGCTCTAGCCAGCTGAGCTACGCGCCTGGAGAGCGTTGGATTCTATCGGAAAGAGCCGCCCCGTACAAACCCGCTCCTCCGCCTCTCGAGACATCAACCGTTCCAACTCTTCGAGCGCGAGTCGTAGTTGTACGGGAAATACTTGAAGACCACCTGCGTGCAGCTGAGCCGGTACTCGCCGCCTGAAGCGCTGTATCCCATCGGTGCGCCGCCAGGACACTTGGCCACCGCGAGAGCGTACTTGGGCAGGAGCTTGTCGAGCGCGTCCGGGTAGGCCCCCTGATCGCGCTTGAAGGCGGAGAGCGCCGCGATCATCTGCACGCCGCGCGCCTCGACCATGGTGACCTCCTTCTGGCCCCCGCTGTAGAGGTCTATCGCGACGTATCCGACGGCGAGAATCACCGCAAAAGCGACGAGCGGTACGATCTGACCCATCCCTCTTTGAAACTTGGCCCCGCGCATTCCATTGCCCTCCCGGGCCGGCATCACTTGGACGGTGAATACTACCGCAAGCCCAGCATCTCCGCCGCGTGCTTGCGGGTCGTCGCGGTAATCGCAACGCCCCCCAGCATGCGCGCGATTTCCTCGATCCGCGATTTCTGATCGAGCACCGCGACGCGGCTACGCGTGCCGCCGCTCTCGGTGCCCTTGGCGACGGACCATTGCTCGCGGGCTTGGGCGGCCACCTGGGGGAGGTGCGTGACGCACAACACCTGGCGCTCCTCGCCCAGGGTCCTCAATTTCCTCCCGACGACCTCGGCCACGGCGCCGCCGATTCCCGCATCGACTTCGTCGAAAATCAGCGTCGGCACCGCCGCGGCCCTGCTGGTAATGACCTGAATCGCGAGGCTGATGCGCGACAGCTCACCCCCGGAGGCGACCTTGGCGAGAGCGCGCGGCTCGGTACCCGGATTGGTCGTAACCAGGAACTCGACCTCTTCGTTCCCGGCGACGCTGCCGTCGGGGAGAAGCGAGCGCAACTCCACCTCGAAACGCCCCCCGGACATCGCCAGCTCTTTCATTGCGGCGTTGACTTCGCGCTGCAGCTTCGCTGCGGCCTTGCCGCGCTCGGCCGAGAGCCTGGACGCAAGCACGTCGTAGCGCGAGCGCGCCGATTGTTCCTGCCTGGCGAGAGCCTCGAGGTCCGCTGTCATTTCCAGATCCTGCAGGCGCTGCTTGAGCGAGACCAGAAGCTCGGGCAAAGCCTCGGGTCTCACCCGAAGCTTGCGCGAGGTACCGTGCACCGCCTCGAGCCGCTGCTCCACCTCGCGCAGCCGCGCCGGATCGAGCTCGACGCGATCGACGTAGTGGCGCAGCGCATAGGCGGCCTCACGCAGGTGCGCCTCGCCCGATTCGAGCAGGGCGACCGGCTCGCGCAGTGCAGCGTCGTATTCGGTGAGCGGGCGAAGGCGGGAAAGCACGCCGGACAGGGCGCCGAGCGCCGCGCTTTCCGATTCGGAGAGCAGATCGATCGCGTCGCGCGCGCCCTCGATCAGGCCCGCCGCGTGGGCGAGCCGCCCGTGCTCCGATTGGATGGTCTCCCATTCGCCGGGCGCGAGCGCGAGCCGCGATAGCTCTTCGATTTGCCAGCCGAGCTGCTCGCGCTCCACGTTGCGCGCGGCGGCGTGGGTTTCGTGGTCCAGCCTTGCGCGGCACAGCCTCTGCCATTCACGGTGGGCGGCAGCGGCCTCCTGCGCGAGCGGGGTGATCCCCGCGTGGGCGTCGAGGATCACGCGTTGGACCTCGGCCTTGAGCAGGGATTGATGAGCGTGCTGGCCATGGATGTCGACGAGGCGTTCCCCGGCCTCTCGCAGCTGGTTGATCGTCGCGGCGTGGCCGTTGACGAAGCCGCGCGAGCGCCCGCTCCGGTCCACGACCCGGCGCAGCAGCAGGCGGTTGGGATCGCCCTCGAGCGCCTGTTCGCCGAGCCAGCGGCCCAAGTCGGGCAAGGCCTCGATGGCGAACTCCGCGGTGACATCCGCCCGCTCGGCACCGGAGAGCACCTGCTCGCTCCCCGCGCGATCGCCGAGTGCCAGCGACAAGGCATCGATCAGGATGGACTTGCCGGCGCCGGTTTCGCCCGTCAGAGCCGTAAATCCCGGCCGAAACTCGAGCTCCAGGCGATCGACGATCGCGAAGTCCCGAATGGAGAGATGCACCAGCATCTGCAGCTACAGCCCTTCGCTCCAATGCAGCTTCTCGCGCAGCATCGCGTAGTAGCTATATCCGGGAGGGTGGACGAACTTCATGGTGTGCTCGCCGCGCCGGATGACGACGCGGTCCCCTTCCTGGAGGTCGCATTGCAGCTGCCCGTCGAGATGGAGGCGCGCGTCGATCCCTCGTTTCAGCGAGACCTCGATCACCGAGCGATCGCTCACCATGATCGGCCGGTTCGACAGAGTGTGCGGACAGATCGGCACCAGGGCAAAGCCGGGGACACTCGGCTGCATGATGGGCCCATCCGAAGAGAGCGCGTAGGCGGTCGAACCCGTGGGCGTCGACACAATCAGCCCGTCCGCGCGCAAGTCGTAGACAAACTCGCCGTCGATATTCACCGCGAATTCGATCAGCCGGCCCACCGAACCCTTGTTCACGACCGCATCGTTCAGCGCGAGGGTGGCAAAGGTGACCGCGCCGGCGCGGCGCACCTCGGCGGCAAGCATGGTGCGCTCTTCGATCACATGCCTGCCGGCCAGGATCTCGCCCATCGCGCCGAGCATGTTGGGCGATGCGATGTCCGTCGTGAAGCCGAGGCGGCCCTGGTTGACGCCTACCAGGGGCACATCGCTGCCGGCAAGGTTCCGCGCGGCGCTGAGCATGCTTCCGTCGCCCCCGAGGATGACGACCAGGTCGGCTCGGGCGCCGATCTCCTTGTAATCGGCGACCGGAAAACCGGTGACGCCGTTGGCGGCAGCGGTTTCCTTTTCCACCAGTACGGCGCGCTGCTGCTTGCGCAAGTACGTGCCCAGAGTGGAAAGCGCCTTTGCGACATCGCCGGAGTGCAATCGGCTTATCAACGCGACGGTATCGAAAGCGGGCATACCGCCATTAAATCATGAAGGTGTAGGGGTGACACAAATAGGACCGGGGCGGCGTGAATAAACCCGCAAACCGGACCGTTTCGGTAAAATCGCAGGCCATGCTGGACCGCCGCGCACAAATGCTGCTCAAGGCCCTCGTTGAGCGATACATCGTCGAGGGCGAGCCGGTCGGCTCGCGCGCCCTATCGCGCTATTCGGGCCTGGACCTGAGCCCGGCCACGATCCGCAACGTGATGGCCGATCTCGAGCAACTCGGCTTCGTCTCGAGCCCGCATACTTCCGCGGGACGAGTCCCGACCAACCGCGGCTACCGGTTCTTCGTCGATACGCTCCTCACCGTGAAGGAGTTGGACCGCGTCGAGATCAACCAGCTCGAGGTCAATCTTCACCCCGACCACCCGCAGCGCCTCATCGGCGCCGCTTCGCAGCTCCTTTCGGACCTCACCCATTTCGCGAGCGTCGTCGTGGCGAGCAAACGCAAGGCTCCGGCTTTCCGCCACATTGAGTTTCTGGGGCTGTCGGACAAGCGCGTTCTGTTGATCATCGTGACCCCGGAAGGCGACGTGCAAAACCGAATCTTGTTCACGGAGAAGACCTATACTCCGTCGGAGCTGACCACCGCGGCGAATTTCCTCAACCAGAACTATGCGGGCCTGACTTTCGACGAGATCCGCAGCCGTATCCGCGCCGAAATGAAGCAGCTTCGGGAAGACATGACGCTGCTCATGACCGCGGCGCTCGAGGCCGGCAGCGAAGCCTTGTCTCAGGCGACGGACAACTACATCGTGTCCGGCGAGCGGAATCTGCTCGATTCGCACGACCTCGCGTCGAACATGTCCCGCCTGCGAGAGCTGTTCGAGCTGTTTGAAAAAAAGACGCTGCTCATGCAGATTCTCGAGTTGAGTACCCGCGCCCAAGGGGTCCAGATATACATAGGCGGGGAGTCCGGCATTGCGCCTCTGGACGAATGCAGCGTAGTCACGGCGCCGTACGAGGTCGATGGGCAGGTCATCGGAACGGTCGGTGTGATCGGGCCCACGCGCATGGCGTACGAGAGAGTGATACCGATCGTCGACATCACCGCCAAGTTGCTGTCGAGCGCCCTTTCGCAACCGTAACTCGGCGTTGAGTGCGCTACCTTCCCGAGCCGCAGCCGCGGCGAGGCCCTCACGCAAGATCCGGGATTCTTCTCGTCAACCTCGGGACCCCCGATTCGCCGACGCCGCGGGCCGTGCGCCGGTATCTGAGGCAATTTCTTTCCGATCCGCGCGTGATCGAGATCCCTCGGGCGCTCTGGCTGCCGATCCTGCACGCTTTCGTGCTCACCACGCGGCCGCGGCAATCGGCGAGAAAGTACGCGAGCATTTGGTCCCCGGGCGGTTCCCCGCTCAGGGTGCACACCCAGACGCAGGCGCAGTTGCTGGGGGAGCGTCTCGGACCGCGGGTTCGCGTCGAATTCGCCATGCGCTACGGTTCGCCTTCGATTCCCGACACCCTTGCCCGCCTGAAGTCCGAGGGCTGCGAGCGGGTGCTCGTATTTCCCCTCTACCCTCAGTACGCCGCCAGCACCACCGCGACCGCGCTCGATCAGGTCGCCGAGTTCCTTCAGCGGACGCGCAACATCCCGGAGCTCCGGG
>JBGQKK010000227.1:0-5266 GCA_041499545.1 Gammaproteobacteria bacterium | reverse complement strand
GGCACGCGCACCGCGCGCGGGCTGGAAGCGCTGACGCTGTCGACCCCTCCCACTCCCGGCTACTCGATCATGAAGCGCCCCGACAACGCGGGACTCTACTCGCTCGGCGAGGTCTTCAAGGCAAAAGGCTACGAGCCGCTGTATCTCTACGGCGGTTACGCGTACTTCGACAACATGGAGGCGTTTTTCTCCGGGAACGGCTACACGGTCGTCGACCGCACCGCCATAAAGAGCGAGGACATTTCCTACGAGAACATCTGGGGCGTCGCCGACGAGGACATCTTCAAGGTCGCGCTCGGGGAGCTGGACAAGCGCTGGGCCGCGCGCACTCCGTTCTTCGCGCACATCATGACCGTGTCCAACCACCGCCCGTTCGCCTATCCGGCGGGACGCATCGACATTCCCATTGGTACGCGCGAAGGCGCGGTCAAGTACACGGATTTCGCGATCGGGCAGTTCATCGACCGCGCGCGCGAGCGGCCCTGGTTCGGGCGCACGCTTTTCGCGATCGTCGCCGACCACACCCACAAGGGACGCGGGCGCACCGAGCTGCCGCTGGAGAACTACCACATCCCCTTGATCGTCTACTCGCCCGGGCACGTGCAGCCCGGCCGCGTCGACACCGTCGCGTCGCAGATCGACGTGGGCCCGACTCTGCTCGGCATGCTCGACTTCAACTACCGGACCCGCTTCTTCGGGCACGACGTCCTGCGCGAAGGCGCGAAACACCCGCGCGCGCTCTTCGCCAACTACCAGACGGTGGGCTATTACCGGGACGGCATCATCGTCGAGCTGAGGCCCAAGGGCCGCTACCGTATCGTCGATGCGGCCAGCGGGAAAACGCGCCCGGAGGACGCGCACTCGGCGCGGCTGCTGGAGGAAGCGATCAGCTACTACCAGGTCGCGAGCCGCGCCTACCGGTCGGGGCAGATGAAGCTGGCGGAACTGCGCTGAATCCCGGAGCGCCCACCCCGCTCACCTGTCCAGCTTCTTGAAGATCAGGGGCGCGAGCACCGCGACGACGAGCAGCAGCGCGGCGATCAGCGGCGCGTGGGGCGCCATGACGAGGAGCGGCAGCGCCACGCAAGCGACGATCAGGATCCAGGGAACCAAGGCCCGGCTGTACTTGAGATAGGCGAGAAACCCGGCGGGCACCTCGACGTGGATGCCCCGCTCATCGCGGTTTCTCTGGGCCGCCCTCGCCTCCAGCCAGATCGCGAACACATAGACCTGTCCCAGCACGCCGCCCGCCCAGCACGCCGCGCCCACGATCAGCGCGAAGATTCCGGGCATGAAACGCCCCGCCTTAAACATGACGTCGATGGAGCACACCGAGCTGACGAGGACGAAAACCAGAACGACCGCGAGCACCGCCCAGATGCGCCGCGCGAGGTAGTCCTGCACCACCTCGTCGCGCACGATCTTGAGCGCCAGGTCGCGCGCGTCGCGCAGGATGTTGCGGGGGCGGAGCTGGCTCAAGATGTCCCCCCCGGCGGCGCGCAATTCGCGCTCGCCGTGCCTCACCGCGCGACGCAACTCGCGTTGACTCATCATGGCGGCGCCATGGTAGGAGCCTTTGCCCCTTCATGCAATTGTCATGGAATGCCGGCCGTGAAATCCGCCCGCGCGGGGCTAGTGACACGCGGGGGCCCGGCCGCTAACCTCTGTCGCATGGCAGGCATCGCAAGCATCGCGCGGCGAACTTTCCTCGTGGGTGCCGCCGCCGTGGCCGGCGGCCTCGCGGTGGGCACCGTCGCCTACAAGCGGACGCCCGCGAACCCCCTGCTTGGGCGACTGGGCGAGGGCGAGTCCACGCTCAACCCCTATGTGCGCATCGACAGGGACGGCGTCACGATCATCACGCCGCGCGCCGACATGGGCCAGGGCGCCTACTCGGTGCAGGCGGCGCTGGTGGCCGAGGAGCTCGACCTCGCCTGGGGCCAGTTCAAGGTGGAGCCGGGCCCGCCGAGCGCGGCCTACTACAACGGCAAGGTGATCGCGGAGGGATTGCCCGTCGCCGCCACGAGCGACAGCTTTCTCGCGCGAAAGGGGCGCGACCTCGGCGAGGCGATCGGCAAGCTGATCGGCCTGCAGATCACCGGCGGCTCCTCCACGGTCCCCGATGCCTTCGACAAGCTGCGCGTGGCGGGCGCCGTGGCGCGCGAGATGCTGCTGCGCGCGGCGGCGCTGCAGACCGGCGTAGACGCGAAGCTGCTGAAGACGCGCGACGGAGCGGTGATCTTGCCCGACGGCAAGGCGCTCGCCTATGCCTCGCTCGGCGCGGCCGCGGCGAAGCTCGCGCCGCCTTCGGAGGTGCGCTTGAAGCCCGCCGCCGAGTGGCGCCTGCTCGGCAAGCCGATGCAGCGGCTGGACACGGTCGCGAAATCGACCGGCGCGGCCGTCTACGGCATCGACTTGCGCATGCCGGGCATGGTCTACGCCACCGTGCGCGCGAACCCGCGCATGGGCGGCGGCATCAAATCCTTCGACGCCAAGGCGGCCGAGGCCGCAAAGGGCGTGATCAAGGTGGTGGCGCTGCCTGATGGCTTCGGCGTGATCGCCGACAGCACCTGGCGCGCCTTCCAGGCCGCGGCGCTGGTCAAGGCCGAATGGGGCCCGGCGCCGTATCCCCCTACGAGCGAGGACATGTTCAAGGTCGTGGGTGAATCGTTCACCGAGGCGCGGCGTGACAGCCGAATCAAGGACGAAGGCGACGTCGAGGCCGCGCTGAAGGCCGCGGGCGCAGGCGTTCTCCAAGCCGAGTACCGCGTGCCCTACCTCGCGCATGCACCGCTCGAGCCGATGAACGTGGTGGTGCGCCTCGAGAACGGCCGGCTCGATATCTGGACGGGCACGCAGATCCCGCGCTTCCTGGTCGCGTCGGCGGCGGCGATCACCGGCCTCGCCGAGGAGAACATCCGCCTGCACGTGCAGATCATGGGCGGCAGCTTCGGCCGGCGCCTCGAGGACGACTACGTGCGCCAGGCGGTGCGGCTGGCCGTGGCGCACCCGGGGGTGCCGATCAAGATGACCTGGACCCGCGAGGAAGACATGACGCACGACTTCCCGCGCCCTCTCGCCATCGCCCGCGCGCGCGGCGCGGTCAAAGACGGGCAAGTCCACGCCTACGATCTCGGCATCGCCTGTCCCTCGGTGACGGCCTCGCAGATGGGGCGCCTGAACCAGTCCGTGCCGGGGCCGGACATCGCAATCGTGGCCGGCGCCTGGGACCAGCCTTTCGCGATCCCGCACTACCGCGTCACCGGCTACCGCGCGCCGCCGCTCGTGCCGGTGAGTTCGTGGCGCTCGGTCGGCGCCTCGGGCAACGGCTTCCTGCACGAAGGATTTCTTGACGAGCTGATGCACGCGGCCGGCGCCGACCCCCTGAAGGAACGGCTGCGCCTGTGCACGCACGCGCCCTCGCGCCGCGTGCTCGAGACGGTGGGCGAGATGTCCGGCTGGGGCAGCCCCCTGCCCAAGGGCCGCGGGCGCGGCCTCGCCTACACCCTGTCCTTCGGCGTGCCGGTCGCCGAGGTCGTGGAAGTGACCGCCACCCCGAAGGGCATCCGCATCGACAAAGTGTTCGTCGCCGTCGAGGTCGGCAAGGTGATCGATCCGGTGAACTTCGAGTCCCAGGTGCAGGGCGGCGTCATCTGGGGCCTGGGCCACGCGATGGTCGCCGAGCTCAGCTACGCCGACGGCATGGCGCAGCAGACCAACTACCACGACTACGAAGGAATGCGTCTCTACCAGACACCGCAGATCGTCGTGCGCGCCCTCGAAACGACGGCGGAGATACGCGGCATCGGCGAGCCGCCCGTGCCGCCGGCGGCACCCGCGCTCGCCAACGCAATCTTCGCGGCGACCGGACGGCGAATCCGAGAGCTGCCGCTCAAGAAGCACATCGGCTTCGTTTGACCGCGAAGCCGACGCTCATCTAAGCTGACGCACTTGGCGGCGCGGTCGCCGTAAACGACGGCCTTGCGGAGATTGCGTCGAACCATCCGGACAGCTTCGGGTGCCTAGGGCGCCAGCGAAACCCGGGATTGCGCGCTTCGAGGCCGAGGGCGCACGCGAGCGTAATCTGGACCATATTGAGTGCGCCGCGCATGAGCGGATGGTCGATTTCGCGCTCCCAGGCGTCCGCCATCCGGCGGGCGCGGTCTGTCTCGTGCTGAATCACCCCGGGCGAACGTTCGTTCTCGGGTCGTAGTATCTCGCGACCCCAGACTGAAAGGCCGTCCAACATGCTCCTCGCCAGGGCTTCGAGGCGGCGCGCCTCCCACGATTGACCATCGGCAGGCAGACCGAACGCCGGCTCGCCGTCCAGGTGATCGAGGTATGCGCAAACGAGAGCGGATTCCTCCAATCCGACGCCGTCGTCACGTACGAGATAGGGGACGCGGCCGGATGGATTGATGCCGTAGTAGGGACTGTCCGCAGCGCGCGTCTTCGCGGCGATTGTCTCCACGCGGCTTGTGAGGCCCTTTTCCAGAACTACGATTCGCGCCATGCGCGCGTACGGGGAGCCGGGCGTGATGTAGAGCTTCATCATGCGGAGCTCACGGTCCGTACGCTCGCGCTAGCTAACGACCGGCGTTCAGCCGCTGGCGCGAGCCCGGCTGCGCGTACTCGCGCTCGCCGGGCGAGTGACAGTCGGCTGCAACGGCATGTTAGGCGGTGCTCCCGGTGCTCTCTTGGAACGGTCGAGTCGTGAAGCCCCAGCGGGGTACGGCACGGCGGTAGGCCCGGTACGCCTCTCCGAACTGTGACTCTAGGGCCGGCTCTTCGTAGAGGACGACGAACAGATGGAAGAGGACGAGGACTAGAAGTGCGTACTCGACCAGAGCGACGCTCCTGAAGAGCCCCGCCTCGCCGAGGATAAGGGCGACGACGCCGTTGTACATGGGGTTGCGCGTGAAGCGATACAGCCCTTGGACGACAAGGAACCGTGGGGGATCGATGGGAGCGAGAGTGCCCTTGCCTGTGGCGAAGAAGTCCCAGACGCACCGGAGGAGGACCAAGGCGCCGGTTATGGCGAGGACGCCCGCGGAGACGGAGGCGAGGCCAAGGCTTGGAACGAAAAGGCTTTCCGCGGCTCGGAGGATGCTGAATGGGATGTAGCCGGCCACCGTACCGGGCAGCAGCAGGACGAAGAAGAGAGCTCTAAGTGCGAGGAGGAGCCGCATGTTGAGAGGGATGGGCAGCGCCTAACGTTCCAGTTTTGCCGCACGGTGCGCGCGACGTAGTTGCAAGCCTATCGTGT
>JBGQKK010000226.1:0-5272 GCA_041499545.1 Gammaproteobacteria bacterium | reverse complement strand
CGCGGTCGTGTACATAAGCGTGGTCGAACCGCAATGTGCAGTGATCCAGGTGGCGGACTTGCTGAACGCGACCAGCCCGCTCGCGCTGACCATTCTCCGGGCCGTGCTCGGCAAGCACGAGCTCGACGAGCTGCTCGCCGAGCGGGAGAGGCTGAATCTCGACATCCAGAAGACCCTCGACGCTCAGACCGAGTCCTGGGGCATCAAGGTCTCTACCGTCGAGATCAAGGACGTCGACCTGAACGAAACGATGGTGCGAGCGATCGCGCGCCAGGCCGAGGCCGAGCGCGAGCGCCGGGCCAAGGTGATCCACGCCGAAGGCGAGCTGCAGGCCTCGGAGAAACTATTGCAGGCCGCGCAGATGTTGTCGAAGCAGGCCGAGGCGATGCAGCTGCGCTACCTGCAGACCCTCACCAACATCGCCGGGGACAAGGCCTCGACCATCGTCTTCCCGGTGCCGATGGATCTGATCACGCCGATGCTCGAGGCAATGCGCAAGCGGAACCCGTAAGGTTCCCGGGCGGTCTGACGACCAAGGCTGAGTGATTAACGAAGAGGAGTCCAAGATGTCCAATACCGAGAAGAGCGGGTGGCTGGGCGAGGCCCTGGCTTCGCCCCGGACCGTATGGATCGCATTGCTGGTGATGGTGGCGGTCGCCGTGCTCTGGAACACTCCGGGGCGCTCCGGAGAGGCGGCGGTGGTGCTGCCCGCGCCCGCGCTCGACAACCCGAAGGCGGCGGGTCCGCTGCAGACCGCCGTGCTCGCGGGCGGCTGCTTCTGGGGCGTGCAGGGCGTGTACCAATACACCAAGGGGGTGAAGCAGGTGCTGTCCGGATACTCCGGCGGCGACAAGAGCACGGCCGAGTACGAGAAGGTCGGCACCGGCCGGACGGGCCACGCCGAGTCGGTGCAGGTCGTCTTCGACCCCAAGGAGGTCTCTTACGGAGATCTCCTGCGCATCTACTTCTCGGTGGCGCACGACCCCACCGAGCTCGACCGGCAGGGGCCCGACGTGGGCACCCAGTACCGCTCGGCGATCTTCTATGGCGACGCGCAGCAGAAGCGCATCGCCGAGGCCTACGTCGCGCAGCTCGAGAAGGCGCGCGCTTTCCGCCGGCCGATCGTGACGCGCGTCGATCCGCTGAAAGGCTTCTACCCCGCCGAGGCCTACCACCAGGATTTCCTGATCCTGAACCCCGGCTATCCGTACATCGTGATCAACGATCTGCCCAAGATCGTGAACCTGAAGCGGCTGTTTCCCGAGCAGTACCGGGACAAGCCGGTCATGGTCCGGGCCTCGTCGTCCTGACCTTCAGACGTGGCTGTATTTCGCGAGCACTGCCGCCAGGCTCGCGCCGCGGTCTAGCTCCCGGCGGATGCGGATTTCTTTCTTCGTGAGGCGCTCGGCCTCGATGAGAACCTTGTACGCGACGCCAGCCGGGATCGCGACGACGCCGTCTGAGTCCGCGAGCACGAAGTCGCCGGGACTCACCCTCACGCGCTTGCGGGTCGCGCCGGGCAGCTCGACCGGCACCTGCCACGCGCTCACCCTCCAGCGGCCGATCGACTGCACCGGCGTGCGGTAGCGCGCGTAGACCGGAAAGCGCTGCCTCGCGATCCACTCGATGTCGCGGATGCCCCCGTCCACCAGGGCGCCGGAGCAGCCGCGGCGCTTCATGCCGAGCGCGATCAGCTCTCCGAAGAAGCAAACGCCGCGGCCCTCGCCCGACCACACCGTGATCTCGCCCCGGCCCACGCCGTCCACCGCTTTCATTTTTCGCGGATCACCGCTGCCGGCGTAGCGCGCCATCCGGCCGCGGATGGTATAGGCCCAGCCGCCCATCTTGCCTGCGTCGGAGGGATACGGCGCGAACTCTGGCGCGAGTCCCTGGTTCGGGAGCCCGAGGACATCGAGCACGTCGGCCACGGTCGCCGTGTCCACCTTCAGATAGCGCCTGCGGATCGATTCGCGCGCGGCGGCGTCAGGTGCCATAGCGCACCGGCGAGCCGAACTGGCGGAAGGCGGCGAGCGCGCTGTAGCAGGCGAGCATCGCCGTCTTGGGGTTGTCGGGCGACGGCACGCTCTCGAAGCGCAGATCGATCGTTCCGGTCTTGCCCTTGATGGTGATGAAGTGGGTGTTGAACTCGAGCGCCGGGTCGGCCACGACCTTGAGGCGCGTGCGGTCGAAGCCGACTCCGGCGAGGGACAGCACGGCCGCGATGTTGACGTTCGCCGGGAAGTGGGGCACGCCTTCGCGCGCCGAGCCCTCGAAGAGCGTCACCGGGCCGGGCAGGCGATCGAGGTCGATCTTCAGGCGCTCGACGTAGGCGATGCCCTTCCACGCCGCGGGCGGCTTGGTGACGGCGATGCTCACCTCGTCCACGCCCGCGGCGCAGGCGGCTTTCAAGGCGTCGAGGCCGCCGATCCCGCCCGAGGGCACGTAGAGCGGCGCGCGGTGTTCTTTCGAGGCGCGCTCGAGGCGCCCGCGCAGCTCGTCGTCGCACAGCGCGCCGCCCGAGAGCACGATGACGGCGATGCCCCTCGAGAGCAGCGCCTCGACGTGCTCGCGCACCGCCTGGTGCGAGGCCGCCTCGATCACGATCTCGGGCCGCGCGGCGATGAGGTCGCGCACGCCGACGACGAAGGGTGCGCCGAACTCGCGCGCGAGCGCCTGGCCTCGGGAGGTCCCGCCGCGCCCGGCGATCGCGACGATCTCGGCGTCGCGCATCTCGCCGCGGCGGATGTGCTCGAGAAACAACCTGGCGATCACGCCGCCGCCGAGGAGGCCGACGCGCATGTCAGCGCCGCTGCGCCTTTCTCTTCAGCAGCCGCTCGCGCACCTTCGGCACGTCGACGACGAAGCGTTCGTGCGTGCCGCGCGCGACCGCGTCGGCGCCCGCGTCGATCGTGGCCTCGAAGGTCATCCGCCGCCCGTCCACCTGGGCCAGCTTGATCGAGACCGTGACGTCCTCGCCGAGGAGCGCGGGCCCGACGTGCTCCCAGTTGACCTTGGTGCCGACCGAGTCCTCGCCCGGGTCGAGGTGCGCGAGCAGGAAGTCCCGGCAGGTGTATTCGAGATCGGCGATGGTGCGCGGGGTGGCGTAGACGCGGCAGTCATCGCCCATGAAGCTGATGACGCGCGGCTCATCGACGGTGATGGTCTTTGTGGCGGTGAGGCCAGGCTTCAGGGTGGGTTTCATCGTATTCCTCTCTTGCGGTCCTCGCGGATCATATCCGAGCCGCGCTCGGCGATCATCAGCGCCGGCGAATTGGTGTTGCCCGAGGTGATGGTCGGCATGATCGAGGCGTCGACCACGCGCAGGCCCCCGACGCCGCGCACGCGCAGGCGCGCGTCCACCACTGCGAGGGAATCCGAATCCGGGCCCATCTTGCAGGTGCCGACCGGGTGGAAGATGGTGGTTCCGATGTCGCCGGCGGCGCGTGCGAGCTCCTCGTCCGACTGGAATTTCGGGCCGGGAAGAAATTCCTCCGGCTGGTATTTCGCGAGCGCGGCTTGCCGCGCGATCCGGCGCGTGAGCTTGAGCGAGTCCGCGGCGATCCTGCGGTCCACGTCGGTCGCGAGGTAGTTCGGCCGTATCGCGGGAGCGGCGAGGGGATCGGGCGACTTGATGCGCACGCTCCCGCGGCTCGACGGCCGGAGGTTCGCGACCGAGGCGGTGAACGCGGGAAAGGGGTGCAGCGGATCGCCGAAGCGGTCGAGGCTGAGCGGCTGGATGTGGTACTCGAGGTTGGCCGCGCGCTGCGAGGGGTCGGACCGGGTAAAGCCGCCCAGCTGCGAGGGCGCCATGGTGAGCGGCCCGGTGCGGAAGAAGAGATATTCGAGGCCCATCGAGATCTTTCCGGTGAGCGTGCTCGCCCATTCGTTCAGGGTGCGCACGTTCCTCACCTTGAAGGCCATGCGCAGCTGGAGATGATCCTGCAGGTTCTCGCCGACGCCGGCCGACTCGTGCACGACCGCGATGCCGTGCTCGCGAAGCAGGGACCCCGGACCGATGCCGGAGAGCTGGAGAAGCTGCGGTGAGCCGATCGAGCCCGCGGCGAGCACGGTCTCGATGCGCGCAGCGGCGAACAGGTCCTCCCCGCCTTGCGAGAACTCCACGCCCGCGGCTCGCTTTCCCGCCAGCCGCAGCCGCCGCGCCTGGGAGTTCACGAGCACGGTGAGATTGGGGCGCCGCATCGCCGGGCGCAGAAACGCCTTCGAGGTGTTCCAGCGCACGCCGCGCTTCTGGTTCACTTCGAACAGGCTCGAGCCCTCGTTGTCGCCGCGGTTGAAGTCGCCGATCTTCGGGATGCCGGCCTCGCTCATCGCGTCGCGGAAGGCATCGAGAATCTCCCAGGACAGGCGCTGGCGTTCGACGCGCCACTCGCCGCCCGAGCCGTGCGCTGCGTCCGCGCCGAGGTGATGGTCCTCGGAGCGCTTGAACAGCGGCAGCACCTCGTCCCAGCCCCAGCCGGGATTGCCGAGCGACTTCCATTCATCGTAGTCGCGGGCCTGCCCGCGCATGTAGACCATCGCGTTGATCGAGGAGCAGCCGCCCAGCAGCTTGCCGCGCGCGTAGAGTATCGAGCGGCCGTTGAGACCGGGCTCGGGCTCGGTGCGGTAACACCAGTCGGTGCGCGGATTGCCGATGCAGAAAAGATAGCCGACCGGGATGTGGATCCAGATCCAGTCGTCCTTGCCGCCCGCTTCCAGCAGCAGCACCTTGACCTCGGGATCCGCGGACAGACGGTTGGCGAGCACGCAGCCCGCGGTGCCCGCGCCGACGATAACGTAGTCCCAGGTTCCCAGATCCCTTGGCATTCGGCGCTATTATGCATGCAGGAGAGAACGATGAGCTCAACAGAGAAACTCAAGG
This sequence comes from Gammaproteobacteria bacterium, assembly GCA_041499545.1. GTDB lineage: Bacteria > Pseudomonadota > Gammaproteobacteria > Burkholderiales > SG8-39 > VBDM01. The sequence goes on along the minus strand of JBGQKK010000226.1, from coordinate 393 downwards.
CCGGCCTGAAGGGTGCCTCGGAGCTGCTGGTAGCCGAGGCGCACACCGCGCCGCGCGTGGGCAGCGGCCGCGTGCACGTGCTGGCGACGCCGGTGATGATCAACGTGATCGAGGCCGCGGCGCTCGCGGCGATCGAGCATCTGCTGCCGGAGGGCTACCAGTCGCTGGGCACGCGCCTCGATATCCGCCATTTCGCCGCGACGCCGGTCGGCATGCGCGTGCGGGCGGAGGTCGAGGTCGATAGGGTCGAAGGCCGCGCGGTGACCTTCCGCGTATCGGTCGCCGACGAAAAGGAGCCGATCGGCGACGGCACGCACGAGCGCATGGTCGTGAACGTGTCGCGCTTCGACGTGCGCGTTCAGGAAAAGGTCGCGATGGTGCGCGGCAGGGCGT
>JBGQKK010000225.1:0-5303 GCA_041499545.1 Gammaproteobacteria bacterium | reverse complement strand
CTTGTACGAGTTCTTCGATACCAGATACCCGCCCTTGCCCTTGTCGGCGACTATGGCGCCGCCTTCCGCCCGCCAGTTGGCCTCGCCGATAGTATTGAAGTTCTCCATTCCCGAGTTGCCGTCGACCAGAGTGGTCCAGCCGCCGCCCGACATGCTCGCGCAGCCGAAGACGGCCAAGCCGGCAACGAGCAACCCTGCCGCAGTGACAGACAATCGTTTCATGGCTATCTCCTCCTTGTCGTTGGTTTGAAGCGAAATCGCTCTACTGCCAGGCGCGGTTGTCGACGGTGTTCTCGTAGGTCGCGCCGGGCACCGTCATGTTCCACTTGACCGTCCAGTTGTACGTGTCCTCGAAGCGCTCGCGCGTGTAGGGCTGCGGCGCGGCGTGCAGCAGCCGCCAGGTCTGGAACTCCGAGGGATCGAGCAAGCCGCCCGTCTCACGGATGAAATAATGGACGAAGGGCGCCGGGTCCTTTTCGATGAGATCGACCGCCCGCGCCTGGGCGCGGAACATCTTGGCGAGCGTCCCGCCGTCGAGATCGTCGCCCGCGGCCTCGCTGCGGGTCGAATGGGACTCGATCAGGATGCGCAAGCCCCACTTCTGCGCGACGCTGATCCAGGGCTCCATCACGCTCGCCGCCGCGACCTTGCCGTCGCGCACCGCCTCGAGGCGCTTCAGCATAGACCCGACGTTGGTGCGCTTGACGTGCTCGGGCTCCAGGAATCCCTCCATCATCTTGAGCGTGGTGAACTCCGAGCCGTTGTTCGGCGTCACCGCGATCGGCTTGTCCTTCAGCATCTCCGGCTCGTAGATCTTGGAATCGCGCGACACGACGACGGCGAACATCGACATCGATGCGCCGAGCGCGACGATCTTGCGCTCGCGCAGGCCCTGGGTTCTCGCTTCGACCGCGCGCTTCATGATGCCCCATTCGCACATGCGGTACTGGTCGATCCCGCCCTCGTTGTAGACGGAGTCGAGCGGCCGGTCGAACACCGAATCGAACTTGACGAAATGCGAGGTCGTGACCTGCGCCATGCCCGGCGTCGTCACGAACTCGAGGTCCAGGCCTTCGTCCTTGAAGAAGCCCTTGTCGCGCGCGACCAGCACCGGCAGATCGTGCACCGCGTTCATGATCGCCACCTGGGGCTTGGTCGAGGCTGCCTGCATGGCCATGGCGCTCTCCGTGGGGACTTCGAAGGAGTTGTCGACGATGATCCACCACGCTCCAGCGGGTGTCAACGATCGGCAGCGGAGGCGTGAGAGAATGCGGCCCGATGACACACCCTGATCGTTTCCTCCTCGCGGGCGTCATGGGCTGGCCGGTGATGCATTCGCGCTCGCCGATGTTGCACAACTACTGGTTCAAGAAGCACGAGCTCACCGGAACCTACGTCCCCCTCGCCATCAGGCCCGAGCATCTTGCCGGCGCACTGCGCGGGCTGCATCCGCTGGGATTCGCCGGCGTGAACGTCACCATCCCGCACAAACAGGAGGCGATGAAGATCGTCGACGAGGTCGACGCGCTCGCAAAGAGCATCGGGGCGATCAGCTGCATCGTCGTCAGGCCCGACGGCTCGCTCTCGGGCACGAACAACGATTGTTACGGCTTTATCCATGCGGTCCGGCAGGAGCAGCCGGGCTGGCGCGCGGATGAGGGGCCTGTCGTGGTGATCGGCGCGGGGGGCGGCTCGCGCGCGGTGTGCTACGGCCTCGCTCAGGAAGGCGCGCGGGAGATACGCCTCATCAACCGCACCTTCGGCCGCGCCCAAGAGATCGCACGGGAATTCCGCGGCCCGATCAAGGCGCTGCCCTGGGAGGATCGCCACGGCGCGCTGGAAGGCGCGGCCATGGTGGTCAACACGACCAGCCAAGGCATGATCGGCAACCCGGCGCTCGAACTCCGGCTCGACAAGCTGCCGAAGAACGCGCTCGCCGCCGACATCGTCTACATCCCCCTCGAGACGCCGTTTCTCGCCGCCGCTCGGGCCCGCGGCAACCGCACCATCAACGGCCTCGGGATGCTGCTCAATCAGGGCCGGCCGGCGTGGAAGGCCTGGTTCGGCATCGAGCCGGAGGTGACGGCAGAGCTGCGGGCGATGGTCGAAAAAACGATTTGACTCAATCGCGTAGTATCCGCGCTTGACATCGCCCCGGCGCGGGTTCAGTATCTCGCCCTCGCGGGGAAAACGCAGACTCCCCGCCCGGCTCCAAACCGGTCCAAGACGTTCCGCGTCCAAGCTCTGCTTCACTTGACTCCTTCGGGAGCGAGGAAGCCATGGACGCATTCATATCAGGCAAGGAACTTCAATCGGCGCTTCGCGCCGAGCGGCCTCCGTTGATCATCGACGTGCGCCGGCCAACGGTATTCCAGAGCGCCAGCGACATGATCGAGGGGGCGCTGTGGCGCGACCCGGAGCGCGTCAGCGAGTGGGCGGGCGAGTTGCCGCGCGCAAGCCGCGTCGTCGTCTATTGCGTGCACGGGCACGAGGTGAGCCAAGGCGTCGCCAAGATCCTCGGTGAGCGCGGCATCGAGGCGCGGTACCTCCAGGGCGGCATCGAGGAAGGCTGGAAGACTGCGGGCGGGCCACTCGACCGCAAGCCCGCGGGCGCCAACACGCGCTGGGTGACGCGCGAGCGGCCCAAGATCGACCGCATCGCCTGCCCCTGGTTGCTCGCGCGCTTCGTCGATCCCGGAGCCGAGTTTCTGTATGTGCCGGCCAAGCAAGTGCTCGACGCCGCCAGGGAGCGCGACGCCGTCCCCTACGACATTCCGGACGTCCATTTCTCGCACGAGGGCGAGTGCTGCAGCTTCGACGCGTTCCTCAAGCACTATCGCCTCGCCGATCCGGCGTTGGCCCAGCTCGCGCTGATCGTGCGCGGCGCGGACACGGCGCGCCTCGATCTCGCGCCGCAGGCGAGCGGGCTCGCGGCCCTCTCGCTCGGGCTGTCGCGCAATTTCGCCGACGACCACCGAATGCTCGAGCACGGCATGGTGATGTACGACGCGCTCTACACCTGGTGCAAGGAAGGGCGGGACGAGGTCCACACCTGGAACCCGGCCGCCTACCGCTAGAGGAGACAGCGATGAACGAGAAGAACCGCAGGCTGCTGGAAGTGACAGGCACCTTTTTCAAGATCGGCTGCGTCGGCTTCGGCGCGCCGGCGGTGTGGGGCCTGATCCAGGCCGAGGTGCAGGAGCGGCGCAGCTGGCTGACGAAGGAGCGCTACCTCGAGGGGCTCGCGCTGGTGCAGACGCTTCCGGGCGCACCGGCGGTCCAGATGTGTATCTTCGCCGGCCACCAGCACGCAGGCTGGTGGGGCGGGCTACTCGGGGGCCTCGCTTTCACCCTGCCCGCGTTTGCGATCATGCTCGCGCTCACTTACTTATACTCGCTGTACGGTGCGCTGCCGCTGCTGCGCGACGCCCTCTACGGCCTGAGCCCGGTGGTGCTGGGCATCTTCGTGGCGGCTACCTACCGGCTCGGCAGGAACGCGATCAAGGATCTCTCTTCGGTCGCCATCGCCCTGATCGCGGTCGCCGCGGTGAGCTGGGTCGGCGTGGCCGGAACGCTCGTTCTCGCGGGCTGCGCGGGAGTGGCGATATACCACTCGCGAAGGGCGGGCCTGCTCGCCGCCCTCGCGACCGCGATCCTCATCGCCGCCGAGCGCATCGCGGAGCCGCTGCTCAGCGGACTCGGCGCGGCAGGAAGCGCGGGCGCTTCGCGGGAGCTCTGGCACATCGGCGCGTTCTTCCTCAAGGTCGGCGCGGTGACCTTCGGCGGAGGCCTCTCGATTCTCGCCTTCGTGCAGGACCAGGTCGTCAACCAGTTCCACTGGATCACGTCCCAGGAGTTCCTCGACGGGCTCGCGATCGGGCAGCTCACGCCGGGGCCGATCATCATGGTCGCCGCCTACGTCGGCTACAAGGTCGCCGGAGTATCCGGGGCCGCGGTCGCGGCTGCCGCGATCTTCCTGCCCTCGTTCGCCCTAATGCTCTCGATCGTTCCCGTACTCGACACTGTGCGGCGTCTCGGGTGGATCAAGGCGGCGATGAGGGGCATCAGTCCGGCGGTCATCGGGACGATCGCCGTGACCATTCTCCAACTCGCGCCGCACGCCGCGCCCGACGCTTTCACGGCTGTCGTGCTGGCGCTGACCGTGGTCGCCATGCTCGCGTGGAAGCTTCCGGTCTTGACGTCGCTGTTGTGCGGCGGCGCGATCGGAATCCTTGCGCGCTCCCGGCTGCTGCTGCGGCTGCGCGAGTTCGTATGAAAGGATCATTACGATGAAAGGACTGCTCATCATGGCAACACTTTTCTCGGCGGCCGCGGCTGAAGCAACCGGTTTCGACACCGATGCGGTCGGCGCCCCGCCCGCGGGCTGGCGCGCCGGGGTCACCGGCCGCGGCTCCCCCAAATGGACGGTCGAGGCGGAGGCCTCGGCACCGAGCAAGCCGAACGTGCTCAAGCAGTCGGGCAGCGGCTTCTTCCCCTGGTGCGTGCGGCCGGACGTGTCGCTCGCCGACGGTCACGTGGAAGTGAAGTTCAAGCCGCTGTCGGGCCGGGAAGACCAGGCGGGGGGCGTCGTCTGGCGCTGGAAGGACGGCGACAACTACTACGTCGCGCGCGCCAACGCGCTCGAGAACAACGTCTCGCTCTACTACACCGCGAACGGCAGGCGCAACACGCTCAAGTACGTGGATGCGCCGGTGCCGGGAAATAGCTGGCACGCGCTGCGGGTGGAGTTCTCGGGAAAGAAGATCCGCGTCATCTACGACGGCAAGGTGGCGATCGAGATGGAAGACGCCCACATCGCGGGCGCAGGCGCGGTCGGCGTCTGGACCAAAGCCGACAGCGTCACCCTGTTCGACGACTTCGGCTACGGAGCGGCACCCGTGCGCTAGACAGACGAGATTGCGTGGGCGCGCCCCAGCGCGTTTTCATTCGCAACCCTATAGGGAGAACAATGAGCGACCGGCCGGTGGAAACCTTGCTCCTCAAGCGTTCCGACGTCGCGGCGCTGCTCGGCATGCGCGAGTGCATCGACGCGGTCGAGGCGGCTTTTCGCGAGCATGCCGACGGAAAGCTCGACCGGCCGGGGATCCTCGGCATGCACGTGCCGGCCGGCAGCTTTCACGTCAAGGCGGCCAGCCTGAATTCCTACTTTGCGGCGAAGACGAACGCCAACTTCCCCGGCAACGCCGCGGCGCATGGGCTGCCGACGATCCAGGGCGCGATCCTGCTGTTCGACGCGACCGACGGTCGTCTGCTGGCGATCATGGACTCGGCCGAAGTGACCG
>JBGQKK010000224.1:0-5316 GCA_041499545.1 Gammaproteobacteria bacterium | reverse complement strand
CGGCATCGCCTTGGGACCCACCACTTCCGCCAGCGCGGAACTCGGGGTCATGGGTTTCATGAATGCCGCATTGGGTTTTCTCTTCTTGGCCATCTTGTATCTCTCCTCTAATTACGAGCTGGGTTGGTGACGCCGCACTAACGGTACGGGCAACGCGAGAGTGCGGCAATCAGAGCGAAATGTCAACCACCCGGAGACGTTTTTTTCCCTATGGGAAGAGCGCGAGCGGCCCGTGTCGTGGCCGCGCTTTCGTTATAATCGACGGGCCTTCTTCCCCGTGCCGCCGGATTTCCCTTCCTGACAACTGCCTGTCGCCCCGCGAGCCGCCGTGGATAACGCCAAGAAAAACGTCGCCGTCCTCGCGGCGTGCCAAGCGCTCCTGTTCACGAACAACTCCACCGCGATCGCGCTGAACGGACTGGCGGGCTACGCGCTCGCCTCGAACAAGGCCTTGGCGACGCTTCCCGTGACCGCGTGGGTGATCGGCGGGGCGCTCTCCACCCTTCCGATGTCCCTCCTCATGAAGCGCATCGGCCGGCGCGCAGGGTTCACCGTGGGCGCCCTGATCGGGATGGTCGGCGCCGCGATCTGCTCGCTCGCCCTCGCCGCGGGGAGCTTCTGGCTTCTGTGCCTGGGAACCCTGGTATTCGGCGTGTACAACGCCGTCGCCCAGTACTACCGCTTCGCCGCGGCGGACGCGGTCGGCGCGGAATTCAAGGCGAAGGCGATCTCGCTGGTCCTGGCCGGAGGGCTGGTCGGCGGGCTGGTGGGGCCCGAGCTGAGCAAGCTCACCGTGGACGCGCTCGCCACGCGTTATCTCGGCGCGTACCTGTCGCTGATCGGGTTCCTCGTGCTGGTGGTCGGCGTCGTCCAGCTGCTCGACATGCCGTCGCCCGCCGGCGACGATCGCAGAGCGGCCGTGCGCCCGCTGAAGGAGATCGTGATGCAGCCGGTCTTCATCGTCGCGGTGCTCAGCGCCGCGATCGGCTACGGAGTGATGAACCTCCTCATGACCGCCACGCCGCTCGCGATGGGCCTTTGCGGCCACCCGTATTCGGCGGCGGCGACGGTGATCGGCTGGCATGTCGTCGGCATGTTCGGTCCGTCGTTCTTCACCGGTTCCCTCATCAGGCGCTTCGGGGTGCTGCAGGTTATGGCCGCGGGCGCGCTGCTTCTCTATGCCGTGGTCGCCATCGCTCTCTCGGGCATCAGCGTCGCTCATTTCTGGTTCGCCCTGGTGCTGCTCGGCATCGGCTGGAATTTCCTCTACATCGGCGGCACGATGCTGATCGCCGAGTCCTGCTCGCCGCCCGAGCGCGCCAAGACCCAGGGAGCAAACGACTCGATCATCTTCCTCACTATGATGGTCACCTCGTTCGGCTCGGGCGTGCTGATCGACGCGAGGGGCTGGCAGACGCTCAACTGGCTCGCGCTCCCGCTCATCACCGTGGCCGTTGTCGCGGTGCTCTGGCTCCTCGCACGGCGCCGGGCCGCCGTCGCTTGAAGGGCGTGTCCGACTCCTCGAAGCTCGACCCCCAGGCGCGCGCGCTGCTTGAGCGCCCGTCCGGCCCTGTGCTCGACTCATTGAGCGTCGCCGAGGCGCGACGCTACTATCGCGAGGGGCGACTCGCCCTCGCACCGGCGCTGGTCGCAATGGAGAAAACCCGCGACTTCTTCTTCCCGGGTCCAGGCGGCGACGTCGGGGCGCGTTACTACCGTCCGCTCCCGCAGGCGACGGGAGAGGCGCTGCTGCCCGTGGTGGTGTACTTCCACGGCGGCGGCTGGACTTGCGGCGACCTCGATACGCACGACAGCGTGTGCCGCGGCATCGCCCATCACGGCTGCTGCGCCGTCGTCGCGGTCGATTACCGCATGGGTCCGGAGCACAGATTTCCGGCCGCGGTCGAGGACGCGATCGCGGCGGTGAAATGGGTCGGCGCGAACGCGAGCCTGCTTGCGATCGACGCCTCGCGGCTCGCGGTGGCCGGGGAGAGCGCGGGCGGAAACCTCGCCGCGGTCGCGGCGATCGCGCTTCGCGATTCGGGCCCGGCCATCGCCATGCAGGTGCTCGCCTATCCCGTGGTCGATCAGGCGAGCGACACCGATTCGATGAAGCGCTTCGCGCACGGCTACTCGCTCACGCTCGAGCTGCTGCGCTGGTATCAGGGAAACTATCTTCGCGACGAGCGCGATCGCGCCGACTGGCGCGCCTCGCCCCTGCGCGCGCGAGACCATTCGCGGCTTCCCCAGGCCTACGTTCTCACCGCCGGATTCGATCCCTTGCTCGACGAGGGGAAGGCCTACGCCGACCGGCTGGTGCAGGCGGGCGTCCCGGTTGTCTATGAATGCTTCGAAGGGCAGATCCACGGATTTCTTCCGATGGGCGGCGCGATCGCCGCCGCGGGGCACGCCCACTATCGCATCGGCCAGATGCTGCGCACGCGCTTCGGCACGTTTCAGGGCGTGCGTCCCTGATCGGCGTAGAATCGCGGGAATCAGAACGGCTCATCGCGATCGCCGATGCTCGCCCCAGCGAAGAAGGCTCCCGTGGAACGCAGGATCGTGCGCGCCGCCTGTCCGCACGACTGCCCGGACACCTGCGCGCTCGAGGTCACCGTCGAAAACGGCATCGCGATCAAGGTCGAAGGCGCAAAGGACCATCCGTTCACGGCGGGCACTCTTTGCACCAAGGTTTCGCGGTATCTCGAGCGCACCTACAGCAAGGACCGCGTCCTGTTCCCGCAGAAACGGGTCGGGCCGAAGGGCAAGGCCGAATTCGAGCGCATCTCCTGGGACCATGCGCTAGCCACGATCGCGGCTCGGTTCAAGGCCGTCGAGGCCGACGATCCTCAAGGGATTCTCCCCTACGACTACGCGGGCACGATGGGCTACGTGCAGTGGCACTCGATGGGGCGGCGCTTCTTCAACCGCCTCGGGGCGTCGCGCCTGGACCGCACCATCTGCTCCGCGGCCGGCAAGGCCGGCGCGCAGATCACCGTGGGCGGTTCGCTCGGCATGGACCCCGAGCGCTTCGACGAAGCGAAGCTGATCCTCGTCTGGGGCTCCAATCCGATCGTCTCGAACCTGCACATGTGGTCGCGCGCGCAGGAGGCCAAGCGCCGCGGCGCAAAGCTGATCGCCATCGATCCCTACCGCAGCCTCACCGCGGAGAAATGCCACGAGCACCTCGCGCCCCTGCCGGGCACGGACGCCGCGATCGCGCTGGCGATGATGCACGTCATCATCGGGGAGAAGCGCTACGACGCCGACTACGTCGAGAGATACACGCTCGGCTTCGAGCAGTTGAGGGAGCGCGTGAAGGAGTATGCGCCGCAGACGGTCGCCCAGCTCACCGGGCTTCCCGCCGAAAAAATCGTCGCGCTCGCCCGCGAATACGCGGGCACGCGTCCCGCGGCGATCCGGCTCAACTACGGATTGCAGCGCCACTCGGGCGGCGGCATGGCGGTAAGGGCCATCCTGTGCCTGCCCGCGCTCACCGGAGACTGGCGCCATCCGGCCGGGGGCGCGGTGCTCGGTACCTCGGGATTCTTCGGCATGAACGACGCGAAGCTCGAGCGGCCGGACCTGCTCAAGCTCTCCCGCAACGCCAGCCCGCGCACCATCAACATGGTCGGGATCGGCGATGCGCTGCTCACTGCTGCGCCGCCGATCCGCGCGCTCTACGTGTACAACTCGAATCCGGTGGCCGTCGCGCCCGATTCGGAAAAGGTCGTGAGGGGATTTTCGCGCGAGGACCTCTTCACCGTGGTGCACGAGCAGTTCCTGACCGACACCTGCGATTACGCGGACATCGTGCTGCCGGCGACCACGCAGCTCGAACATTACGACGTGCATACCGGCTACGGGCACCTTTACGTGATGGCAAACAGCCCGGCGATCGCGCCGCTCGGCGAGTCGCTGCCGAACAGCGAAGTGTTCCGGCGCCTGGCCGTGCGCATGGGCTTCACCGAGGAGTGCTTCAAGGACTCCGACGAGGACATCTGCCGCCAGGCGCTCGAGTCTTCGAAGCCGTCGATGCAGGGCATCGACTGGGAATCGCTCAAAGCGAAGGGCTGGCAGCGCCTGAACGTCCCAGAGCGTTTCGCGCCCTTCGCGCAAGGCGGCTTCGCCACGCCGTCGGGCAAGTGCGAGTTCTACAACGAGGCCGCGAAAGCGATGGGGATGGATCCCCTGCCGGGGTTCGTCGCGCCGCGCGAGTCCGTGCGATCGAATCCGAAGCTCGCGGAAAAGTATCCTCTGGCGATGATCTCACCTCCGAACCGGCACTTTCTCAATTCGTCGTTCGCCAACATGCCGTTCGCGATCGCCGAAGCGAAGGAACCGAGCCTGGACATGCACGTCTCGGACGCGGGCGCGCGGGAAATCAGGGACGGCGATAGGGTCCGCATCTTCAACGACCGCGGCTCGTTCACCGCGCGTGCGCGCGTCGGGGACAAGGCGCGCGAAGGCGTGGTGGTGGCGCTTTCCGTGTGGTGGAAGAAGCTGACTGCGGAGAAGCGCAACGCGAACGCGGTGACCTCGCAGGCGCTCACCGACATCGGCCGGGGGGCGACCTTCTACGATTGCCTGGTCGAGGTCGAGCGCGTCGCGGCGCATTCGGATTTTCCGAGGGATGGCGGACAAGCTTAAGCCCGGCGCAAAGGACGCGCTCATCGTCGTCGACGTGCAGAACGACTTCTGCCCGGGCGGGCGCCTTGCGGTGCAGAAGGGGGACGAGATCGTTCCGGTCGTCAACGAGCTCGCGAAGCGCTTCGAGAACGTGGTGCTCACGCAGGACTGGCACCCGTCCGGGCACCGGTCGTTCGCGACCTCGCACCCGGGCAGCAAGCCCTTCGATTCGATCAAGCTCGCCTACGGTGAACAGGTGCTTTGGCCGGACCACTGCCTGCAGGGCAGCGACGGCGCGGCGCTGCATAAGGACCTCGCCGTCCCGCACGCGCAATTGATCGTACGCAAAGGCTGGCGCAAGGACGTCGACAGCTATTCGGCCTTTCTCGAGGCCGACCGCAAGAGCCGCACCGGCCTGGAAGGCTATCTCGATGAGCGCGGCGTGAAGCGCGTGTTCGTGTGCGGCCTTGCAACGGATTTCTGCGTGGCGTGGACCGCGCTCGACGCGCGCAAGTTCAAGTTCGAAAGCGTGGTGATCGAGGACGCGTGCCGCGCGATCGACATGCAGGGTTCGCTCGCCGCGGCCTGGGAGAAGATGAAGAAGGCCGGCGTGACACGCGTCCAGTCCGGCGATCTTGCTTGAGGGGAAATCATGGCGATCCACGGAATGAATCACTTCAACGTCCT
>JBGQKK010000223.1:0-5316 GCA_041499545.1 Gammaproteobacteria bacterium | reverse complement strand
GCCTCTGAAGCGTGGCTCGTTGTGGCCTCCATCACCTCGTCGGCCCGGTCGCCGTGAACGATGAGCGTTGAACTCGACCACGCGATGGTTCCATCGCGCAACAGGAAAGCGGCGGCGGAACTGCTTGCCACCCTCCTCGGCGTCCCCTGGGCGGAGTCGGGAGTGGGTCCGTTCTGCGCGGTCTACCTGAACGAAGGCTTGACCCTCGACTTCGACCAAGCCGACGGCCCCTTTCCCCTACAACACTATTGCTTTCGAGTGAGCGAGGCCGAGTTCGACGGCATCGTGGCGAGAATCAGGGCCCGCGGCATCGAGTACAGAAGTACCCCACACGGTCCAGCAAACATGCAAGTCAATACGCAGCACGGTGGCCGCATCGTGTACTGGAGCGAGCCTGACGGACACGTATGGGAGGCCTTGACCGTGAGCTACGCTCGGCAGCCGCGAAGCCCTCCTCCTCAGCCCTTACCCGTGCTCCCAAAGCCGCCTGCGCCGCGCCGGCTCGTGGCGAACTCCTCCACCACGTTCAGCTTCACCTGCACGACCGGCACGACCACGAGCTGCGCGATGCGGTCCATCGGGTTGATGGTGAAGGCTTCCTTCGATCGGTTCCATAGCGACACCATCACCTGCCCCTGGTAGTCGGAATCGATCAAGCCGACGAGGTTCCCCAATACGATTCCATGCTTGTGCCCGAGCCCGGAGCGGGGCAGCACGATTGCCGCCAGCCCTGGATCGGCGAGATGGATGGCGATGCCGCTCGGCACCAGTTCGGATGCTCCGGGTCCTAGCGTGATCGGGGAATCGACGCACGCGCGAAGATCCAAGCCCGCCGCCCCGGCGGTCGAGTACGCCGGCGGCACGTCGAGCAGCCGCGCGTCGAAAATCTTGATGTCGAGGGTCTTCAAACGAAGAGCCGCCTAGCGCTTCGGCAGCATCTTCGCGATGTGCTCGATCAACTGGCGCGCGAGCGCGATCTTCGGCGCGCGCAGCAGTTCATGTACGCCACTGTCGTCGAAGAGCGTAAGGGCGTTCGTGTCCTTGCCGAAGGTCTCGTGAGCGAGGTTCGCCGCCAGAAGCGGAACGCGCTTCTTCTTGCGCTTCTCCTGCGCGTTCGCCATCAAGTCCTCGGTTTCGGCGGCGAAGCCCACGCAGAATGGCCCCTTGGGCAGGGCCGCGACCTCCGCGAGGATGTCCGGGTTCGCCTCGAGTTCGAGGCTGAGGCGACCGTTGCCGCGCTTGATCTTGTGCGACTTGGGAGCCGTGGGACGATAGTCGGCGACCGCCGCGACCGCGATGAACACGTCGGCCTGCTTCGCCCGCTTCATGACCTCGCGGTGCATCTCGCCCGCCGTGAGCACGTCCACGCGATCCACGCCCGAAGGAGCAGCGAGCGAAGTCGCTCCGGAAACAAGCGTCACCTCCGCGCCCGCCTCGACCGCGGCCTGCGCAACGGCGTAACCCATCTTGCCCGAGCTCCGATTGGTGATCCCCCTCACCGTATCGATCGGCTCATAGGTCGGCCCGGCCGTGATCAGGACTTTTTTTTTGGAAAGCGCGCTGGGACCGAGCGCGGCGGCGACCTCGGCGAGGATCTGCTCGGGCTCGAGCATGCGCCCCATGCCCCCCTCGCGGTCCGCGTGGTCGCCTTCGGTGGGCCCCAGGATGGCGACGCCGTCGGCGCGAAGCCGCTCGACGTTTCGCTGCGTCGCCGCGTTCTGCCACATTTCGACGTTCATCGCCGGAGCGAGCATGAGCGGGCTTCGGCGCGCGAGGCAAAGCGCAGAAAGTAGATCGTCGCCGAGGCCGTTCGCGAGTTTCGCGAGAAAATCGGTCGTCGCGGGGGCGACCACGATGACGTCGCGATCGCGCGACAGCTCAATATGACCCATGCCGTCGGGAACACGCAGGTCCCACATGTCGGTGAAGACGGGCTTCCCGGACAGCGCCTGCAGCGTCATCGGAGTGATGAACCGGCACGCCGACTCGGTCATGACGACGCGTACGTCGGCCCCGCCCTTCACGAACAGGCGCGTCAATTCCGCCGCCTTGTATGCGGCGATACCCCCGGTGATGCCGAGCAGAATCTTCTTTCCGGAAACCTTGGTCATCGTTGGCTAAGTCCACCCACTGGGCACCGGGCCCGGGCGCAGGGCCCGCCGGGACCTTCGATTCTACGGGAATAGCGTGGCGATTGCGACGCTTATGTCCCGTGTATCCCGCGTATCTGTCTGTTTAATATTGACAATATCCCTGGACTCGAGGCGGACGCCGGGTACTCGGACCCAGCATCGATCTTGGTAATGCATGCAATATTTGGGCTATAATTCCCAAACTTAGGCAGCGTACCCGCGAGGACGCTTCCCGACTGAGGTCACCTAGATGCCGCACGCGGTGCTGATCATTGAGGACGAGGCGACCCTCGCCAAGAACATGGAGGCCTACGTCGCCCGGGAGGGCTACGAAGTGCGCTTGGCCAAGAGCGGGGAACAGGGCTTGGAGCAGATCGCCGAGTTCAAGCCCGACGTCGTCCTGACGGACTACCGCCTGCCCGGAATCAACGGCCTGGAGGTGCTGAGCAGAATTCGCAGGATCGACAGCCAGATCAAGCTCATCATGATCACCGGTCACGGCAACGTGGGGGTCGCGGTCGACGCGATGGAAGCGGGCGCTTACGACTATCTCAGCAAGCCCGTCATTCTGAGCGAGCTCAAGCTCCTGCTCGACCGGGCGGTCGGGCAGGAACGGCTGGAAGAGGCCCTGTCGTACTACCGGAACAAGCAGGCCCAGATCAGCGGCCTCGACAAGCTGATCGGCGAATCCCCGCCGATGCGGTCCCTGAAATCGACGATGCATCAGCTGCTCGATGCGGAAATTGGAATGCGGGACGACGAGCTTCCGGCCGTGCTGATCACCGGCGAAACGGGAACGGGCAAGGAGCTTGTTGCGCGCGCGATCCATTTCGAAGGCCAGCGCAAGAGCCGCCCTTTTGTCGAGATCAATTGCGCGGCGACCCCGGCGCAATTGCTCGAAACCGAGCTGTTCGGCTACGAGCGCGGCGCCTTCACCGACGCCCGGGAGCGGAAGATCGGACTGGCCGAGGCCGCCGACGGGGGCACGCTCTTTCTGGACGAAATCGGGGACGTCGAGGCGAGCCTGCAGGGAAAACTCCTGCGGCTGCTCGAGGAGAAGGTCGTTCGCCGCCTCGGGAGCGTTCGGGATTACCGCGCCAACGTGCGCATCGTCGCTGCGACCAATCGCCCCCTCGAGCCGCTGGTACGGGCGTCGAAGTTCCGTTCCGATCTGTATTTTCTTCTGCGGATCATTCAGATCGCGCTCCCCCCGCTGCGCGACCGCGGCGAGGACATCCTGCGGCTCGCCCACCATTTCCTCGCGCTCCAGGGCGCGCGCTATGGAAAGAAGGAGCTTCAGTTCAGCCAGCAGACCCAAGAGGCCTTGCTCGGCTACCTCTGGCCCGGCAACGTGCGCGAGCTGCGCAACGTCATCGAGCAGGCCGTTCTCCTGACCAAGCAATCCGTGATCGAGCCGGCGCACCTCACATTCTGCGCGACGCTCGGGGTCTCGGCCCCCGAGCACGCGGTTGCGGCACCGACGCGCGCGAGCGAAGGCCTCAAGCTCGAGCAGGTCGAGCGCGATTTGCTGCTGCAGGCCCTCGAAAAGACCTCGTGGAACGTAACGCACGCCGCGAAGCTGCTCGGCATTTCTCGCGACACGCTGCGCTATCGAATCGAGAAATACGATCTCCACGGTCCGCGAGCCTGAGCGCGCGGGCGAGGCGGAGCCGACCCGAACGCCCGGTATTTTCGGTCATCTCAGGCGCGGGTTCGCGCGTTATTCGCCAGAGGATTCAAGGACCCAAGCACATGCCGATTTCAGACTGGCCGTTGCAGGAGCGGCCGCGCGAGCGCCTGCTCGCCCAGGGTCCCGCCGCCCTCGCCGACGCCGAGCTGCTCGCGATCCTGCTTCGCACCGGCGTGAAGGGAATGAGCGCGGTGGACTTGGCGCGGCAGCTTCTCGGGCGTTTCGGCTCGATCTCGGCCCTGCTCCAATCGGGACCCACGGGGTTCGGGGAAATACCCGGTTTGGGCAGCGCCAAGCTCGCGCAGCTGAAGGCCGCGCTGGAGCTGGCACGCCGCGCTCTCAAGGAGGAGATGTCTTCGCGCGACGCGCTGACCTCGCCGCGCGCGGTCCGCGACTACCTGCGCCTGGCGCTCGCCGGACGCGAACACGAGGTCTTCGTGGTCCTGTTGCTCGACGCTCAGCATCGAGTCGTCGCCTGCGAGGAGCTGTTTCAGGGGACGCTGACGCAAACCAGCGTCTACCCCCGCGAGGTCGTCAAGTGCGCCCTCGGGCACAATGCGGCTGCCGTGATCTTCGCGCAAAGCCGCTATTCAGAGCGTAAGCCGCTGTCTTGCTTTGCCTTTACGCGGCACACTCGGCGCCCATACCCGCACTTGTACCCGCTCCCGGAACGCTGCGCCAACGCATCAGGCGCGCGCAGGCGCCTCGATCGCCCGGGCCTTGGGCATCGGGCTATTCCTATTCGCCGGCTGCGCTTCGGTCGATCCCGGCCGATTGATCCAGGTCGAGCAGCACGAACTGGACGGTCCCGCGCTGGCGATGGTCTGCAACCACGGGGGCCGCGACAACGAACCGGGCTTGCTCGGGTGCTACGACTGGAACGGCGAGGTCTGTCACATCTACACCTTGCCGCGGTGGGTGCTCGATCAACGCCGGGAGAACGGCTACCACGAAACCCTCGGCCATGAGGTCGACCATTGCATCCGAGGTCTATTCCATGGCCAGGACAAGGGCGTCGCCCTCCCGAGAGCACCACGATTATTCTAGGTCAGCCTATCGGCCCGCTCGTGCGAGCCCTTGAAGTGCGTCAAGGCCGTGCCGCTTGAGGTTGATTGAGCGAACTGTAGGGTTACGCTCCCGGCTGTTGCTCCGTTCAGCACCCACGCGCTCACGCGAAACAGGCCATTGTTCCCTGAGATGGTGCCCGATGTGAAATCCAGGGCAGCGCCGCTCGTGGTAGTGGTCTTGTCCTGCGCTGAATTTGCAGCGCATGGAGAGCTTGCTGTTGCTCTCATCGTGGCGCCCGCGGGAACGGTGACGGCGAGCTTTACGCCAGTTGTCGCGATCCCTGCCCCGAAATGTAATTCATAATCCGCAACCCACTCCTCATTCGCCGCAATCGGGAACGTGAGGTGATCGTCATCCTGCAAGGTCGTCGATGAGGTAACCGATTCGTCGGCGGTCTTGCGCTTGACGATCGATCGAGCCTGCACG
>JBGQKK010000222.1:0-5356 GCA_041499545.1 Gammaproteobacteria bacterium | reverse complement strand
TCATCTTCAAGAACCGCCAGGTGCGAACGCCCGACGACATCAAGGGCTTGAAGATCCGCGTCGCGGGACCGGGCGTGTACCAGGACATCGTGAAGAGCCTGGGCGCCACGCCCGTCGTGTTCCCGGCGATCGAAATGGGAGCGGCGCTCGCGCGCGGAGCGATGGACGGCATCATCACCTCGCCCGGCGGCTGGGGGAAGAACGTCAAGGACGCGCCGAGCGCGAGCCTCGTGCCGGGACTCCTGTTCTACACGTACTTCCTCATCGCCGACAAAGCGTGGTTCGACGCGCTACCTTCAGCCGAGCAGAAGGCGCTTGCCGACTCCGCGCGCGTCGCCGTCACCGAGAAATGGAGCGAAATGCAGGCCGACGACGCGCGGCTAGTCGCCGACCTGGTATCGCGCGGGGCGAAGTACGCGGTCGTGGCTGCGGAAGCGGCGAAGGCATGGAGGGAGAGAACCAAGGGCGTGACGCGGGATTTCGCGGCGAAGCATCCGGAGGTGATGGGGCGGTTAGGGCAGTTGCAGGAGCGGACTAACTAGCTGGACTTTCTATGCCCATTCCCTCCCAGCAAATCCGCTTCTGCACCAGCTCGGACGGGGTGCGGATCGCATACGCGACTTCGGGCACGGGGCCGCCGCTGGTGAAGGTCGGGACGTGGATGACGCACGTGGAGCTGGACTGGGAGAGCTCGGTGTGGCGCCCCTGGCTGCGGGAGCTGTCGCGCGATCACACGTTCCTGCGCTACGACGCGCGCGGCTGCGGGCTCTCCGACCGCGAGGTCGCCGACCTATCGTTCGAGGCCTGGGTGCGCGATCTGGAGACGGTGGCCGACGCGGCGGGAATGGCGCGCTTTCCGTTGCTCGGGCTCTCGCAAGGGACGGCGATCGCGATCGCCTACGCCGCGCGCCATCCCGAGCGCGTGAGCCACCTCGTGCTGCACGGCGCGTACGCCCGAGGGCGCCTCAAGCGCAATCCCTCGCCGCAGGAGCGCGAGGACGCCGAGGCGCAGATCAAGCTCGCCGAACTCGGCTGGGGCAAGGACGACCCGGCGTACCGCCAGTTCTTCACCACGCAGTTCATCCCCGACTCGACCCTCGAGCAGCAGCGCTGGTGGAACGAGCTGGAGCGCGCGACGATTTCGCCCGCCAACGCCGCGCGCTTCCTGCGGGCGTTCAACGAGGTGGACGTGACCGAGCTCGCGCGCCGCGTGACCTGCCCGACGCTGGTGACGCACTCGAAGGCGGACGCGCGTATCCCGTTCGAGGAAGGCCGCAGGGTCGCGGGTCTCATTCCCGGGGCGCGCTTCGTGCCGGTCGAGAGCCGCAACCACGTCCTGCTCGAGCACGAGCCGGCGTGGGCGCAGTGGCTCGCGGCGGTGCGCGAGTTTCTGCCGGGCATTCCGGGCGGCGCGCCGTTTTCGGGGCTCACGCCGCGCGAGGCGGAGCTGGTCGAGCTGATCGCGCAAGGCCTGGACAACGCCCAGATCGCCGCGCGCCTGGAGCTTTCCGACAAGACCGTCCGCAACCACATCACCAGCATCTTCGCCAAGCTCGAAGTCGACAGCCGCTCGCGGGCCATCGTGCTCGCGCGCGAGGCCGGCTTCGGCCGAAGAGTGCCCTAAAGCCTCCCTGGGGCTGCCTGGGAAGACTCTCCCGCGAGGCTTTCATGCCGCGCGAAACAAACGAAACAAGAATGGCCTTCCGGCGAAATTCTCCTGATACAGCCCGCCGCTACACTTCGCGGCCATTTCCTGTTTCAACGGTTTCAACAAGGCCGGCGATTTCCGCCGGCTCGAACACGACAAAGGAAAGCACGATGCTCAACAGAAAGAACCCCGCCGGCGAGTCCGGAGCCTTCAGCCCGTCGGCGATGGTCGTCACCGCGATCGCGATCTGCGGCCTTACGCTGGGAGCGGCAACGCTGCTGGCGCCCGCCGCCGCGATGCCGCGCGTTTCGGCACCCAGCGCAGTGGCCGCCGATGCCGGCTATCTGCCGGCCCTGATCGCCAATCAGGCCAAGGAAATCGAGCCCATGCCGGAGATGTACTACTAGCCACCCACCGGGACTCCCGTCCCAGGCGATCGCTTCGACAAGCTCGGGTTTCGCGGGCGTCTGGGACGCAGGTCTCATGACGCCCGGCGCCTATTTCCGCACAATCCGAGGCACGACATCCTATCACTTGGAGGGAAAAAATGACTGAAGCCGATCGCATCAAGTTTCTACGCATCGTTCTGGTAGTCGTAGGGCTGACCTTCACTTTCGGCATATGGCCGCTCGGCATCGTCTGGCCTTCGGGCTGGACCTGGCATGAAACGGGGCGCTCGGAGTACCTGGAGATGATCCTGGGCATCTATGCCACGCTCGGCGTGTTCCTGATGCTCGCCGCTCGCGATCCGATGGCGCACAGGAGCCTCATCTGGTTTGCGGTCTGGTCGAGCATCGTGCACGGCGCGATCATGGCCGTTCAGTCCGTCGCCGATCACCGGCACATCGGGCATCTTTGGGGAGACGTCCTGGCCTTGATCGCCGTCGCGGCCGTACTGGCGGCCCTGACCCCGCGTCAAGTCTCCGCGGCGAGATAGCCGCTCCCGCTAGAGCGTTGAGGAGGATCGAGTGGGCGATGCACTGCACGACGCGGTGAAGGACAACAGCATTCCGATCGAGGCCTGGAACACGATCCTCTTCGACAAGTTCTCCCGTTTCCGCTACGTGTTGACCGAGGGCTTGTCCGGCCACAGCGACGAGCTGCTCGGGCGCCGTCCCTTTGGCGCGGGCGCGCGCGTGCTCGACGTGGGCTGCGGCTTCGGCGACACCACGCAGGCCATCGCCAGGCAGGTGAGGCCGGGCGGCGCGTCGGTCGGCGTGGACTGCGCGCAGAAATTCGTCGACGCCGCGGCGCAGGACGCGGCGAAGGCCGGGGTGAAGAACGCCTCGTTCTTCGCCGCCGACGTGCAGACCGAGAACCTGCGCGGCCCCTACGACTACGCCTTCTCCCGCTTCGGCACCATGTTCTTCAACATGCCCGGGCAGGCGCTGCGCAACATCCGGCGCGCGCTCGTTCCGGGCGGCGAGCTCTCGATGATCGTGTGGCGCAAGCGCGAGGACAACCCCTGGCTGCACGAAGCCGAGCTGCGCGTGCGCGAGATCGTGCCGGTGGTCTCGCACGAGGAGACCGACCAGGTGCACTGCGGCCCCGGCCCGTTCTCCATGGCGGGCCCGGACATGGTGAGCGACATGCTGCGCGGCGCGGGCTACGAGCGCGTCCGCTTCGAGCGCTACGACGCCGACATCTGCATCGGCAAGACGCTCGATGATGCGGTCGAGTTCGCCATGGCCCTGGGGCCGGCGGGAGAGATCATCCGGCTCGCGGGCGACGAAGGCGAGAAGCGCAAAGGGCAGGTCGTTGCCGCGCTGCGCGAGACCCTCGCCCGCCACCAGCGCCCAAATGGCATCTGGGCGGGCTCTTCCACCTGGTTCGTGAGCGCCCGCAACCCGCGGAGCTGATGCCCACGCCGGAGTTGCGTGGGCCGGGTCCCACGGTTGACCCGCTTCGACGCGAAGGGGCATCATGATCGCGCTTCACTCAGCGCAACGGCGTCGATCGTTGTCAACAAGGAGGAGACCATGAATTCACGGTATCGCAGGAGGCTCGTATTGGCTTGCGCGCTGTTCTCGGGGCTCTTCGCAGCCTCGCAGGCGTTCGCCGATAACGACGATCGTTGCGCCGGCGCCGGAAACCTGCGCCTGGTGAACGGCAATATCGTCACCATGGACGCGAGGAACTCCGTCGTTTCCTCGGTCATGATCAAGAACGGCAGGATCGCCGCCGTGGGCCATCGCGGCGACGATGCGGACGGCCCCTGCACCCGGGTCATCAACCTGCACGGCCGCACCGCGATCCCCGGGCTGGTCGACAACCACAACCATATCGTTCTGCTCGGCATCCGGCCGGGGCACGACACCCGCCTCGAAAGCGCCGCGTCGATCGCCGACGTGCAGCAGCTGATCCGGGAGCGCGCGGCGACCGTTCCCCCGGGCGAGTTCATCACCGCGATCGGGGGCTGGAATTCGGTGCAATTCGCGGAGAAGCGCCTGCCGACCCTGGCGGAGCTCGATGCCGCCGCCCCGCAGCATCCGGTCTACGTGCAGCAGTCGTTCACCGGTCCGTCCGCGACCAACTCGGCCGGCAAGGCGTTCTTCGAGAGCCGCGGCGTGGTCGTGAGCGCAACCGGCCAGATCGCGGCGAATCCGCAGACCCTTGCCGCGCTCAACGCGCTGCGCGCGATCCAGACTTTCGAGGACCAGAAGCGCGGCACGGTCGACGCCATGGCCTATGGAGCGGGACTGGGCGTGACGACCCATTTCGACATGGGTGGGTTCGTGATTCCCGGAACGCCCCACACCGACGGCTCCTTCCTCTTCGACGGGGCGGCAAGCTGGAACCCGTACACGGCGTATGACGCCGCCTTGCAGCTGCAGCGCGAGGGCAGGCTCCCCGTCCGCCTGCGTGTGTTCTTCCTTTCCATGGACACGCAGCCCGAGAATCCGCTCCTCACGAACCGCGTCCTCAACGCTTTCCGGGAATTCGGCGGCGACATGATGAAAATCGCCGGGCTGGGCGAGTTCGTCACGACCTGGCCGCTCTTCGGGCCCGTGGTCGAGCCGCCGAACTACGCCGCCGCGATCCGCATGGCGGCCGATCGCGGCTGGATCTATCAGCAGCACACCTTGTCGCTCGCCGAAGACCAGTTCACGACCTCGGCATGGGAGAGGCTCAACCACGAGATCCCGATCGCCGACCTGCACTGGTCGATCGCGCACGCGATCACGATCGACCGGCCGACCGTGGACCGGCTCAAGGCGATGGGCGCCGGTCTCGCGCTGCACGGCTTCCGCTACCTGGCGGGCACGACCACCGCGAACGGCCCGCCCTACCGCATGATCGTGGACAGCGGAATCCAAGTGGGCGCCGGGTCCGACAGCGCCCAGATCTCGACCCTGAATCCCTGGCTCATGATCTACTACATGGTCACGGGCAAGAACACCTCGGGCGTGGTGATCAACGCGGGCCAGACGCTCACGCGCCTGGAAGCGCTGCGGCTCTACACCGCCGCCAACGGCTGGTTCTCGAAAGAGGAAAACCTGCTCGGATCGATCGAGGTGGGCAAGTTCGGGGACGTCGTCGTCCTGAACGAAAACTTCCTCGACCCGCGCCGGGTCTCGGACGAAGGCATCAGGAGCATGCGATCGGTGCTGACCGTCGTCGGCGGAAAGGTCGTGCACGACGAAGAATCCGACCGCGGCCGCCCGCATCGATAGGGAAATCCGCCTCCCGGAAAGTTCGGCACGAGGG
>JBGQKK010000221.1:0-5389 GCA_041499545.1 Gammaproteobacteria bacterium | reverse complement strand
GAGAGCTCGGCCGCGGCGACGATCGCCGGGTCGGTGATCTCGACGCCGTGGTGCACCTCGTAGCGCTCCTGCAGGCCGCGCAGGATGGCGATGGTCGCCTCTACCGAGGGCTCGCCGACCAGCACCTTCTGGAAGCGCCGCTCGAGCGCCGCGTCCTTTTCCACGTACTTGCGGTATTCGTTCAGCGTGGTGGCGCCGATGCAGTGCAGCTCGCCGCGCGCGAGCGCGGGCTTGAGCATGTTGCCGGCATCGATCGCGCCTTCGGCCTTGCCCGCGCCGACCATGGTGTGCAGCTCGTCGATGAACACGATGGTCTGCCCCTCGTCCTGGGCCAGCTCCTTCAGCACCGCCTTCAGGCGCTCCTCGAACTCGCCGCGATACTTGGCGCCGGCGAGGAGAGCCGCCATGTCGAGCGAGAGCACGCGCTTTCCTTTGAGCGTCTCGGGCACCTCGTCGTTGACGATGCGCTGGGCGAGGCCTTCGACGATCGCCGTCTTGCCCACGCCGGGCTCGCCGATCAGCACGGGATTGTTCTTGGTGCGGCGCTGCAGGATCTGGATGACGCGCCGGATCTCGTCGTCGCGTCCGATCACCGGGTCGAGCTTGCCCGAGCGCGCGCGCTCGGTCAGGTCGAGGGTGTATTTCTTCAGGACCTCGCGGCTGCCCTCGGCTTCCTGGCTGCCCACCGACTCGCCTCCGCGGACCGCCTTGATCGCCTGGTCGATGGCTTTCCGGCTGCCGCCGTTCTCCTTCACGAGGCGCCCGGCCTCGCCCTTATCGTCGGCCAAGGCGAGCAGGAACAATTCGGATGCAATGAACTGGTCGCCGCGCTTTTGCGCTTCCTTGTCGGTGAGGTTGAGCAGCGCGTTCAGCTCGCGCGAGATCTGGACCTCGCCGCCGTGGCCTTCGACCTTCGGCAGGCGCGAAATCGCCTGCCGGACCGCGTCGCGCAGGCGCGGAACGTTGACCCCGGCACGGGACAGGAGCGACCCGCTGCCCCCGTCGTCCTGCGCGAGCAGGGCCGACAGGACGTGGAGCGGCTCGATGAACTGCTGGTCGTTCCCCACGGCGACGCTTTGCGCGTCGCCCAGGGCCTGCTGGAACTTGGTGGTGAGCTTGTCCAGGCGCATAGGTGTCGATCTCGGATCGATGTTCGCGGATGAAGTGGGGGATTTGTGCCCGTTTTCAAGGGCGAGACCGTCATTTTGCAACTTTCGCCCCCCGGGGTCTTGGCTTAGACTTGGCCGCCATGGCGATGACGTTCGAACTCCAGGAGCACCTGGGCAAGTATCCGATCATCCGCGAGATCGGCACCGGTGCCACCAGCCGCGTGTACCTCGCGCGCGACCCCTTCGCCGACCGGGAGGTCGCGATCAAGGTGTTCCTGTTCGCCGAGAACCTCAGTCCCCACACCGAGCGCATGATGCACAAGGCCTTCCTCGCCGAGGCGGCGCTCGCCGGCAAGCTCAGCCACCCTCATATCGTCGCGATCTTCGACGCGGTCGTCGAGCCCGAGCACAGCTACCTGGTGATGGAGTACGTGCCCGGCGCGACGCTCGAGAGCTACTCGGAAGTCAACAATCTCCTCCCCCTCAACAAGGTCGTGGAGATCATTTTCAAGTGCGTGCGCGCGCTCGAGTACGCGTTTCAGCACGGCGTGATCCACCGCGACATCAAGCCGGGCAACATCCTGCTCTCGGAGAGTGGCGACACCAAGGTCAGCGACTTCGGCGCCTCGTTCCAGCAGCGGCACGGCCAGGAGACAACGCAGATCACGGGCGTGGGCTCGCCCGCCTACATGTCTCCGGAGCAAATCAGGATGGAAGACCTGACCCAGCAGACGGACATCTATTCGCTGGGCGTGGTGATGTACCGGATGCTCACCGGCCGCCTGCCCTACGAGGCCAATACCCAGGCGGCGCTCACTTACGCGATCCTCAACAGCGTGCCGGCGCGGCCGGTCACGCTCCGCCCGGACCTGTCGCCGCTGCTCGACCAGATCGTGATGAAGGCGATCGAGAAGGACCGCGCCGCGCGCTACCGGACCTGGCTCGAGTTCGGCAAGGACTTGAGCCAGGCCTTCACGACGCTGCGTCTCTCCGGAGCGTCGGCGTCGGATTCCGAGAAATTCAACCAGCTCCGCGACATGCCGTTTTTCGAAGACTTCGACGACGTGGCGCTCTGGGAGGTCGTGCGCATCGGACGCTGGCGGACGGTCGAGGCGGGAACCGTGATCATCAAGGAGGCCGACCAGGGCGACAGCTTCTACTTCCTCGTCGAAGGCGAAGTCGGCGTGACCCTGCTCGGCAAGCAGCTCAACGTGATCAAGCCCGGCGGCTGCTTCGGCGAGATCCTTTATTTCACCGGCCGCATGGGCCGCCGCACGACCACCATCACCGCGCTCGGCGAGATCACGGTGATCGAGATCAAGGCCGACGCCTTGCGCGTGGCGACCGACGCCTGCCAGGTCGGGTTCAACAAGGCGTTCATGCGGGTGCTGGTCGAGCGCCTCACCCAGGCGAACCTGCGGCTCGCCGGGCGCGGCTAGTCCCGGGCTTGCGGCTGCGTCCGCCTAGCGGACCACGAGCACCGGCCGGTCTGCGTGCTCGGTAACCTGCTTCGAGACCGAGCCGAGCAGGAGGCGGGAGAATTTCGAGCGCCCGCGGTGGCCGACGACGATGAGATCCACCTGGTGGCGGTCGGCGTGATAGATGATCTGCTCCGCGGCGTGCCCCACCGCGAGCTCGAAGTGGGCGTGGACGTTCGTCCGTGAAGCGATGGCCTGGAGCGGCGCCAGCAGCTTGGTGTGGTGCTCGCGCGAGTTCTCGATCACCGCCTCGGTTTCCACTTCGTCGCCGAATTCAGGCGGCCGAGCCACGGTGACGACATAGAGATCGCTCTTATCGCGCACCGCCAGCTCCAGCGCGGTATCGAACGCCTTCCTCGCCGCCTCGGATCCGTCGTACCCGACAAGAATCTTCTTGTACATAGCCTCAGCTCCGCTTTGCCCTTGCCACCACAGGCTCGCCCTTCCCCGATTCGTCGGCCCTCGGCAGCAAATGGTGCGGCAGGAACCAGGCGTTCGCGATCAGGGTCGGGACGACGGCGCTAGCGATCACCGCGGCGACGAGCGCCGAGTACTGCGCCTGGCTGACGATGCCGTGCGACAGACCGAACAGGGAGGAAATCGTGCCGAAGGTCAATCCGGTGGACATGAGCAATGTCGTGTACATCCCCTCTTTCCTGGGCGAGCGGAATGCCTGCGTCACCGGATAGACCCCCGCGATCTTCGTCGCCACTTTCACCAGGAGCATCACGAGAAAGGCGCCGGGCGCGGCGACCAGGGCGGGCACCGAGACGAACGATCCGGCCCGGATGAAGTAGAACGGAGTCAACAAGCCGAAGGTGAGCGTGCGTATCCGCCTGACCAGCGCGTGATCCCTTCCGACCGTTCCCGCGAGCATCATCCCGAGCACATAGGCGGGGAGTACCGCCTCGCTGTCAGCCCAGGTCGCGAGCGCGCCGAGGCCGAACAGGCAGACCAGCAGGAATTTCGCCTCGATCTCCGAAGGCCGGCCGCCGAACCGCCTGAAAAAGCGAAAGGTCAGCCAGGGCAGCGCGACTGCCGCGATTCCCAGGGCGGCGACGAATAGCAGCGTCTTCAGCGTGAACGGCGCGAAGAGCAGGCCGAGGGCAATGACTGTCCCGAGATCGGTGATGAAACACGCGGCCAGCACTGTCTTGCCGTAGTCCGTCGTGTTGAAGCCAAATTCGATCATCACCGCGTAGACCACGGCGACCGATGTGGTGGACATCGCCACGCCGGCGAGCCAGCTCGCCTCCGGATCCCACCCGAGCAGCCAGCGCGCGGCGGCGGCGCAGCCGAGGAAGGGCGCGAAGAAGCTGATCAGCCCGATCGCCGTGGCTTCCTTCCACTTGCGCCTGAAAACCTCCGGATCGAGCTCGGCGCCGGCGAGGAAAGTCAGCACGATCGCGCCTGCCCCTGCGAGAAACTTGATCCAGACCTGATCGGCGCCGAGAAAACCCGCGCCGAGCGCGGCTCCAAGGACGAGCTGAGCGAGCGTTCCGACCGCGATCTCCGAGAGAGCAGTCGCGACCTTCAGCCAGATGGAAACGACCGCGGCGAGGAGCGCCAGCCCTATCCAGAGCGCCGCGAGAGCCCAGATTTCAGTCATCGAGGGTCTCGCCGCCGCTTTAGGCGGCGCTCGACTTCGGCGGTTCCCAACGTTGCGCCGCCTCGTCGTCCGAGGCCCGCGCCTCGACCCAGCGTGCCCCCTTCGGCGTCTCCTCTTTCTTCCAGAACGGCGCCCGGGTCTTCAAGTAGTCCATGATGAACTCGCAGGCGGCGAAGGCCTCGCCCCGATGAGCCCCGGTGACGACGACGAGGACGATCTGGTCTGCGGGCTTGAGCTCGCCGACGCGGTGAATGACGAGAGCTTCCATCACGCCCCAGCGCTCCTTGGCATCGGCGATTATTTTTTCGATGGCCTTCTCGGTCATGCCGGGATAGTGCTCGAGGCTCATCCGGGCCACCGCCGTGCCGTCGTTGGCGTCCCGGCAAACGCCGATGAAGCTCGCCACCGCTCCGACCTTGGGATTGTCCCGGCGCAGCGCCGCGATCTCGGCGCCGGCGTCGAAGTCCGCGGTCTGGATGCGCACCGCCATCTCAGCCTCCGGTCACCGGCGGGAAAAACGCCACTTCGTCGCCGGGCTTCACCGGCGTCGTCGGCTGCGCCATTTCCTGGTTGACGGCGACGCGCAATGCCCTTCCTTGAGCGAGAGCCGACTGCCAGGGGCCGCCGCGCGCCATGAGCAGGGTGCGCAAACCCGCTACGGTCGTCGGCGAGGCGTCGAGATCCTCGCCCGACATTCCGAACTGCTCTCGCAGGCCCGCGAAATAAAGCACCTTGATCGTCATCGGTACAGCTCCGAGTAAGGCATGAAATTCACGACCTCTCCCGAGCGGATCGGATGGTTCGCCGGATTGTCGACCAGCCCGTCCGCCCACGCGGTGGACATCAGCACCGCGGAATCCTGCGTGTGGTACAGGTCCAGGCCTCCGCGCGCGTTCCATTTTACGCGCAGAAACTCGCGGCGGGCATCGGGCTCGGGCCAGTCGAAATCGGCCCGCACCCGGATCGAATGCGGACTGACGTCGGCGATCCCTTGAGTCTTCAGCAGGAACGGCCGGACGAATATCAGAAAGGTCACGAAGCTCGAGACCGGATTCCCCGGCAATCCGATGAAGCTCGCCCGCGCGACGCGGCCGAACGCGAGGGGACGTCCGGGCTTCATCGAGATGCGCCACATAAGGAGCTCGCCCTCGGCTTCCACCGCGGGCTTCACGAAATCGGCTTCGCCCACCGAG
>JBGQKK010000220.1:0-5400 GCA_041499545.1 Gammaproteobacteria bacterium | reverse complement strand
CGCAGATCACCGCCGAGCGCGAGAAGCGCGCGCTGATCGCCAAGTCCGAGGGCGAGAAGCAGCAGGAGATCAACCTCGCCGAGGGCGAGAAGCAGGCGGCAATTCTCACCTCCGAGGGACAGAAGCAGTCGGCGATCAACAAGGCGCAGGGCGAGGCGACCGCGCTGCGGCTCGTCGCCGATGCGACCGCTGCGGCCGTGACCGCCGTCGCCGACGCGATCGGCAAGGAAGGCGGCTTGCAGGCGGCGAACCTCAAGGTCGCCGAGCTCTACATCGGCGCGCTCGGCAACCTCGCCAAGACCAACAACACCATGATCGTGCCGACCAATCTCGCCGACGTGGCAGGCGTGGTCGCCTCCGCCATGACGGTGCTCGACCGGACCCGGGCCGGGGCAAAGCCCACGTGAAACGTCTACTTCAGGAGAGAACGATGACAAGCAAACCAGGGTGGGTGGTTCTGAGTCTCGCGTTGTTGGGTGCCGGATCGGTCGCCGCGCAGCAAGCGCCCGAGGTGCGCCGCGTGGTGACCAAGCTCGATGCGTCGGGCAAGGCGGTCGTGATGCTGGACGGAAAGGTGCAGCTCATGACCTTCCGCTCTCCCAACCCGGCGAGCGAGATGTGGGTCACCCCGGTCAGTCCTCCGGATTTCTCCTGGACCGACGACCGCGCCAAGACCAAGGTCGGGCTCGTGCCGCCCAAGAACGGCACCATCTTCCGCATCGTCGAGTTCGTGCCGACGGACAAGAAGATCGAGAGCATGGACATCAACACCATGATGAAGGTGGTCGGCGATCACGCGCCGGCGAAGGGCCTGCCGCCGCGGCATCCGATGATGCACCGCACGCGCAGCCTCGACTACGCGATCATCCTGTCGGGCGAGATCGACATGCTGCTCGACGACAGCGAGGTGCATCTCAAGGCCGGCGACGTCATCGTGCAGCAGGCGACCAACCACGCCTGGGTCAACCGCAGCGGCAAGCCTTGCCGGGTCGCCTTCATCCTGATCGATTCGCAGGAGCCATGATCGGATGTTCAGATTCGCGCTGGCGCTGGCCGCCGGCTTCGCCTGGTTCGTCGCGATCTGGCTGGTGCTGCACGTATCGGAGAATCCTTCGGTTCTGGGGAGGTGGTCGCCCGGCTACGCCGCGCTCGTCATCTCCGCCCTCGGCGCCGCGGCCGTCCTGACGGCCTGCCACTTCGGAGCCCTGTACCGCCGTCTCGACGCCGCGCGCGCGAACATCGCGCTCCTCGCGGTCTCGATCGCCGTCGCGGCCGCCGGGATCGAGGCTTTCGTACGCTTCGGCGACCTGCTGGGCATCTCCTACTACGAGGAGTCGCAGCGCTTCGCCCCCGAAAGAGTGTCCGACAGCGTGCTGGTCTACCGGCTCCGGCCGAATATCGACGACGCCTTCCAGGGCGTTCGCGTCGCGACCAACGAGATCGGCCTGCGCGACGGGACGATCGGCCCCAGGCAGCCCGGAGAATTCCGGATTCTCGTTCTGGGAGACTCGGTCGCTTTCGCCTGGGGCGTGCGCGACGAGGAGACCTTCGCGAGGCGCCTGGAGCGCGATCTGGCCGAGGACCTGGCGAGACCGGTGCGCGTGATCAATTCGGGGATCGTCGGATACAACACCGAGCAGGAGCTCGCGTTCCTCAAGCTTCGCGGGCCCGAGATCGCGCCGGATCTGGTCCTGCTCGTCTACGTCGACAACGACATCGAAATCAACGAAGGATTCGAAGCAGACCCGCATATGTCTGTGGAAGGCAGGAGCCCGCCGCAGGTGGTCAAGACGCTGCTCGGACGGCTGTGGACTTATCGGTTCGTGGTGCACTTCCTCGAGCACCGGGGCGGATCGTCCGCGGGCGTGCCGCGCAACAGCGCGGGCTGGAAGCGCTCGATGGGGGCGCTCGAAGGCGTGGACGCGTATTGCCGCGAGAAGCGCGTTCCGCTTGCGGTATTTCTCTACGAGCATGTTCCCAACCCGGTCACCTCCACGCTGAACGAGGACATCGGCGCCTTGTCCGCGAGGCTCGGCTTTGCGTACACCTCGACGGTCAAGTGGCTCTCGGGCAGGCCGCCCAGGTCCATCACGAATTCGGTCGTGGACGCGCATCCGAACGCCGCCGGCCACGAGCTACTCGAGCGTGGAATGCTGGATTTCCTGCTCGCACACCGGGTCGGCTTGATTGACGCCCGGAGCGGTTTGGGGCATTCTCCAAAAAAATGACGGCGGAATAGTCGCGACGCCGAGAAGAATCGCGCCGGCTCGCCGCAGCCAGCGTTTCAAGTGAATCCCGGAGGAAACGATGTCGCACGAGTCTCTCGAGCGCGAAGAGATCGTCAAGGGTCCATCGAACCGCTCCTTTGGGTTCGTGTTCGCCGCTGTGTTCTTGGTTATCGGCGCGCTTCCGCTGCTCGCCGGCAGGAGCGTGCTGGTCTGGGCGCTCGCCACGGGCGCGGCTTTCGCGCTGGTCGCGCTCGCGATTCCGGTCGTTCTTGCGCCCCTCAACCGGCTCTGGCTCAAGCTCGGCCTGCTGCTGCACAAGGTGGTGAGCCCGATCGTCCTCGCAATCCTGTTCTTCGTCGTGATCACGCCGATGGGGCTCGCGATGCGCCTGTTCGGCAAGGATCCCTTGAGGCTGCGCCTCGACAAGGGCAGCAAGAGCTACTGGATCGAGCGCAACCCGCCGGGGCCGGCGCCCGAGACCCTCAAGGATCAATTCTAAGGAGCAAGGAGAGTGAGCCTGGTCGTCGAGCTTTGGCGCTTCATGAAAGTACGCAAGAAATTCTGGCTGCTCCCCATCTTCGCGGCCATGCTGATTCTCGGCGGCCTTCTGGTGCTCGCAAAGGGCTCCGCGATCGCCCCCTTCATCTATACGCTTTTCTAGCGCTTGATGCGGATCCTCGGGATCTCTGCCTTCTATCACGACAGCGCGGCGGCGCTCGTCGACGACGGCAACATCGTCGCCGCCGCCCAGGAAGAGCGCTTCACGCGGAAGAAGCACGACCCGCGCTTCCCGTCCCACGCCGTCGATTACTGCTTGAAGGAGGCCGGAATCGGCATCGAGGGCGTGGACATCGTGGCCTTCTACGACAAGCCGCTCCTCAAGTTCGAGCGGCTACTCGAGACCTACCTCTCGTTCGCGCCGCGCGGATTCAAGTCCTTCAGCATGGCGATCCCGCTGTGGCTGCGCGAAAAGCTGTTTCTGAAGGACCTGCTCGTCAAGGAGCTGCGGGCGCGGGGTGCGGGGAAGGACATCGAAGGCCGCGTGATGTTCTCCGAGCATCACCTGAGCCACGCGGCGAGCGCCTTCTATCCCTCGCCGTTCGACGAGGCGGCGGTGCTGACCATGGACGGCGTGGGCGAATGGGCCACGACCTCGCTTGCGCACGGGAAGGGCAAGGAGCTCGAGGTCCACAAGGAAATCCATTTCCCGCACTCGCTCGGGCTGCTCTACTCCGCGTTCACCTACTACACCGGGTTCAAGGTCAACTCCGGCGAGTACAAGGTGATGGGCCTGGCGCCCTACGGCGAGCCCAAGTACACGCCGCTCATCTACGAGCACCTCATCGACCTCAAGGCGGACGGCACCTTCAGGCTCAACCTGGAATATTTCGACTACTGCACCGGCCTCACCATGACCAACGAGCGGTTCGACGCGCTCTTCGGGGGGCCGCCGCGGAAGCCCGAGGTCTGGCTCAAGCAGCGCGAGATGGATCTCGCGGCCTCGATCCAGGCGGTCACCGAGGAGGTGGTGCTGCGCCTCACGCGGTCCATCGCCAAGGAGACGGGGAGCCCGAATCTGTGCCTCGCCGGAGGCGTGGCGCTCAACTGCGTGGCGAACGGCAAGGTGCTGCGCGACGGCAGCTTCAAGAACCTGTGGATCCAGCCCGCGGCCGGAGACGCGGGCGGCGCAATCGGCGCGGCGCTCGCCGCCTGCCACATCAACAAGGGCCAGCCCAGGCCGGTCCTCAACGGCGCGGGCGACCGCATGCGCGGCGCCTATCTCGGCCCGGAGTTCGCCCAGAACGACATCGAGGCGCGGCTCAAGGGCGCCGGCGCGAAGTTCGACGTGCTCAGCGAGGCAGGCATCGTCCGCGAGTGCGCGAAGGCGCTTGCCGACACCAAGGCCCTGGGCTGGTTCCAGGGGCGCATGGAATTCGGTCCGCGCGCGCTCGGCGGCCGCTCGATACTCGGCGACGCGCGCTCGCCGACGATGCAGTCGGTGCTGAACCTCAAGGTGAAGTACCGCGAGTCCTTCCGGCCGTTCGCGCCGTCGGTGCTGCGCGAGGACCTCGCCGAGTGGTTCGAGATGGATTACGACAGCCCCTACATGCTGCTTGTCGCCGACGTCGCGAAGAAGCGCTGCAAGGCGATGGCCCCCGAGCAGCAGGCCCTTTTCGGCATCGACAAGCTCAAGGTCCCGCGGTCCGACATCCCGGCGGTCACGCACGTCGACTACTCCGCGCGGATCCAGACGGTCCACAAGGAGACCAACGGCCGCTACCATGCTCTCATCGGGGCCTTCAAGGGGCTCACCGGCTGCCCGGTCATCGTGAACACGAGCTTCAACGTTCGCGGCGAGCCCATCGTGTGCACGCCCGAGGACGCGTTTCGCTGCTTCATGGGAACCGAGATCGAGCGCCTCGCGGTGGGCAATTGCCTGTTGCGGAAGGAAGACCAGAACCCTGCGCTGAAGCAGAATTACGAGCAGGCATTCGAGCTCGACTGACCCCGGGTCCGGTCGGGCGTGACGTGGGTGGGCGGCCCGGCGGCTGCAGGCGAAGGACGCGATGACCGAAGGCATTACCCTCCCGGCGTGGCTGCTGGTGCTCGTGACGGCGCTCGCCGTCTGGGCGCTGTACGAGCACGTCGTCGCGCCGGCGCTGCGCTTTCTCTACACGCATCCGGCGAACCAGGTGATCGACGAGCTGGGCGAGCGGCTGCGCATCGGCATCCGGCCCTTCCAGCGGACCAAGCGCCAGGCGCTCATCCACCGGCTGCTGACCGACCCCAGAGTGCAGGTCGCCGCCGAGAATTTCGCGAAGGAGAACCACGTCTCGGTGCCGGCGGCGCTGCGCCGCGTCGAGCGCTACGCCCGCGAGATCATGCCGGCCTTCAACGCCTATCTCTACTTTCGCATCGGCTACTGGATCGGGCGCTGGATCGCGAGGTCGCTGTACCGCGTGCGCCTCGGCTATCTCGACGCCGAGGGCATTGCAGGGATCGGGCCCGACGCGACGGTGGTCTTCGTGATGAACCACCGCTCGAACATGGATTACATCCTCGCCGCGTACCTCGCCGCCGACCAGGCGGCGCTCTCCTACGCGGTGGGCGAATGGGCGCGCATCTGGCCGCTGTCGGCGCTGATCCGCGCCATGGGCGCGTACTTCGTGCG
>JBGQKK010000219.1:0-5409 GCA_041499545.1 Gammaproteobacteria bacterium | reverse complement strand
CGCGCTGGCGCTCCCCGAGGCGCGCTTCGACGGGGTGTTCGCCAACGCGGTGCTGTTCCACGTGCCCGGGCAGGAGCTGGCGCGCGTGCTGCGCGAGCTGCACGCGAGCCTGAGGCCTGGGGGCGTGCTGTTCAGCTCGAACCCGCACGGCGACAACGAGGAGGGCTGGAACCGCGGCCGCTACGGCGCGTACCACGACCTCGAGGCCTGGCGGGGCTTCATGACCGCGGCCGGTTTCGCCGAGCTCGAGCACTACTACCGCCCCGAGGGCCTGCCGCGCGAGCGCCAGCCCTGGCTCGCGAGCGTGTGGCGCAGGCGGTAGCGCGTCTGCCCGAGAGTCGTCAGAAAGCGACAATGACGTTGTCATTGCCGCAGGTTGACACGCCGGCTCTCCTCGGCGAAGAATACCCACCGACCGCGCCGCAGCCGGAACCGGCAGAAGTGGCGCGGTTTCCTGAGGTTCCGCCGTCAACAATAAGTTTCTAGCCACCGCTGGGCACTGAGTTCAGTTTCCGGGAGTCCACTTGGCGAAGAAGGAGTAGCCATGAAAAAACTTGTTGCTATCGCACTGCTCTTGGCGCTTGCCGTCATCGGCTTCGTCCTGCGCGATGAAATTCCCTTCCCCGACGATTCGTCCTCGGCCGCCAAGGACCCCGGGCCGCGCGGCGGGGCCGCGGGCGCGGGCGCGCCCATCGCGGGGCTGACCGGCACCGAGCTCGCGTTTTTCAACGCGGGTAAGGACGAGTTCGAGGAAGACGAAGGGGTCGAAGACGGCCTCGGGCCGACGATGAACCTCGGAAGCTGCGCCGGCTGCCATTTGCAGCCGGCCGTCGGTGGAACCAGTCCTGCGGAGAATCCGCAGCTTGCGTTCGCCACCGAGAACGGCGCGACCAACACCGTTCCATCGTTCATCTCGCCCAAAGGGCCGGTGCGCGAAGCGAGGTTCGTGAGGAACGCCGACGGGACACCGGACGGCGGCGTCCACGATCTGTTTACGATCGCCGGCCGGGAGGACGCGCCGGGATGCGTGCTCGCGCAGCCGGACTTCGCGAGGGAGCTCGCGCGCCGCAACGTGATCTTCCGGATTCCCACCCCGACGTTCGGCGCAGGCCTGATCGAACAGATCCCGGACAAGGTGATCCTTGCGAACCAGGTCAGCGACGCACCCAGGAAGAAAGAGCTCAAGATCCACGGCCGGGCGAACATCGTCCTCGCCGGCCATGCGATCTCCGGCCAGGCGAACAACAACGGCAACGACGGCACGGTCGCGCGGTTCGGATGGAAGGCCCAGAACAAATCGCTGCTGTTGTTCTCCGGCGAGGCGTACAACGTCGAGATGGGGATCACCAACGAGCTGTTTCAGACCGAGCGGGAGGAAACAGTGACATGCCAGTTTGCGGTCGTTCCCAACACCATCACCGACACCGCGGGCAAGACGCCCGTCGACGCCGCCAGTGCGATCGAAAAGTTCGCCATCTTCATGCGCTTCCTGGCGCCGCCGGCGCCTTCGCTCGATGCGCCGGGAGGGGCTGAATCGATCGCAAGGGGCCGCAAGCTGTTCGCCGATACCGGCTGCGCGCTCTGTCATACGCCCGCGTTCAATACCGGCAATGCCGCTGTCGCCGCGCTGCGCAACCAGCCGGTGAATCTCTTCTCCGACCTCTTGGTGCATGACATGGGCCCGGGGCTGGCCGACGGGGTCAGCCAGGGACAGGCGGGACCCAGCGAGTTTCGCACCGCCCCCCTGTGGGGATTGGGACAGCGGCTGTTCTTCCTGCATGATGGACGAACCTCGGACTTGCGCGAGGCAATCCGGGCGCATCGCAGCGGGAGCGTTTTCACCTTCAACGCATCCGAAGCGAATGCCGTAGTCAGGAATTTCAATGCCCTCCAGGATGCCCAAAAGCAGGACCTTCTCAATTTTCTGCGTTCCTTGTAGCTGAAGGCGGCTAGGGAGGCCGCTCCCGGCTCGGGGCGAAGCAGCCGGGTGGAAATCCCGGCATTCGCCCCCATCTGGTCGGTTCCGACAGATGGGAACGCCATGACCAGGACCGAGGACCTCGACAAGCTCCGGCACGCGCTGCTCGAGCTGCACAAGACGCTGCTCGACGCCCAGCGCATCCGCTACGAGCGCGAGCACGGCCGCGTCGAATCGCGGGGCGAGCTCCTGGACCTCGTTCTCGGCGACGCGTCCTTCGAATGGCTGCGCGTGCTCTCGGCGCTGATCGCGGGCCTGGACGAGCTCGCCGAAGTGGAAAAGGTGGACGGCAAAAGCGGCGACGTCAGAGCAGAGATGCGCGGCCTGATCGACAAGCTGCAGGCGCTGGTGCGCTTCGAGGGCAACAGCGGGTTCACCGAGCCCTACCGCGAGATCATCGAATCCGTTCCCGACGCGCTGGTCGCGCACGTGCAGCTCTCGCGCCTGCTCGCGGATTTCGGCGCGGCCGCCGCGGAGCGCTGAGCCCCATGCCGCGCGCCGATTCGATGCCGGCCTTGCTGATCGGCGCCCTGGCCTTCGCCGCCGACAAGCACCGCAACCAGCGGCGCAAGGACGCCGAGGCCTCGCCCTACATCAACCACCCGATCATGCTCGCCAAGATCCTGTCGGTCGACGGCGGGGTCGAGGACGGCCTCGTCCTTTGCGCCGCCGTGCTGCACGACACCATCGAGGACACCGAGACGAGCTACGACGAGCTGGCCGGAGAATTCGGGCGCGAGATCGCCGACGTGGTCCGCGAGGTCACCGACGACAAGACGCTGCCCAAGGCCGAGCGCAAGCAATTGCAGATCGACCACGCGCCGCACTTGTCGCGCCCGGCCAAGCTGGTGAAGCTCGCCGACAAGATCGCTAACCTGCGCGACGTGGCCGACCATCCGCCTTCGCAATGGCCGCTGGAGCGCCGGCGCGAATACTTCGACTGGGCGAAGCGCGTGGTGGACGGCATGCGCGGCACCCACGAGCGGCTCGAAGCCGCGTTCGACGCGGCCTACGCGCGTCGGCCCTGAGGGGTAAGATTCGGGGCACTCACGCAAGGAGAGTGCCGTGCCCCTCGCCATCCGCAAGGTCATCGACATCAGCCTGGAGCTCGACGACTCCAAGTTCAAGATGCGCACCCCGCCCGGGTTCAAGCGCGACATGCAGTTCCAGCTCGAAGTGCTGAAGGAGCACGACGCGGCCGAGGGCGCCGGGCAGGTGGTGCGCGGGGTGCACATGCGGCTGCACGCGGGCAGCCACATCGATGCGCCGGAGCACAACGTGAAGGGCGGGAAGCAGGTGCAGGATCTGCCGCTGGAGATGTTCGCGGGCGACGCGGTGGTCGCCGACCTGCGCCACCGCGTTCCCGGAGGCGCGATCACCGCCGCGGACCTGGTCAAGGCCGCCGGAGCGCACCTGAAGAAGGGCGACCGGCTGCTGCTCCGGACCGACGTCAACAAGGATTACATGGTGAACGACTGGCAGAAGCGCTCGCCCTATCTGGTCGAGAGCGCGACGCTCTGGTGCATCAACAAAGGCGTTTCGGTCGTCGGCTACGACTTCTACCACGGCAACGACGAGCCGGGCGCGCGGCGCGTGTTCCACGCTTCGCGCACCTTCAGCGAGCACGGCATCGTCACGCTGCCCTACCTGAACAATCTCGACAGGATCGAAGGGCCGCGCTGCACGCTGGTCGCGCTGCCGCTGAAGCTCGTCGGCGCGGAGGCGTCGCCGGTGCGCGCGGTGGTGCTCGCGTGATCGCACGGCTTCTCGCTTTCCTCCTCGCCGCGGCCGCCTTCGGCGCGCCGGCGCAGGAGCGCTGGCCGGCCAGGCCGGTGCAGATGGTGGTGCCGCTTTCGCCCGGCACCACCGTGGACATCATCGCGCGCCTGTACGCAGACCGGCTCACGCAGCGCCTGGGGCAAACGGTCATCGTGCAGAACCGCCCCGGCGCCGGCGGAACGATCGCCGCGCAGAGCGTCGCGGCGTCCGCGGCCGACGGTTACACCATCCTGATGGCGAACACCCAGCACTCGGTGAACCCGGCGCTGTATACGAGCCTTGCCTACGACACCCTGCGCGATTTCGCAGGCATCGCGATGGTGGCGGAGGCGCCGGCGCTGGTGTACGTCAACCCGGGCTTGGGCGTGAAGACGCTCGCCGAGTTCGTCGCGCTCGCGAAAGCGAGGCCCGGAACGATCAACTACGGCTCGGCGGGCGTCGGCACCGCGACACACCTGGGCGGCGCGTACTTCGCCAGCCAGGCGAAGATCGACATCGTCCACGTGCCCTACAAGGTCACTTCCGACCTGGTGTCGGACATCGTCACCGGACGCATCCAGGCTACCTTCTCGCCGATCGCCTTCATGCTCGCGCAGGTGCGCGAGGGCAAGCTCCTCGCCCTCGCGGTGACGAGCCGCGCGCGCGTGCCGGTGCTGCCCGAGGTGCCCACCGTCGCGGAAGGCCCGATCCCCGGCTACGAATCCTCCACCTGGTACGGGTTCCTTTCGCCCGCCCGCACCCCGCGCGCCGTCCGCGAGCGGCTCGCGCACGATCTGCGCGAGATCTCGGAGGAGAAGGAAGTGAAGGAGAAATTCGCCGGGCAGGGCATCTTCCCGCGCTCGATCGAGCTCGAGGACTTCGACAGCTTCATCCGCGACGATGTGGCCAGGCTCGGGGCGCTCGCGAAGGCCGTGGGCGCGAAAGCGAACTGAAGATCGAGCAAGCGGGACTCGACGCATGAACGGTTTGCTGCTGCTCAAGGCGGCGCACGTCCTCTCCGCCGCGGTCATTTTCGGCACCGGCCTTGGCATCGCTTTCTTCACCTGGTTCGGCTACCGCAGCGCGATGCGCGCGGGCGCGCTCGAGGCGCTGCGCTCGACGCTCAGGCTCACGGTGATCGCCGACGCCTGCCTGACGGCGCCCGCGGTGGTCTTTCAGGCGGTGAGCGGCGTCGAGTTGATGCAGGCGCAAGGATGGCCCTTCCTGAGCGCCTGGTCGCTCGCCGTGTGGGGCCTCTTCTTTCTGGCGGGCGCGTGCTGGCTGCCCGTGCTCGTCATCCAGGCGAGGCTCGCCCGCGCGGCGCGCGAGGCCGCCTCGACCGCGGCGCTGGAGCCGGGCTTCCACCGCACGTTCCGCTGGTGGTTCGCGCTCGGCACGCTCGCCTTTGCCGCGGTGATCGCGATCTACTGGCTCATGGTGGCGAAGCCGCTTGCGGTGGCCGGGTAAGTCGCGGCGCGACCGCAGGAGCCCCGCCTTGCTACTCCAATCGGCGTGCAGCCTAAGCCGCCGCGGCGGGCAATGCGGTGGAAAGTGCGTCTTCCACCTGATCGAGCCAGACGAACTTGATCTTGTCGCGCGCCTCGGCGGGGATGTCCTCGAGGTCGCGACGATTACGTGCAGGCAGCATCACCGTGGTGATGCCGGCGCGCAGG
>JBGQKK010000218.1:0-5422 GCA_041499545.1 Gammaproteobacteria bacterium | reverse complement strand
TTTCCGCACCGACTCGATGCGACGATTCTGATCCTCAAGCAGGCGCACACCGCAGACCCAGACGCGATAGAGCCTTTGCTCGCCATGGCCCGGGCCGCCCGCTTCCGGAGTGAAAAGTAGCGAGCGGCAGGTCTCACGTTAATTTCCAACAAGGATCGGCTCCCCCAACTGTAACTACCCCTGCAGCAGCCGCATCTCCGCCGCCGCGAGCTGCTCGGCCGTCCCGCGCAGCACGACGACGTCTCCCTCCCGTAAGGCCGTCTGCGGCCCGGGCGAGATCATCCGCGTGTCCTGCCGCCGCAGGGCCGTCACGACAACGCCGATCCCGTCCAGCGACAGCTCCCCGAGGCTGCGGCCGACCGCAACGGCGCCCGGTGCGATGGTCACCGAATGCAGCCGCGGCTCCTGTGCCTCGTCGAAGTCTTCCGCCTCGTCGGTTCCCCCGTGGAAGAATCCGCGCATCAAGCTATAGCGATGCTCCCTCACGTCGCGAATGCGGCGGACCACGCGCCTCAAGGGAACACCCAGCAGAACCAGAGCGTGCGAGGCGAGCATCAGGCTGGACTCGAAGGTCTCGGGGACCACTTCCGAGGCCCCCGCCGCGATGAGACGGTCCATGTCGGCGTCGTCCAGCGTGCGCACGATCACGGGCAGCCCCGGGTTGAGCGTCCTCGCGTGATGCAGGATGCGAAGCGCGAGCGGCGTGTCCGCGAAAGTGATGACGAGGGCGCTCGCCCGGCCGATTCCGGCCGCCACCAGGGTTTCATGCCGCGAAGCATCGCCGTAAACCACCCTCTCTCCCGCTGCCGTCGCCCCGCGAACTCGCTCCGGGTCGGTGTCGAGCGCGAGGACGTCGATTTGCTCCTGCTCGAGCAAGTGCGCCAGGCGCTGCCCCGTCCTGCCGTACCCGCACACGATGACATGCCGCTCGGTCGCGAGGCTTTGTGCCGCGACACGATGCAGGGCCACCGATCGCAGCATCCACTCCGCGCTCGACCAGCGCAGCGCCAGCCTGTCGCTCGCCTGAATCAGGAAGGGCGCGGCGAGCATCGAGAGCAGCATCGCGGCGACGACGAGTTGCGACAGATCGCGATCGAGAAGCGCGAGGGATTGCGCCTGCACCATCAGCACGAGGCTGAATTCGCCGCCTTGCGCGAGAGCCAGCCCCGTGCGCAGGGCGGTGCCGGGGGTGGATCCGAACGCTCGCGCGAGGCCGGTCACCAGCGCGAACTTGAAGGTGATCAGCAGAGCCGTCAATGCCAGCGTGAGCAGGAGGTTCGCAGCGACGGTGCCCAGGTCGAGTCTCATGCCTATGGTCACGAAAAACAGCCCCAGCAGGACCTCGCGAAACGGCCGGATATCCTCGTCGACCTGATGCCGGTACTCGGTCTCGGCGATCAGCATGCCCGCGAGAAACGCTCCCAAGGCCAGCGACAGCCCGGCGCGCTCCGTCAGCCAAGCGAGCCCGAGCGTAATCAGCAAGACGTTCAGGATGAACAGCTCGTGAGACCGGCGGCGCGCCACGATGTGGAACCAGCCGCGCATGAGCTTTTGTCCGAGAAACAGGATCACGGCCAGTACTACGGCGGCCTTGGCGAGTGCGACCGCTAGGCGTTGCGGCAGCTCGCCTCCCCCCTCGGCGATCGCGGGAATCAGGATCAGCAGGGGCACCACCGCCAGATCCTGGAAGAGCAGGACGCCGACGATGTCGCGCCCGTGCGGCGTTTCCAGCTGCATGCGCTCGGCGAGAATGCGCATCACAATCGCGGTCGAAGACATGGCGATCACGCCCCCGAGCGCGAGGGCAGCCTGCCAAGGCGCTCCGGCCAGCGCGGCGACGACGAGCACGCCGGCCAGAGTGAGCAGGACCTGGGCGAGGCCGAGCCCGAACACCGCGCGGCGCAGGTGAAACAATTTGGACAGACTGAATTCGAGGCCGATCGAGAACATCAGGAACACGACACCAAATTCAGCCAGGTGCCGTCCCTCGGCCGTGTCGGGAATCCACGCGAGCGCGAACGGCCCGACGGCGACCCCGACCAGGAGATATCCGAGCAGCGGCGGCAGGTGCAGCGAATGGAAAAGCACCACCACGATCACCGCACTCGCCAGCAATATCAGCACCAATTCGAGCGTCCCGCCCATCTGGAAGTCCTTGTTTTCTTGGGTTGAGGTAGGGGGATCGCGGAATCGGTCTGTTATACTCTTCGGCCTATCATAAAGGCTGCCTCGCGTCCCGGCCATAGCGGTTTCCATCCATGAACGATCGGTCGAAAAAGGCGATGTCGGCCCCGGCGCTCGAGCTTGCGCGCAAGGTGCTCGCGATCGAGGCCGACGCGGTAAGCGCACTCGCCTCGCGGCTCGACGAGCGTTTTCTCGATGCGATCGGGCTGATCCTCGCGTGCCGCGGCCGCGTCGTCGTGACCGGCGTCGGCAAGTCCGGGCACATCGCACGCAAGATCGCCTCCACGATGGCGAGCACCGGAACGCCGGCCTTTTTCCTGCACGCCGCCGAGGCGGGACACGGCGACCTCGGGATGATCACTCGCGACGACGTCGTGCTCGCGCTCTCGAATTCAGGCCAGTCCGACGAGCTGCTCACGATCGTTCCCTTGATCAAACGCCAGGGCGCGAAACTCATCGCCGTGACCGGCAACCCCGATTCGGCGCTGGCGAAGGAAGCCGACGTGCACCTGGATGCGCGGGTTGCCCAAGAAGCCTGCCCACTCAACCTCGCCCCGACGGCGAGCACCACCGCGGCGCTGGCCCTCGGCGACGCCCTTGCAGTGGCCTTGCTCGACGCGCGCGGCTTCGGCGAGCAGGATTTCGCGCGGGCCCACCCCGGCGGCGCGCTCGGCCGAAGGCTCCTCACTCACGTCTCCGACGTGATGCGCACGGGAGAAGCGGTCCCGAGCGTTCCCGAAACGGCCTCCTTCTTCGACGTTCTTCTGGAGATGTCGAGGAAAGGCATGGGCATGGCGGCGGTCGTCGATTCGAGCCGGAAGGTCGTGGGAATATTCACCGACGGCGACCTGCGCCGGACCCTGGAGCGCAATCCCGATTTGCGAACGCTCAAGGTCACCGACATCATGAAGCGCAATCCCCGCACGATCGCGCCGCACAAGCTCGCCGCCGAAGCGGTGGAGCTGATGGAACGCTACAAGATCAGCCAACTCCTGGTGGTGTCGGACACGGGCGAGCTGGTCGGCGCCCTCAACACGCACGACCTGCTCCAGGCCAAGGTCATCTGATGGGCGCCGAGCTGCTTGAGCGGATGCGGCGTCTGAAGCTGATGATCTTCGATGTGGACGGCGTGCTCACCGACGGCACCCTGTATTTCAGCGAGACCGGCGCGGAGCTGAAGGCATTCAACGCAAGGGACGGCCACGGACTCAAGATGCTCAAGGAAAGCGGCGTCGAAGTCGCCATTCTTTCGGCGCGTCGCTCGCGGGCCGTCGATGCCCGCGCCGCGGAGCTGGGAATAACCCTCGTCAGGCAAGGCGCCCAGGACAAGGGCGAGGCATTCCAGAAACTGATCGCTCAGGCGCACGCCTCGGCGGAGGCGACCGGATACATGGGCGACGACCTGGCGGATCTGCCCGTTCTTTCGCGCTGCGGTTTTGCGGCCAGCGTGCCGGAGGCGCCCGAGGTCGTCCGAGCGCGCGTGCATCACGTCACCCGCGCCGCGGGCGGGCGCGGCGCCGCGCGCGAAATCTGCGAACTCATCATGCGCGCCCAGGACACGCTGGATCGAGCCATCGCCCGCCAGCTCGCATGAAAACGCGTGTCGCTCCCCTCCTGCCCCTCGTCCTGATGGCTTTCCTGGGTATGCTGACGCTGTGGCTGCAATACGCGGTGCGCGAGGGCGCGGGCGGCGACCCCCGGCCCCCTGTGCACGAACCCGACGCGATCGTCGAAAACTTCATGGTCCAGAACCTGGACGCCTCCGGGAAGCTCCAATACACCTTTTCGGCGCCGAAGATGCAGCATTTCGCCGACGACGGTTCCGGAGAAGTGCTCTACCCGCGCGTCGTCCAGATCGCGCCGGCCGGCGGCAACTACATAGCGACCGCGAATCGCGGAACCATCAGTCGCCAGGGCGAGGAAGCGTTCCTGTACGGCAACGTGCTCGTTTTGCGCGAGGCCACGCCCGAGGAGCCCGAGCTTCGCGCCCGTACGGAATCCCTGCACATCCTCTCCGGACGGGGAATCATTCGCACCGACCAGACGGTCACGATTTCCGACGGAAGGTCCACGCTCACCGGGGTCGGGATGATCATCGACAAGACCAAGCAGCAATTCAAACTGCAGTCCCAGGTGAGGGGCACGTTCGATGCGCCGCGCAGGAAGTAGCCGATTCGCCGCCGCCCTGATGCTCGCGGCGACGTGCTCGCTCGCGGCTGCGCCCGCGCTCGCCGATCGGGCCGATCGTGACAAGCCGCTGAATATTGAATCGGACAGCATGACCGCCGACGAGGCCAGGAAGACCGCGACCTTCGAGGGCAAGGTGGTGTTGACGCAAGGTTCGCTCGTCATCCGCGCGGAAAAAATCATCGTCCGACAGGACAACGACGGTTTCCAGTACGGCATTGCAACCGGCAATCCGGCAACGTTTCGGCACAAACAGGAGGGTGCGGGATATATCGAAGGCCAGGCCGTAAGAATCGAATACGACAACAAGGCCGATCGTGTCGAGTTCTTCAACGATGCACGCTTGCGTCGCGACAGCGGTGACGACATTCGCGGGGACTTCATATCCTACGACGCGAGATCGGAGCGCTTCACGGTGAAATCGGCCGGCGGCACATCCGATTCGAATCGTGAGGGACGCGTGCGCGCGACCATCATGCCCAAGAAGACTGCTCCCGGCGCTCAGTCCACGCCCGACGCCGGGCAGCGAAACTAGGTCTCCATCCCAGGGCCACAGCCGGATGAGCCAACTGCGTGTCGAGGGCCTCAAGAAACATTTCGGTTCGCGCGTCGTGGTCAAGGACGTATCGCTCGAGGTGTCGAGCGGAGAGGTCGTGGGGCTGCTCGGGCCGAACGGCGCCGGCAAGACGACTTGCTTCTACATGATCGTGGGGCTGATCGCCGTGGACGACGGGGCGATTCATCTGAACGGCAAGGAGATCAGCCATCTCGCGATGCATCGGCGCGCGCGCCTGGGGCTGTCGTACCTGCCCCAGGAAGCGTCGGTGTTCCGCAAGCTGACCGTGGAAGAGAACGTGCGGGCGGTGCTCGAACTGCAGGAGCTTCCCGAGGAGGAAATCGAGTCCCGTCTTTCGGGACTGCTTCGCGACCTCAGCATCGCGCATTTGCGCCAGTCCGCCGCGCTTTCCCTCTCGGGCGGCGAGCGTCGCCGCGTCGAGATCGCGCGCGCGCTCGCGACGCGTCCAACCTTCATACTGCTCGACGAGCCGTT
>JBGQKK010000217.1:0-5483 GCA_041499545.1 Gammaproteobacteria bacterium | reverse complement strand
GTAGGCGACGGCCTCCATGGAGCGGTCCGCGAACTCGACGGCCTCGGGCGACGCGTAGGGGACCCGCAGCAGGTGCAGGCAGTCCTGGAACCCCATGATGCCCAGGCCAACCGGGCGGTGTCTGACGTTCGAATCGCGCGCTTTCCGCACCGCGTAGTAGTTGATGTCGATGACGTTGTCCAGCATGCGCATCGCCGTCGAAATGGTCTTTTTGAGCTTGTCGTGGTCGAGCGCCGGCTTGCCGCCGTCGAGCTTCATGTGCCCGACCATGTTGATCGAGCCGAGATTGCACACCGCGATCTCACTCTCGTTCGTATTGAGCGTGATCTCGGTGCAGAGGTTGGAGCTGTGCACCACGCCGACGTGCTGCTGCGGGGACCGCAGGTTGCAGGGATCCTTGAACGTGATCCACGGATGCCCGGTCTCGAACAGCATCGACAGCATCTTGCGCCAAAGCTGCGTGGCGGGAATTTTCTTGAAGAGCTTCAGCTCGCCCTTGGCGGCCTTTTCTTCGTACCCGGCGTAGGCTTTTTCGAACGCTTTGCCGTAGCTGTCGTGAAGGTCCGGCACGTCCGAGGGGCTGAACAGGGTCCATTCCCCGTTCTCCATCACCCGCTTCATGAACAGGTCCGGAATCCAGTTGGCGGTGTTCATGTCGTGGGTGCGTCGCCGGTCGTCGCCGGTGTTCTTGCGCAGCTCGAGAAATTCCTCGATGTCGAGGTGCCAGGTCTCGAGGTAGGAGCACACTGCGCCCTTGCGCTTGCCGCCCTGGTTGACCGCCACCGCCGTGTCGTTGACGACCTTCAGGAAAGGAACCACTCCCTGGGACTTGCCGTTGGTTCCCTTGATGTGAGAGCCGAGTGCCCGGACCGGAGTCCAGTCGTTGCCCAGGCCTCCCGCGTACTTGGCGAGCAGCGCATTTTCCTTGATGGCCTCGTAGATGCTGTCCAGGTTGTCGGACACCGTGGTGAGATAGCAGGAGGAGAGCTGCGAGCGCGTCGTCCCGGAATTGAACAGCGTCGGCGTCGAGCTCATGAAATCGAAGGACGAAAGCACGTCGTAGAACTCGATGGCGCGCGCCTCGCGGTCGATCTCGTTGAGGGCGAGGCCCATCGCCACGCGCATGAAAAAGGCCTGCGGCAGCTCGATTCGCCTTCCCTGGACATGCAGGAAATACCTGTCGTACAGGGTCTGGAGACCGAGGTAGCCGAACTTAAGGTCGCGCGACGCGTCGAGTGCCGCGCCGAGCTTCTTCAGGTCGAAGCCCGCCAGCCGCTCATCGAGCAGCTCGGCATCGATGCCGCGCTTCACGAATTGAGGAAAGTACTCGGCATAGCGCTTCGTCATTTCCGCCTGGAGGGCTTCCTCCCCCAGGACTTCGCGCCGAATGGTGTGCAGCAGCAAGCGCGCGCTGACATAGCTGTACGCCGGGTCCTTCTCGATCAGGGCGCGCGCCGAGAG
The DNA here is from genome assembly GCA_041499545.1 of Gammaproteobacteria bacterium. Lineage (GTDB taxonomy): Bacteria > Pseudomonadota > Gammaproteobacteria > Burkholderiales > SG8-39 > VBDM01. Next base: position 4,022 of record JBGQKK010000217.1, on the reverse strand, counting down.
CACGACGGACTTGCGCACCTCTTCGGCGGGGACCCCGTCGTAGAGATTCTTCAAGGTCTCGCCGAGGATGACTCCGGGATCGACACCTTCACCCAGGGACTCGCACGCCGATGAAATCAGTTCGTTGAGGCGCGCCATGTCGAGCGGGCGACGCACGCCACCTTCGACGACGTGCAGCTGGGGCTGGGAGGGTTTTTTCTTCTGCGCCGCTTCCTGAGCACGCGCCTCGGCGCGCTTCTCTCTATAGAGCACGTAGGCGCGTGCCACCTCGTGCGCCCCCGAGCGCATCAAGGCGAGCTCAACTTGATCCTGGATATCCTCGATGTGGACGGTCCCGCCGGCGGGTTGGCGGCGCGCCAGCGCGCTCACGACCGCCTCGGTCAAGCCGGCGACCAGATCCCTGATGCGCGCCGATGCCGCGCTCTGCCCGCCCTCGACCGCTAGAAAAGCCTTGGTCACGGCGACCGATATCTTCCCGGGCTCGAACCCGACTACTGCGCCGTTGCGACGAATGACCTTGTACTCGGAAAACGCAGGCTGGGCCGCGGGGCTGGCGTCGGAAAAAACGGGCGTCCCGGGAAGCGATTGTGGAGCCTGCGCACCAGCCGCAATCTGCATATACACGTCTCCTCTTGTCTTTTTTCTGCGCCGCCAACGGCTTTGAGGGCGGCGACACCGGGGCTTGGGGGTGTTTCCCCTAGCCACAATATATGGTATCCGCGCAAGAGTGTGCTACCAATTCTAGTGTAGTGTCAAGCCGCAAGCGCGACTTGCTCAAGCGCATCTGGAAGTCGCCGTGGATTGGGCGACAGGCGCTACTCGGAACTACTCGATTCCGGCCAACAGCTCCCGGAAACGGCCCCAATCGAAGGCCGGGCCGGGATCGGTCTTGCGGCCCGGGGAGATGTCGGCGTGGCCGACGATGTCGACGATCGGATAACGCCTGCGCAAGCCCGCAAGCAAGCCGGCAAGGCGCGCGTACTGCGGGTCCGCATAATCCCGGTCGTCGGCACCTTCGAGCTCGACGCCCACGGAAAAATCGTTGCAGCGTTCGCGCCCGCGCCAGCTCGAAGCTCCCGCGTGCCAGGCTCGCATCGCGCAGGGAACGAGCTGAATCAGACCGCCGTCGCGCCGAATGAGAAAATGCGCCGAGACCTTCAGGTCGCGCAGGGTCTCGTAATAGGGGTGCGCGGAGAAATCGAGGGTATTGGTAAACAGACGCACGATGGCTTCGCCCCCGAACTCCCCCGGCGGGAGGCTGATGTTGTGCACCACCATGAGGGTGATAGCGGCGTCGTCCGGCCGCTCGTCACAGTTGGGCGAGGGCATCTGCACCGCGCGCTCGAACACCCCCGACTCGTCGAGGACATCAAGCTCCACCTAGCGGATTCCCAGGCGTTCCATCCGGTAGCGGAGCGCCCTGAAAGTGATCCCCAACAGCTTGGCAGCGGCGGTGCGGTTGAAGCGCGTCTTTTCGAGCGCCTCGAGGATCGCTTCCTTTTCGAGGCGGTCGAGGTAGTCCGGCAGGGGCCACTTGGCGTTTGCCGCCGCCCCGGGCTCGGGAGCCAGCACCGTCGGGGGAGCGAGCTGCAGGTCGTCGGGCTCGATCTCCTCGCGGGCGGTCAGCGCGACGGCGCGTTCCAGGATGTTTTCCAGCTCGCGCACGTTTCCGGGAAAGTTGTAATCCGCAAGGGCCTTCTTTGCCCCTTCCGAGAGCCGCATCGTGCGCCCGCCGTCGGCCCCGGTCAGGCGTCGGAGAATCGCCTCGGCAAGGCCCGGAATGTCCTCGCGGCACTCGCGCAGGGGCGGCATCTTCAGTTCGATGACAGCGAGACGGTAGTACAGGTCCTGCCGGAATTTCCCCCCTTCGACGCGCGCAGCGAGATTTTGGTGCGTGGCGCAGATGATTCGCACGTCGACGGCGTCTTCGGATGTCGCCCCGACCTTACGGACCTGCTTTTCCTGGATCGCACGGAGCAGCTTGACCTGCATCGCAAGCGGCAGGTCGGCGACTTCGTCGAGGAACAAGGTCCCGGTATTGGCTGCCTGGAAGAATCCGTCGCGATCGCCCTCGGCGCCGGTGAAGGCGCCTTTCTTGTAACCGAAGAACTCGCTCTCCATCAGATTTTCCGGGATGGCGCCGCAGTTGACCGGCACGAAGGCCTTGTCGCGCCGGGATCCCTTGCCGTGGATGAGACGCGCGGCGAGCTCCTTCCCGCTGCCGGACTCGCCGGTGATGTATACGGGCGCTTGGCTGCGGGCCAGTTTTTCTATCACCGAGCGCACCTGCTCGATCCCCGGGCTCGACCCCAGGAGCTGGGGCTCCCCCGACTTGCCGGGCGCCGCCTTCTGCGGAAGAGACAAGGCGGATTTCACCAGCGCTCGCAGTTGATCGAGTGACAAGGGCTTGGTCAGGTAGTCGAACGCCCCGGCTTTGAGCGCTGCTACCGCGTTCTCGGTGCTGCCGAACGCCGTGATCACCGCCACCGGAAGGTCCGCGCACTGGACGCCGATGAAGCGGACGAGATCGAGTCCGTCGCCGTCGGGCAGGCGCATATCCGTCAGACACAGGTCGTAGCGCTTGGATTGGAGCAGCTGCCTCGCGGCCGTCACCGAGCCGGCGCATTCCACCGCCAGCCCCATTCGCACGAGGGAAAGCTCGAGCAGCTCGCGGATGTCAGCCTCATCGTCGATGACCAACACCGTGCCCTGGACGGGGCTGCTGCTCCGCCGGTCTGCGCGCCGATTCGCTACGGTTCCTGCCATACGATCCTGAAGTCCGCTCCCGAGCCGTGGTCCAGATAGTCGAGGCTCGCGCCATTGGCGGCACACAGTTCCCGCGCAATGTACAAGCCGAGCCCGGTGCCGCTCGAGAAAGTCGTGAAGAACGGCTCGAACAACTGCGCCTGCAATCCCTTCGGCACGCCCTCGCCGTCGTCGATGACGTGCAATTCTACGCGATTTGACCGACGCGAAGCCGCGATGCGAACGCTCCCGGCGAGCCTGCGACAGTGCCGCCAGGCATTGTGCAGCAGATTCCACAACACTTGGTTCAGGTGAGCCCGGTCGAACTCGACGGTGATGTCATCGCCGACTTCCACGGAGAAGCTCTCGCTCGGGATCTGGCCCTCGTTGCGGGCGAATTCCTCGATGAATGTCAGTAGGTAAGGGAGCACCCGGATGGACTCGGGCTGAACCCGATCGCGCCGCGACAATTCCAGCACGTCGTGAACCATGCGTTCCAGGCGCCGCGCGTTGTCCCGGATGATCTGCACCATGCGTTCTTTTTGAGGACTGCGCTGCTCCTCGTGGAGCAGGTCGCCCGCGTGCGTGATCGCGGACAAAGGGTTGCGTATCTCATGGGCGATGCTCGCCGTGAGCCGGCCGAGTGCGGCGAGCTTGAGCTGCTGAGCCTGCTCCTGGAGCTTGGACAAGTCCTCGAGGAACACCAGGCTGAAGGCACCGCCCGCGACGCCGGCCGAGACGAAACGCCCGCGGACCAGGCGCCCGCTGTCGGCGATTCGCATGCTCACGCTGCTCGCACCCTCGCCGGCCCGCCATTCGGCGAGCCGCCGTGCAAGCTCCTCGGAGAAAGCCTCCACCTGGCTCAGCTCGGGTACGACCCGCCCGACCAGATCCGCGGCCCGCGGGTTGTGCAGGTGCACCAGGCCGTTGGCATCGACGACCAGGACTCCATCCTGCACGTCCCGGATGATCAATCTGTTGATGCGAAGCTGGTCGGCGAGATCAGCGCCGCGCTGCTTGGCGAGGCGCTCGTTCAGGATGAGTCGCCGCGCCAGCCGGTTGGTGATCAGCGCAGTCGCGAAGTAACCGATCGACAGCAGGCCGGGTTGCAGGAAATTTCCCGTGCTGGAATCCTCGGCCAATACCCAGTACGACTGCTCGAGCAGCACGGCGATCGACGCCAGCGCCGCATAGAAAAGCATCAGCCTGCCCCGGCTGACGAGCGCGGCGCCGGCGAGGGAGATGAGCAGCATCACCCCCAGGCCGCTGCGGATCCC
>JBGQKK010000216.1:0-5498 GCA_041499545.1 Gammaproteobacteria bacterium | reverse complement strand
TGCGTGGCGAAGATCACGGGCCTCAAGCAGACCTCGATCACCGGGCCCGCGCGCGTGTTCGATTCCGAGCCGGCCGCGATGAAGGCGATCCTCGCGAGAAAAATCAAGGCGGGGGATGTGATCGTGATCCGCTACGAAGGGCCGAAGGGCGGCCCCGGCATGCAGGAAATGCTCGCGCCCACCTCCGCCCTCATCGGGCAGGGCCTGGGCGAATCGGTCGGCCTCGTCACCGACGGGCGCTTCTCGGGCGGCACCTGGGGCATGGTGGTGGGGCACGTGGCGCCGGAGGCCTACGTCGGCGGCACCATCGCTCTCGTCAAAGAGCGCGACTCGATCACCATCGACGCGAAGAAACGTCTTCTGCAGCTCAACGTTTCGACCAAAGAGCTCGCCGCGCGAAAGAAGAAATGGAAACAGCCGAAGCCGCGCTACACGCGCGGCCTGATGGCGAAATACATGAAGCTCGTGTCCACCGCCAGCAAAGGCGCGATCACCGACGGCTAATACTTGAACGGGCTGTCCATGAAGCCCTGCGGCGGGGTTCTTCCGACCAGCGACTCCAGCAGGATCAGCTCGCTGTCGGTGTGGTTGGAGACGCTCGCCGGGACGATCGCGTCCTTCCGCCCGTCGCCGTAGATGTAGCGCGGCGACTCGTGATGGGTGGTCGAATAGGACTCCCGCGCTCCTCCCCGGGGCGCCGTGACCTCCGCCGTGCCGTAGCACAGGCAGAAGTAGGTGCGCTGCGGCTCGGCTTCCATGTAGGCGCCGGTTCCACGAATGCCGATGCTCGCGGTTGCGGTGCTAAGGCGGTGCTCGCCGCCGCCGAACACCGCGAGGAGGCCGCCGGTGACGAGTTGCACTGCAGCGACCAGCACCCCGCTTCCGGTCAGCTCGGCGCGGCTGTTGCTTCGCATGAGAAACGCGTCCTGGCCCACGACGAACGAGGCGACCGCGTCCTTTCCGACCTCGATGGTGTCGCCCGGGCGAATGAGAGCTCCCGGGCCGGCGGGCTTGCCGTTGACCCTGACGCTGCCCCTGGCGGTTCGAACGCCCTGCGTCGCGGAAGTCTGAGCGAGCGCAGCCCGAAGCGCCGGGTGCAGCCCGATTCCGGCGGCCAGGGCGAGCAAGGCGCGGCGGCGTTGAATGTGCATGCGGGCAAGTCTACACTGGTGAAACCTCCACGCAGTCCGCGGTCATGCCCAATCGTCTCGCGCAGGAAACCAGTCCCTATCTGCAGCAGCACGCGGACAATCCGGTCGACTGGCATCCCTGGGGCGAGGAGGCACTCGGGCGCGCTCGAAGCGAGGACAAGCCGGTCCTGCTTTCGGTCGGCTATTCCGCCTGCCACTGGTGCCACGTGATGGCGCACGAATCCTTCGAGGACCCCGCGGTCGCCGAGCTCATGAACCGCCTGTTCGTCAACATCAAGGTGGACCGGGAGGAGCGCCCCGACCTCGACCAGATCTACCAGCAGGCGCACCAGATGCTCGCGGAGCGTCCGGGGGGCTGGCCGCTCACGATGTTTCTCACGCCCGAGGGCGCGCCCTTCTTCGGCGGCACCTACTTCCCGAAGGAGCCGCGCTACAACCTGCCCGGATTCCCCCAGTTGCTCGAGCGCATCGCCGAGGCCTACCGCGACCACCGCGAGGAAATCGGCCGGCAGAACCAGACGTTGCTCGCCACCTTCGAGCGCATGCACCCGGGGGCGCCCGCGCACCACTCGGAGCTGTCGGCGGCGCCGATCGAGGCGGCGCTGCGCAGCCTGAAGACGAGCTTCGACGCGCGCCACGGGGGATTCGGTGGAGCGCCCAAGTTCCCGCATCCCGCCGAGATCGAGTTTTGCCTGCGGCGCTCCTCGGCCGCGGGCGACGGCTCGGCCGAGCGCGTCGCCACCACCACGCTCGAGCGCATGGCGCTCGGAGGTATCTACGATCAACTGGGCGGAGGATTCGCCCGCTACAGCGTGGACGCGGAGTGGATGATTCCGCACTTCGAGAAGATGCTCTACGACAACGGGCCGCTGCTGCGCCTGTACGCCGACGCCTGGACCGTCACGCGAAATCCGCTGTTCGCGCGCGTCGCCGAGGAGACGGCGGGGTGGGTCATGCGAGAGATGCAGTCGCCCGAAGGTGGCTACTACTCGTCACTCGACGCCGATTCCGAGCACGAGGAAGGCAAGTTCTACGTCTGGACGCCCGACGAGGTGCGCTCGCTCCTCCCGGCGGACGAGTACGCGGTGCTCGCGCCGCACTACGGGCTCGACGGGCCGCCGAACTTCGAGAATTCGCACTGGCACCTGCGCGTGGTCCGCCCGATCGCACCGGACGCCGCGCCGCTTCTCGCCTCCGGACGCAGCAAGCTCTTCGCCGCGCGCGAGAAGCGCGTGCGCCCCGGGCGCGACGAGAAAGTACTGGTCAGCTGGAACGCGCTCATGATCGCCGGGATGGCGCGGGCCGCCGTCGTGTTCGGCCGCGAGGACTGGCTCGCTTCCGCAAAGAAGGCCCTGGGCTTCATCCGCGGGACCATGTGGAAGAACGGCAGGCTGCTCGCGACCTACAAGGGCGGGAAGGCGCATCTGAACGCGTATCTGGACGATTACGCCTTCCTGCTCGCGGCGCTCCTGGAGCTCCTGCAGGCGGAGTTCGACGCCGGGGCGCTCGCCTTCGCCGAAGAACTGGCCGAAGTGCTGCTCGAGTGCTTCGAGGACAGGGAGAACGGCGGCTTCTTCTTCACCAGTCACGATCACGAGAAGCTGATCCACCGGCCGAAACCCGGATACGAAAACGCCACCCCGTCGGGGAACGGCACCGCCGCGTTTGCTCTCCAGCGCCTGCATTTCCTCACGGGCGAGTCGCGCTACGCGCTCGCCGCCGAGCGCACGCTCGCGCAATTCCACGCCGAGCTCGACGAGCACCCGGAAGGACACGCGACGCTGCTCGCCGCGCTCGAGGAGCACCAGCAGCCCACGCGCACCGTCATCCTGCGCGGGCCGGACGGCGAAATGGAGCGCTGGCGCCGCGAAATCGCCCGGCACTATGCCCCTCGGACCATGGTGCTCGCGATCGGCGCCGCCGCGGGGGGTCTGCCGCCCGTGCTTGCGAAACCCGCCGGCAAGCAAGTCAACGCATGGGTGTGCGAAGGCACGAGCTGCCTCGCTCCCCTCGATCGGCTCGAAGTGCTGTTGGAGCAGGTTTTCAACGCGGACAAAATCCAGTAGCATGGCGCGAATTTTTTCAACTCAGGAGATCCCATGAAACTCACGGTCATTTCGGCGTCGCTCGGCCTCGCCCTCGCGAGCGGAGCGGCGCTCGCCGCCGATGCGCAGCAGCTTCTCAAGGACAAGGCCTGCCTCAGCTGCCACCAGGTGGACAAGAAGCTGGTCGGGCCCGCGTACAAGGACGTCGCCGCCAAGTACAAGGCGCGCAAGGACGCCGAAGCCTATCTGGCGAAGAAGATCAGGGAGGGCTCGACCGGCGTGTGGGGTCCGATCCCGATGCCGCCGAACGGAACCGTCAACGATGAAGACGCGAAGACGCTCGCGAAATTCGTCTTGACGGTCAAGTAGGCCCCGTCCGCGTCGTCACTTGCTGAAACCGGAGGCTGCCATGACTCGCACCTATTTCGTCGTCGTCGCGATGGTCCTGGCCGTCGCTTCCGGGTGCGGCGAGAAGAAGTCGCCGGGCGAGGGGAAGATCGCCGTCACGATCGGCAGCGTAGCGCCGCTCACCGGCGGCATCGCTCACCTCGGCAAGGACAACGAGAACGGCGCACGGCTCGCGGTCGAGGAGGCCAACGCGGCCAAGATCAGGATCGACGGCAAGGAAGCGGTCTTCGACCTGGTATCGTTCGACGATCAAGCCGATCCCAAGGTCGGCACCACGGTGGCCCAAAAGCTGGTCGACGCCAAGGTCGCCGGGGTGGTCGGGCACCTCAACTCCGGCGTCACCATTCCCGCATCGGCGGTCTATAACGGCGCCAATCCGCCGATACCGATGATCACCGGCTCGGCCACCAACCCGAAGCTCACCGAGCAGGGATTCAGGAACGTCTTCCGGGTCGTCGGCCGCGACGATCAGCAGGGCCCCGCGATCGCCAGCTACCTCGCTTCCACGGCCAAGCCCAAGCTCGCGGCGGTGATCGACGATGCGACCGCGTACGGCGAAGGCCTCGCGAACGAGGTGGAGAAGACCTTGACCGCGGCGGGCGTCAAGGTGCTTCCGCGCGAGAAAGGCACCGACAAGACCACCGACTGGAAAGCCGTGCTCACCAAGGTGAAGGGACAAGGTCCCGACGCCGTGTTCTACGGCGGCATGGACGCCACCGCCGGCCCCCTCCTCAGGCAGGGGCGTGAGCTCGGCATCAAGGCGGTGTTCTCCTTCGGCGACGGCGCGTGCACCGACAACATGAAGCAGCTCGCGGGCGAGGCCTCGGACGGGCTGCTGTGCTCGCAGGCGGGCATTCCCCCGCAGGCGGCGTCGCAGAAATTTCTCGACGCCTACAAGAAGCGCTTCAAGATCGACCCGATCCTGTACGCGCCCTTCACCTACGACGCGGCGAACCTGCTCATCGAGGCGATGAAGAAGGCGAACTCGGCCGACCCGGCGAAGTACCTGCCCGAGCTGCAGAAGATCGACTACGCCGGCGCCAGCGGCAGGATCGTCTTCGACGCCAAGGGCGACCGCAGCGACGCCGAAATGACGATCTTCACCATGAAGGCCGGCCGGCTCCTCCCGATCGCGATCATCAAGAGCGGGAAAACCGTACCTTACGAGGACTTCGTCGCGCAGGCCAAGAAGTAAGCGCGCTTGAGCGGCATTCCTAGGAACGGCACCCGCGGGTGCCGTTTTCATTTCTGCGCATGGATATCTTCGTCCAGCAGCTGATCAACGGCGTCACGCTCGGGGCGATCTATGCCGTGGTCGCGCTCGGCTACACCATGGTCTACGGCATCATCCAGCTGATCAATTTTGCACACGGCGAGGTGGTGATGGTGGGTGCGATGGTCGCCTACTCCGTGATCATCGTGCTCGTGCCGACGGGCTTGCCGCCGCTCGCCGCGGTGTTCATCGCCGCCGGCTGCGCGATCCCCGTGTGCATGCTCATCGGCTATGCGATGGAGCGGGTGGCGTATCGGCCTTTGCGGGGCGCGCCGCGCCTCGCGCCCCTGATCACCGCGATCGGTATCTCGATCATTCTGCAGCACGTGGCGATGATGATCTGGAGCCGCAACCCGCTCGCCTTTCCCCAGATCGTCAGAGTGGTGTCGTACTCGATCGGCGGGGCGACGATCACCAGCGTGCAGATCGCGATCATCGCGATCTCGGTGCTGATGATGGCGGGGCTCGCGGCGCTGGTGTACCGGACCAAGCTCGGCACCGCGAGGCTCGCCACCGCCCTCCCGACGGTGGGCGCGGGGCAGCTGGGCTCCGTCCCCAACCGCTTCAGCGCGGTGACTTTCGGGATCGGCGCGGCCCTGGGCGCCGTCGCCGGGGTCATGG
>JBGQKK010000215.1:0-5516 GCA_041499545.1 Gammaproteobacteria bacterium | reverse complement strand
GGACTGGACCGCAAGGAGGCCGAGGCCGCGCTCGCCGACGAGGAGCTGCGCCGCGCGGTGGCCGAGGAGGAGAGCAAGGCGCGCGCCATGGGCGTGACCGGCGTGCCCTTCTTCGTCTTCAACGACCGGCTCGCGGTCGAGGGCGCGCAGCCGCCCGAGGTGCTCCTCGAGGCGATGCTCCAGGCCGAGAAGGAATCCGCGGCCGCGTAGCAGCCGGATGGATCGCGCCCCGTCGAACGTCTCCAGCGTTTCACTTCATCCGCGAGCGGGTGACAGCGCGCTCGCGCGGCGCCTCGCGCGCGAGATCGAGGGCGAGGTCCTGTTCGACGCGGCGAGCCGCGGCCGCTACTCGACCGACGCCTCGATCTATCAGGTCGATCCGGTCGGCGTGGTCGTGCCGAGGACCGAGCAGGACGCGCGCGTCGCGTTGCAGATCGCGGTCGAGGAAGGCGTTCCGGTCCTGCCGCGAGGCGCGGGCAGCTCGCAATGCGGCCAGGCGGTGGGCGCGGCGCTGGTCATCGACAATTCCAAGTACCTCAAGCGCGTCGTCTCGGTCGATCGCGAGCGCGCCGTGGCGGTGGTCGAGCCCGGCGTGGTGCTCGATGCGCTGAACGCCCAGTTGCGCCCGCTGGGCCTGTGGTTTCCCGTCGATGTTTCCACCAGCGCGCAGGCGACGATCGGCGGCATGGCGGGGAACAATTCCTGCGGGTCCCGCTCGATTCGCTACGGCAACATGGTGCACAACGTGCTCGGCATCGACGCGCTGCTCGCGGACGGATCGGAATATCACTTCGGTCCGGTGGCGGGAAGCCTCGACCGGCTCGCCGCGCCTGCGGGATACGTCGAGCTCGCGCGGAAGATCATCCGCATCGCCGAGCGCGAGGCCGACGAGATCGAGGCCCGCTGGCCCAAGGTGCTGCGGCGCGTGCAGGGATACAACCTCGACCTGGTGAAGCCGGCGTCCGACTGGAACTTCGCGCAGCTGCTGGTCGGCTCCGAGGGCACGCTCGCCTACTCGAAGCGGATTCATCTCAAGCTCTCGCCGGTTCCGCGTTTCAGGGCGCTGGGCGTGTGCCACTTCGCGAGCTTCCGGCGCGCGATGGAGGCGCCGCAGCACATCGTGAAGCTACTGCCGACGGCGGTCGAGTTGGTCGACCGCACCATGATCGGCCTCGCGCGCGGCAACCCGGCCTACCGTGCGGTGGTCGAGAAATTCATCCGAGGCGATCCCGATGCGATCCTGCTGGTCGAGTTCGTCGGCGAGGATCGCGACGGCCCGGCCGACAGGCTCCGCGAGCTCTCGGAGCTGATGGGCGACCTCGGCCACCCGGACAGCGTGATCCAGATCAACGACGCCGCGCCTCAGCGCGAGATCTGGGAAGTGAGAAAAGCCGGCCTCAACATCATGATGTCGATGAAGGGCGACGGCAAGCCCGTCTCCTTCATCGAGGATTGCGCGGTTCCGCTCGAGCATCTGGCGGAGTACACCGACGCGCTGACCCGGGTCTTCCGCAGGCACGGCACCGAAGGCACCTGGTACGCGCATGCCTCCGTGGGTACGCTGCACGTGCGGCCGATACTCGACATGAAAACCGACGGCGCGAAGAAGATGCGCGCGATCGCCGAGGAAGCCTGCGCGCTCGTGAAGCGGTACAAGGGCGCGGCGTACTCGGGCGAGCACGGCGACGGCCTGGTGCGCTCGGAGTGGATCGCGCCGATCATCGGCGAGCGGCTCGCCGCCGCGCTCGCCGAAATCAAGGACCTGTTCGACCCCAAGGGCCTGATGAATCCGGGCAAGATCGTCAGGTCCACGAAGCAGGACGACCGCAGTCTGTTTCGCTTCAAGCCTGGCTACGCGATCCCCAAGATCGACGCCGCGCTCGACTGGAGCGAGTGGACCGTGCCGGGCGCTGCGAGCACCGGTTTCGCCGCGGCGGTCGAGATGTGCAACAACAACGGCCATTGCCGCAAGTTCGACGCAGGCACCATGTGCCCCTCGTTCCGCGCCACGGGCGAGGAAAAGCATCTCACCCGCGGCCGGGCGAACACGCTGCGCCTCGCCATTTCGGGCCAGTTGGGGCCCGAAGCCTTCACCTCGGAGGAAATGTTCGGGACACTCGACCTGTGCGTCTCCTGCAAGGGTTGCAAGCGCGAATGCCCGACCGGCGTCGACATGACGAAGATGAAGATCGAGTTTCTTCACCACTATCACGCGCGCCACGGCTACTCGATGCGGCAGAAGCTCATCGCGTATCTGCCGCGCTACGCCCCTTTAGCGTCGCGCACGGCGCGCTACGCGAACGCGCTGCAGGCCGCGGGCAAGCGCTGGCTCGGCTTCGCCCCGCAGCGCTCGCTGCCGAAGTGGGGCGGTTCCTTCCTGGGCTCGCTGCGCCGCTCGAGCAGCGCCGGGAAGGCCGGGGAGGTCGTGCTCTTCGTCGACACGTTCAACAACTACTTCGAGCCGGAAAACGCGCGCGCGGCGCTCGCGGTGCTCGACCGGGCGGGCTACGGAGTGCACATCGCCCGTGCGGCGGATGGCTCGCGACCGCTCTGCTGCGGGCGCACTTTCCTCGCGGCTGGCATGATCGAGGAGGCGAAAGCCGAGGCGCAGCGGGTGCTCGCCGCGGTCGAGCCCTACGTGGGGCGCGGTGTCGATGTGGTCGGGCTCGAGCCTTCCTGCCTTCTCACCCTGCGCGACGAATTCAAGTCGATGCTTCCCGGCGGCGAGACCGACGCTCTCGCGGCAGGCGCGCTGCTCTTCGAGGAGTTCATCGCGCGCGAGCACGAGGCCGGGCGACTCGCCCTGCCGCTCAAGCCTCTCGCCGAAAAACGCGCCCTACTGCACGGCCATTGCCACCAGAAGGCCTTCGGCGCGATGCCCGCAGTGCAGCGCGCGCTGTCCCTCGTGCCCGAGCTGAAAGTGGAAACGATCGAATCCTCCTGCTGCGGCATGGCGGGGAGCTTCGGCTACGAGGCCGACCATTACGAAGTCTCGATGAAGATGGCCGAGCTCGCGCTGCTTCCCAAGATCCGCTCGTCGGGTGAAGATACCCTTCTCGTCGCCGACGGCACGAGCTGCCGGCATCAGATCGCAGACGGCACCGCGCGGAAAGCGGTGCACGTCGCGCAAGTGCTGGCTCGCGCGCTTGCATAGCGCGCACCGCTTGCGATGATCCTCGAAGGCGCCGCGGCGGCGCTCGCGCTCGCGCCGATCGCCTTCGCGGGGGGATTCATCCAGGGGCTGACCGGCTTCGGCTCGGCCCTGGTCACCATTCCGCTCGCAACCTTCTTCGTTCCGCTGCCTTTCGCGCTGGCGGTGTTCGCGATCGTGGACTTCGGCAACGGGCTGCGGCTGGGTCTCGAGAACCCGAAGAACGCCATCCTCGGCGACATCGCCCGCATGGTGCCGCTGATGATCGTCGGGATCGTCACGGGGACGACGCTGCTCGTGAACCTTCCGCGCCAGGCTTCGCTCACCGCTCTGGGGGTCTTCGTTCTAGGCTACGCGCTCTACAGCCTCGCGCGGCGCGGCGCCCCGGTCACGGTCGGCCGCAACTGGGCTTTCTTCGCCGGGTTCTGCGGCGGGCTCTCGGGAACGCTCTTCGGCGCGGGCGGGCCGCCGTACGCGATCTATCTTTCGCACCGCCCGCTCAGCAAGGAGCAGTTCCGCGCGACCATGACGCTCACCACTATCTTCAGCATCGGGCTGCGCCTGGTCGCGTTCGCGGTGACGGGCCTCCTGACGCAGGATGGGGTGTGGATCACGGCGGCCGCGGCGATTCCCGCGGGGCTGTTCGCGATCTACTTCGCGTCGAAAATCTTTCGTGCGATATCGCGCGAAATGGTGATGCGCGGGGTGGCGGTTCTGCTGCTGGCGAGCGGCGCGTCGCTCATCGCGCGCGGGCTCGGTTGACGCGGGCCTTCAGGCGGGGATGTCGGGATCGAGCTGCCGTTCGATCCAGGAGATCTGGTCCTTGAGGAGGAGCTTGCGGCGCTTCATGCGGGTGAGGGCGAGTTGATCGTGGCTGGGGTCGTCTGAAATTCTGTGGATGGCGGCATCTAGGTCTCTGTGCTCGAGCTGCAGTTCCCGCAAGCGCTCCTTCATTTGAACCTGCATCTGTCCGCTCCTCGCTTGAGCCATGGCACGCTTAATTCTAGACCTTCTGCGGCCGACGCCAAGCCCAGGCGAGCAGCCCGATGCCGGCGACGATCATCGGCAGCGACAGCCACTGTCCCATGGACAGGTTCAGCGCAAGAAGCCCAAGAAAATCATCGGGCTCTCGGAAGAATTCGGCAGTGAAGCGCAAGCCGCCGTAACCGATCAGGAACGCGCCCGATACCGCGCCCATGGGCTTGGGCTTGGCGGAATGGATCCACAGGATCGCGAACAGCAGTACCCCCTCGAGGGCGAACTGGTAGAGCTGCGAAGGATGGCGCGGAAGCGGGCCCGCGCCCGGGAAGATCATGCCCCAGGGCAGCGTCGTGACGCGGCCGGGCAGCTCGGCGTTGATGAAGTTGCCGAGCCTTCCCGCGGCGAAGGCCAGCGGGCTGAGCGGCGCGAGGAAATCGGTGACCTCGAGCCATCGCAGTCCATGTTTTCTCGCCACCCACCAGACGGCGAGCAGGACGCCGAGAAATCCTCCGTGAAACGACATCCCTCCGTGCCAGACCGCGGGGATCTCGAGCAGGTGGGAAAGGTAGTAGCCCGGCTTGTAGAAGAGCACGTAGCCGAGCCGGCCGCCCAGCACCACGCCCAGCACGCCGAAGAACAGCAGGTCGTCGAGGGCCGTGTAGGTTACGCGGCCGGCCTTCGATCGCTTGATGCGTTGCCGTCCCAGCCAGAACGCGACCGCGAAACCCACCAGATACATGAGGCCGTACCAGCGCACGGCGAGGGGACCGAGGTGGATGGCGACCGGATCGAAGTTCGGGTGGACGAGCAAGCTGGGCGACGCGGGGCGTTCGGTTAGAATTGAAGCCTAACCGATAGTCGGACTTCCCGCATTGGAGTTCCCCGCATGAGCGACAACTGGAGAAGCAAGACCATCACCCATGGCGACGCACGCTCGCCCAACCGCGCGATGCTGCGCGCGGTCGGATTCGGCGACGGCGACTTCGACAAGGCGATCGTCGGGGTCGCCAACGGCCACTCCACCATGAATCCCTGCAACGCCGGCATCCAGCCGCTGGTCGACCGCGCGATCGCCGCGGTGAAGGCGGCGGGTGCGATGCCGCAGGTGTTCGGCTTCCCGACCGTCACCGACGGCATCGGCATGGGCACGGAAGGCATGAAGTACTCGCTCATCTCGCGCGAGGTCATTGCGGATGCGATCGAGACCGCCGTGAACGGCCAGCTGATGGACGGCGTGGTGTGCGTCGGCGGCTGCGACAAGAACATGCCCGGGGCGATGATGGCGATGGCGCGCATCAACGTCCCGGGGATCTTCGTCTACGCGGGAACCATCAAGCCGGGATTCTGGAAGGGGCAGAAGCTCACCATCGTCTCGCCCTTCGAG
>JBGQKK010000214.1:0-5555 GCA_041499545.1 Gammaproteobacteria bacterium | reverse complement strand
TGCATACGGCCCGCAACCAATTGCCGAAAGTCCTCGCTCCTGGCGCTGAAGGGGCAACGGTGAGCGGCTTCGAAGAGTGTATTCGCCAGAACGAGATGGAGCTTGCCCTCTATGAACTTGAAGATCTGGGGCTCACGAATGCGCCACCTCCAGAATTCTGGCGTCAACTTATGCAAGCGGCGGAAAACATGGGGCTCTCGGAACGAGCTACTGATTTCGAACGGAAAATGGGGAAAGCATGAGGTCTACCCCCACAATCGAGAGGGACGCGCGCAAGAACGGCGCGCGCCCCTCATCGTGAATGTTAGGCGCTTGGAGCACTCAATGCGATCGCGCATTCTCATCATGTCCCTTCTTCTGGCGGTCGCCACGCTGCTTCAAGCATGCGTCTATGTACCAAGAACGACAGAAATCTACGATGCAAGCTGTCAGATTGTCGCAAGAAAGATGATCCTTGAGGAGGTCCCACTTGGGAATCCGCATTGCGCAAATGAAAGCTGTGTTGGTCTTCTGGTTGGAGCGGGAATAACGGCGACTGCTTCGGCGGTAGTCTCAGGAAGTATCGTTATTGCCGGCAACGTAATCTATTGGTTCGAAAAGCAGGGCCAGTGCCAAAGAGTGACTTGATCGTGAGGTCACGATCACGCGCTCAGGGGTTGCTTGCACGCGCACTTCCCGTGCCCTACTCATTGCTCGCGCCTCACGGCGTGCCGAAGTCCCGGAGTAAGACCTATCCGCGCTTCCTGAGGTGCGGGTACTTCTCCGAGAGCAACGACCCGAAGTAATAGGTCGGCTTGAAAGCGGGATGCGCGCGGATCGCGTCGAACCAGCGTGCGATCAGGGGCTTCTCCTTCCACATCGTGTCCAGGCCCAAGTCGGCCATGCGCACGATCGCGGGCATCACCGCAACGTCGGCCAGCGTCGGGCGCGTACCCTGAAGCCAAGGACCACCGCTCGAGCCGATCGCGCTCTCCATCCTCACCAGCGTGCGCTCGAGGCGGTCGAGCGCCGAGTTCATCTCCTTCTCCGAGAAGCCCTTGCGGCCCATGGTCAGCATGAATTCCTTGCGCAGGGGCTTCGACTCGGCGAAGGCGACGAACTCCTCCTCGCTCATCGCGGCGAAGCGCGGCAGGAATGCGAGGTTGAACGTTGGGACGCGCACCGCCGCGGCCGGCATCTCGTCGATGAAGCGCATCAGCGCGCGCATCGCCGCACGCTTCGCCGGCTCCTTCGGCGTGAAGCTCTCCCACTCCGGGAAGACTTCGTCGAGGTACTCGATGATGACCGAGGAATCGATCACCACCGTGCCGTCGTGCACGAGGGTCGGAACGACCCCGTTCGGGTTGAGGGCGAGATAGTCGGGCTTGAGCTGGTCGCCCGCGAGGAGGTCGAGCTTCACCTCCTCGAAGGGCAGCTTCTTCGCGTTCAGCACGAAGCGTACCCTTTGGCTACAGGTCGATTGCGGCGCGTTGTAGAGCACGAAGGCCACGGCGGCTGAAGTCTACAGCAGGTTCCCACGCACGCGTACAATGCGCGCCTCGCCATGATCCGCCTCTCCCAGGTCACGCTCCGCCGCGGCACGAAGGTGCTGCTCGAAGGCGCCGACGTCGCGCTCAACCCCGGCGACCGCATCGGCCTGATCGGCGCGAACGGCTCGGGCAAGTCGAGCCTGTTCGCGCTCCTCCGCGACGAGCTGCACGCCGACAAGGGCGAGGTGGATTTTCCCAGGCAGTGGCGCGTCGCCCACGTGGCGCAGGAGACGCCGGCGCTAGCCCGGCCCGCGATCGAATACGCCATCGACGGCGACACGGCCTTGCGCAGGCTCGAGACCGAGCTCGCGCAAGCCGAAGCGGCCAACGACGGCCACAGGATCGGCGAGCTGCACGCGGCGCTGGGCGACGCTGGGGCGTACACGGTGCGCTCGCGCGCCGAGCAGCTCCTGCACGGCTTGGGCTTCTCGAGCGAGCAGAGCGCGGAAGCCGTGGCGAGCTTCTCCGGCGGCTGGCGCATGCGGCTCAATCTCGCGCAGGCGCTGATGTGCCCCTCCGACCTGCTGCTGCTCGACGAGCCGACCAACCACCTCGATCTCGACGCCATCCTGTGGCTGGAGGAGTGGCTGCGGCGCTACCCCGGGACGCTGCTCGTCGTTTCGCACGACCGCGATTTCCTCGATGGCGTGGTGAACATCGTGGTGCACATCGACAACAAGAAGCTCAGGCGCTATGCGGGCAACTATTCCGCCTTCGAGACGCAGCGCGCCGCGGCGGTGGTGCTGGCGGCGGCGCAATACGAGAAACAGCAGCGCGAGCGTGCGCACCTGGAGTCGTTCATCGACCGCTTCCGCGCCAAGGCCACCAAGGCGCGGCAGGCGCAGAGCCGCATGAAGATGCTGGCGAAGATGGAGGAGCTCGCGCCGCTGCACGTCACCGCGCCATTCTCCTTCGAGTTCCGCGAGCCGCTGCGCGCGCCCAATCCCCTGCTGGTCCTGGAAGACGTGGACGCCGGGTATCCGGAGAAGACGGTCCTGGAGAATATTAGCTTCTCGCTCCAGTCCGACCAGCGCATCGGCCTGCTCGGGGTCAACGGCGCGGGCAAGTCCACGCTCATCAAGACGATCGCCGGCGCGCTCAAGCCGCTCAAGGGACAGGCCAGCTTCAACAAGGGCCTGGAGATCGGCTATTTCGCGCAGCACCAAATCGAGATGCTGCGCGACGACCAGTCGCCGCTCTGGCACCTGCTCAAGCTTTCACCCATGGACGGAAAAGCGGTGCGCGAGCAGGATCTGCGCAATTATCTCGGCAGCTTCAATTTTCCGGGCGACATGGCGACCGATTCGATCGAGCACTTCTCCGGGGGAGAAAAGGCGCGGCTCGCCCTCGCGCTGATCGTCTGGCAGAGGCCGAACCTGCTGCTGCTCGACGAGCCGACCAATCACCTCGACCTCGAGACGCGCGAGGCGCTGGCGGTAGCGCTGGCGCAGTTCGAGGGCACGCTGGTGCTGGTCTCGCACGACCGGCACTTGCTGCGCGCGACTACCGACCAGTTCCTCATCGTCGCCGACGGGCGCCTTTCGCCCTTCGACGGCGACCTCGACGACTACCGCGACTGGCTGTTCAGGACCAAGCTCGCGCCGCAAGAGCAGTCCGCGCCGCTGCCGCAGAAGTCAGCGCCGGCCGTCGACCAGCGCGCCCAGAAGCGCAGGGAAGCGGAGGACCGCCAACGCCAGTCCGCGGCGCGAAAGCCCATCGAGTCGCGCCTTGCGCGCATCGACGAGCAGATGGCGAAGGTCGCGGCGAAGAAGTCGGCGATCGACGCCCAACTCGCCGATGCCTCGATCTACGCGGGCGACAAGAAAGACGCGCTGAAGACGCTGATCCTCGACCAAGCCTACGCGGCGCGCGAGCTCGAGCAGCTCGAAGCTGAGTGGCTGGAGCTGCAGCGCAGGCTGGAAGAGCTGGCGACCTGAGGGCTCACTCCGCCGCGCGGACCCTCCCGCGCAGCCGCTTCACTTCCCCCCGCCGAGCTTTTCCCTCGAGGCGCCTCGCCTTCGAGCTGCGCGTGGGCCGGGTCGGCCGGCGCAGCTTCGCAACGTGGGCCGCACGCGCCACTAGCTCGTGCAGCCGCGCGAGCGCCTCCTCGCGGTTGCGCTCGAGGCTGCGGTGCTGCTGCGCCTTGATCACCAGCACGCCTTCACGCGTGATGCGTTGGTCGCGCGAGCCCAGCAGCCGAGACTTGATCTGCTCGGGGAGAGACGACGCGCGGATGTCGAAGCGCAGGTGCACGGCGTTGGAGACCTTGTTGACGTTCTGGCCGCCTGCGCCCTGGGCGCGGACCGCGGTGAATTCGATTTCGTTCTCGGGGATCGCGATCGCGTGCAGCATGGCTGTATTCTGCCTCGGCTTGCACCGGCCGTCCGCCTCCATTACTCTGGACTCAAGGAGGAGAAAACATGAACGAGGCCACGCCCAGACCGCTGTTCCCAGCCTTGAGACCCCTGTATGTCTTCCTCGAGCCCCTCTCCTGGCCGCTCGTCCGCTGCGCGGCGGGCGTGATCCTCGCGGTCCACGGCTGGGGCAAGATCTCGCGCGGCGCCGAGGCGATGGCGCCGGCGTTCGTGAAAATGGGCTACGAGCACCCGAACGCGTTGATCTACCTGCTCATCCTGGTCGAGTTCTTCGGCGGAATCGCCATCGCCGCCGGACTGTTCACGCGCTTCTTCGCCGCGGCGGTGACGATAGAGATGGCCGTCATCACCTTCGTGCACTACCTTCCGAACGGCTTCTCCTGGCTCAACCGCGGCTACGAGTTCACCCTGCTGTGGGGTCTGGTCGCACTCGCGATCTGGTTGCGCGGCGGCGGGCCCTACTCGCTCGACCGCCGGTTAGGGGTCGAGCTCTAGCATACGGCCGGTAATTCACCGGGCACGTGGAAAAATCCGAAGCGCACGCTGAATCCTCGTACGCCTGGGTCCGCCTCGGGATCGCGCTCGCCCTGATGACGATCGGCGGCTCCGGCATGTACTCGATGTCGGTGGCGCTGCCGCCGCTGCAGGCGGAATTCGGCATCGCGAGGGGCCAAGCCTCGCTCCCCTACGCGCTGACCATGATCGGGTTCGGCGTCGGCGGCATCCTCATGGGTAAGCTCTCCGACCGCTTCGGCGTCATGGTCCCGGTGCTCGTCGGATCGACCTGCCTCGCGCTCGGCTTCATCGCCGCCGGCGTTTCGCAAAATCTCGTGCAGTTCTCCGCGGCGCAGGGGCTGCTGATCGGCCTGCTCGGCACTTCCGGGACCTTCGTGCCGCTGGTGGCCGACGTTTCGCTTTGGTTCACGCGCAGGCGCGGGATCGCGGTCGCGATCGTGATGAGCGGCAACTACCTCGCGGGCGCCGTCTGGCCGCCGCTCATGCAGTATTTCATCGACCACGCCGGGTGGCGCGCAACCTTCATCGGAACCGGCGCATTCTGCCTGATCGCGATGCCGCTGCTCGCGCTCGCGCTGAGAAGGAAGCCTCCTGCCATCGCCGAAGCCGCGCTCCCGGGCGCGCCCCACGCGAGGAGCCCGGCCTCGGATCCGGAGCGGCCGCTCGGCCTCTCGCCCGACGCGCTCCTGACGCT
The DNA here is from genome assembly GCA_041499545.1 of Gammaproteobacteria bacterium. Taxonomy (GTDB): domain Bacteria; phylum Pseudomonadota; class Gammaproteobacteria; order Burkholderiales; family SG8-39; genus VBDM01. Next base: position 441 of record JBGQKK010000214.1, on the reverse strand, counting down.
GCTGTGCATCGCCGGAGTCGCCTGCTGCGTCGCCATGTCGATGCCGCAGGTGCATATGGTCGCGTACTGCGGCGACCTCGGCTACCCCGCGGCGCGCGGCGCGGAGATGCTCTCGCTCATGCTCGGCTTCGGCATCGTCAGCCGCCTGGTGTCGGGCTGGATCGCGGACCGCATCGGCGGCCTGCGCACGCTGCTGCTCGGCGCGGTGCTGCAGGCGATCGCGCTCGCCCTGTTCCTGCCGTTCCAGGAGCTGGCGGCGCTCTACGTGATCTCCGCTCTGTTCGGCCTGTTCCAGGGCGGGCTGGTGCCCTCGTATCCCCTCATCGTGCGCGAGTACTTCTCGCCGCGGGAGGCGGGCGTGCGCACCGGCATGGTGATCATGGCGACGCTCTTCGGCATGGCGCTCGGCGGCTGGCTGCCGGGATGGATTTTCGACCTGAC
>JBGQKK010000213.1:0-5575 GCA_041499545.1 Gammaproteobacteria bacterium | reverse complement strand
TCCTCGCCGCGTGGGCGCTATTCGTTGCCGCGGTGATGCGAAGCTGATCCGGCGCGGCCGCGCTATCCCAGCAGCCGGGTCAGCCAGCTCTTCTTCTCGCGCGGCTTTCTCTTGCCCAGCTCGGGAGGTGGGCGCGTGAAATCGGTCTCATTGCGCCTGATGCGGCTGAAATCCTTGTTCGCCAGGGGATCGTCCCAGGCCTCGTGCTGCAGCTGCTGCTGCGCGGCCTCGGCGTTGGCGAGCATCTGGTTGAAGACATCCCAAAAGTGCTGGCCGGTCACGCCGGCGGCGACAATGGCGCGCTTGACCACGCGGAGCTCGGCGAGGAACAGCAGCTCCTCGGCGACGTCCCACGGCAGGCCCTGGCGCTTCCCGTCGCGGGAGTCCATGAGCAGGTGCGAAGTGAAGGCGTCGAACTCCGGATGTCCCCACAGCAGGCATACGCGCTTGGTGATGTGCGGCAGCCGCTCCAGCGCAGACACGGCGGTGGTGGCACCTGCGCGCGCTCCGGCAGGCTGGTCCGCTTTGCTGACGTTCACTGGCCCTCCCGGCTCGAGAACTTCTGCTGCCCAGTGTAGCGCATGGCCGGGACCCCATCTGTTCGAAACGCCACAGCCGGTTTGTGACCTACTACCATTCGGGCGGCACCGGTCCGGCGGCTCGCCGCCGTTGCATATGGGCTCGCAGGCTCTTAGCATGACGGAAATCGGACGAGGCGACGGGGGCGCGTTGGACAAGATCACTGCAATAAATCTCTGGATCTCCATGGTCCTCGCGCTCGCCTCCGCGCTTCCGGGCGCCGCTCTCGCGCAAGGCGTCCAGGTCGTGGAAGCCTGGTCGCGGCCGACGCCGCCCGGGAGCGAAGTGGGCGTCGCCTACTTCACCGTCCGCAACTCGGGCAAGAGCGACCGGCTGCTGCGCGTATCCTCGCCCGTCGCCAAGATCGCCGAGATGCACGTCAGTTTTATGAAGGGCGGGGTGATGAAGATGGAGAGCTTGAGCTCCGTCGACGTCGGGATCGGTACCCCGACTTCGTTCGAGCCCAGCGGGAAGCACGTGATGCTGCTGGGTCTCAAACGCCCGCTCAAGGAAGGCGACGTGTTTCCCCTGGTGCTGACCTTTGCCAACGCGGGGCCGATCGAGGCCCAGGTGCGCGTTCGGGGGTTTGGCGCGACCGCCTCTCCGAGATGAAGCGCTAGCATGCCCGTGCGCACGCAAACCGAGCGCGCCCGCCTGTTCCGGGCGCTGCATGAGCGTCCCGGAATCTTCGTCATGCCCAATCCCTGGGACGCGGGCACGGCCAAGCTCTTCGCCTCGCTCGGCTTCGAGGCCCTGGCGACCACCAGTTTCGGCTTCGCCAACGCGCTCGGCCGCGTCGACGGCACGCTCGCGGTGAGCCGTGAAGAGCTGATCGCGAACTGCCGCGAGATCGCGCAGGCGACCGAGCTGCCGGTGAATGCCGACCTGGAGAACGGCTATGCCGACGATCCGAAGGAGGCGGCCCGCATCATCCACATGGCCGCCGAAGCCGGTATCGTGGGCGGTTCGATCGAGGACGCCACCGGCAACGAGGCCAAGCCCATCTACGACTTCAATCTCGCCGTCGAGCGCGTCGCGGCGGCGGCCGAGCTGGCGCACTCGCTGCCCTTCCCGTTCACCTTCACCGCGCGGGCCGAGAACTTCCTGCACGGGCGCCGCGACCTCGATGACACGGTGAAGCGCCTGCAGGCCTTCGCGAGGGCAGGCGCCGACGTGCTCTACGCGCCGGGCTTGCGCGACCTCGCGACCATCAGGCAGGTCGTTGCCGCGCTGTCCAAGCCGCTCAACGTGGTCATGAGCGCGGCAGACCCGGATCTCACCACGCAGCAGCTCGCCGATGCGGGCGTCAAGCGCATCAGCGTCGGCGGCAGCCTGTCGCGGCTCGCCTTCGCGGCGCTGCGCGACGCGGCCCTCGCGATGCGCGACCAGGGCAGCTATCAGTGGGTGCGCGAGGCGATGCCGGCCATGGACCTGAAGGCGATATTCACCGCTCCTCCGGCGCCTTGATTTTCCTGAACGAGAAATACAGCAGCCCGTCGTAGAGGACCTTCAGGCCCGCCGCCGCCATGATCGGCGCGCCGAGCGCGACCGTCTGCATCGCGGTGCCGGCGAGCACCGGCGCGATCGCCCGCGCGCACATGCGCGCGAGGTTGGTCACGCCCCCCGCGAAGGTGCGCTCCTCGGGCCTCACCACCGCCATGAGGTAGGACTGGCGCGTCGGCACGTCCATCTCGGAGAGGCCTTCGCGCAGGAGAAAGAGCAGCGCCGCGACCTCGAAGCTTCCCGTGAACGGAATGGTGAAGGTGAGGATGCTCGAGGGCGTGTGGGTGAACACCATGGTGTTCACCAGGCCGATGCGCGAAGCGAGCCAGGCGGCGCCGAGGTGCGAGGCGGCGTTCATGATGCGCGCCCCGACGAACAGGATGCCGATGGTCGCTTCCGACGCGCCGAACTGCTGGTGGAAGAAGAACGCGAAGAGGGCGCTTCCCTGGAAGCCGCCCGCGAAGCTGTCGAGCGCGAACAGGAACGACATCTTCGTCAGGATCGAGCGGCTCTGGGGCGTGACGCGCAGCTCGAGTCCCGCCGCCGGCGCCTCGGCGCGCTTCGACAGGCTCAGGTAGAGGATCGCGGTCGCGGCGTAGAGCGCCGCATAGACGATCACGGCGACGCGAAGCGAATGCAGGTGGTCGAATCCCGCGGCGTCGCGCAGCAAAGTCGGCAGGACCGCGAGGCCGGCGCCGAGGCCGTGGCCGATGTCCTGGATGACGTTGTACCAGGCAAAGGCGCGCGTGCGCCCGGCGTCGTCGCCGGTCGAGGGCAGGATCGCCTGCTCGAGCGCAAGCGCGGCGGCGCGGTCCTTGCCGAGGGAATTGAGCATGCCGAGGAAGGCCGCGGCGCCGAGAACCGCCGCCTGAGAGGCGAACGCGAACACGGCGCCTCCCGCCGCGGCGACGACGCCCAGCAGGATCAGCCAGCGGCGGCGCCCGATGCGGTCGCCCCAAAACATCACGCCTGCCGCTCCCACCGCGGTGCCGGCGACGCCCGCGCCGAGGATCGAGCCCCAGGTCGCCGGCTCGAACCCCAGCTCGGCGAGGTAGATCCCCGCGACGACGCCGACCAGGCCGTTGGCGATCGCCCGCAGGAATCCCGCAGCGAAGACGATCCTACGGTCGCGGAGCATCCTGGCTCTCGAACAGCTTCACCGATCCGCGCCCGCGCGACTGTGCGAGCTCGAACGCGGTCAAGCCTTCATTGTTGCGGATGTCGGTACGCACGTTCCTGGAGAGCAGATAGTGAATCAGCACGATATCGTCGTGGGAGACCGCGGCGTGCAGCGGCGTGTTGCCCCGGCGACCGTCTTGGATGTTGAGGTCGGCGCCCGCGTCCGCGAGCGCCTTGACCGCGAGAAACGTGCCGGTCAGGGACGCCCATTGCAGCGCCGTCTCCCCGTCCTGGTTGGCCGCGTTGACTTCCGCGCCCGCCTGGATCAGGTCGATCATGAGCGCGGCGCTTTCGATCATGGAGGCCGCGTGCAGCACGGTCTCGCCGTTGGGCGTGCGCACCTTGGCGTCGGCCCCCCGGGCGATGAGCGCTCGCGCCATGTCGATCTCGCCCTTCTCGGCGGCGACGTAGAGCAGCGTCTCGCCGACCTTGTTCTTCGCGGACAGGTCCGCGCCCGCGCCGACCAGGCGCGAGAATTCGGCCAAATCGCCGTTCTCGATCGACCGGAACAGGGCCTCCTCGGGGGTCCTTGGCGGGGCGCAGCAGGGCATTTGCGCCTGGGCGCACGTTGCCGCGAGGCAGAGCGCGGCGAGAAAGCAACGCGGGAAGCTCTTCAATTCGATGGCGGGCTCGAGGAATGGACGGCCCCAGAGACTAGCAGAACCGAGGGCGCTTCAAAACTTTGCGAAAAAGTGTCAAGATCGCCTTCCCGCTTCCGGAACCGCCGGCCCACAGAGATCATGAATTCGCAGTTCAGGAGAACCATGGAGCAGATCGGCGCGAAGACGCAGGTCTGCTTCCGCGTCGTCTTCGCCGACGGCTCCTCGTGGCAGAACCACGAGCGCGCGCCCGAGGTCACCATCCTCATCCGCAACCGCCGCGCCGCGTGGCGAGTGCTCCTCTTCGGGCATGTCGGCTTTCTGGAAGCCTATTTCGACGGCGATATCGACATCGAAGGGAGCCTCGCGCTCGCCTTCCGCGCCGGCATGGACGCCGGGTTCGACGGCGAGCCGACCTTCCTCGTCAAGGTGCGCAACTGGTGGCACGAATTGCGATACAGCAACGCCTCGATCGCCCAGGCGAAGAAAAACGCCCGTTTCCACTACGGGCCCGGCCAGGACTTCTACCGCGAGTGGCTGGACGAGGCGGGCATGGCCTACACCTGCTCCTGGTTCGACGACGGCTCGAAGACGCTCGAAGAGGCGCAGGTCGCGAAGATGGACCACGTCTGCCGCAAGGTGCTGCTCAAGAAGGGCGAGACCTTCGCCGACATCGGCAGCGGCTGGGGCAACCTGCTCTTCCACGCCTGGGACAGGTACGGCGCTCTGGGCACCGGCATCAACACCACCAGCGAGCAGGTCGAGGAGACCCGCGCCGAGATCAAGCGCCGCAGGCTCGAGGGCAAGGTCGAGGTGCTCGAGCGCGACTTCCGCGAGGTGCCGCGCCAGTTCGACAAGCTGCTTTCCATCGGCACGCTCGAGCACGCCGGGCGCGACCAGCTGGGCGAGGTCATCAAGGCTCACGCCGGCTACCTCAAGCCCGGCGGCCTGGGCGTGCTCCACTTCATCGGCCACGTCGGCGTTCGCGATACCGAGTTCTGGATCCGCAAGTACATCTTCCCCGGCGGCTGGATCCCGAGCCTCGCCGAGGCGATCGACTGGTGCGAGCGCTGCGGCCTGGAGGTCGTGGACATCGAGAACCTACGCCGCAACTACGCGCTCACGCTCGATGACTGGGCGCAGCGCTTCGACCGCAACTGGGAGAAGATCCGCAAGCTGAACCCCGGCAAGTTCGACGAGAAATTCCGGCGCATCTGGCGCAGCTATCTGTGGTCCTGCGCCGAGATGTTCCGCTCCCCCAACGGCAAGACCCATCTCTTCCAGATCGTGGTGAGCAAGGGCAACATCGGTGACAACTACCCGATGAGCCGGGCATTCCTGTACTCGAGTGAAGAACCACGAGAGCAAGCTCGCGCGGCTGCGCGCTGAGCTCGCGGCGGGCGGCCCGGGCGGGGTCGGCCTCGCGAAGAGCACCTCGAACCTGTTTCGCGACCGCGAGGTCCGGGCGCGGCCGCGCGTGGATCTCTCCGGCTTCAACGAGGTGGTCGAAGTCGACACCGCGCGCTCGCGCGTGTCGGCGGAAGGCATGACCACTTACGCCGACCTGGTCGATGCGACGCTCGCCCGCGGAGTCATGCCCTGCGTCGTGCCTCAGCTGAAGTCGATCACGCTGGGCGGAGCGGCGGCGGGCGTCGGCATCGAGGCCTCGTCCTTCCGCTACGGCCTGGTGCACGACACCCTGCTCGCGCTCGAGG
>JBGQKK010000212.1:0-5582 GCA_041499545.1 Gammaproteobacteria bacterium | reverse complement strand
TGGGGCAAGCGCAGCTACGCGAGCCCGCCCGACCGGCCCGAGGAAGGCGAGGACGTCTTCGACGTGTACTCGCTCTCGGACAAGACCGGGCTCAACGGCCGTCCTTATCGCTCCTGGTAGGCCGCCATGTCCCCCCGACGCGGCTTCACGCTGATCGAGCTGCTGGTGGTGATGGCGATCATCGGCGGGCTGCTCGCGCTCGCCGCGCCGCGCTACTTCCAGCACATCGACCGCGCCAAGGAGAACATCCTGAAGAGCGACCTCGCCAGCATGCGCGACGCGCTCGACAAGCACTTCGCCGATACCGGCCGCTATCCGGCCAACCTCGACGAGCTGGTCGCGCGCCGCTATCTGCGCAAAGTGCCCCCCGATCCGATCACCGAAACGAGCACGACTTGGCTCGTCGTTGCGCCGGTGGATTCCGCACTGGGCGGGGTGTACGACGTGAAGAGCGGCGCACCCGGGCTCACGCTCGACGGGAAACCCTACGGCGAGCTTTGAGCGGAGGCGGATTATGGTCCGGGCAAGGCGGCAGGCGGGCTTCACCTACGTCGGCCTGCTGATCGCGGTCGCGGTGCTCGGCGTGGGCCTCGCCGCCACGGGCCAGGTGTGGCGCACCGCCGCGGCGCGCGAGAAGGAGCGCGAGCTGCTGTTCGTCGGCAACGAATACCGCAAGGCGATCATGAACTATTACGCGACCACCCAGGCCGGGGTGGTGCGCTTTCCCCGCAACCTGCAGGACCTCGTCGAAGATCACCGCATGCCGATGATGCGGCGGCACTTGCGGCGCCTCTATCCGGACCCGATCACCGGCGGCGAGAGATGGGGCATCGTCCCGGCGCCCGACGGAGGCATCGCCGGCGTTTTCAGCCTCTCCGATGAGCGCCCGCTGAAGATCGCCGGCTTCATCGGCATGGACGTGAAATTCGAGAACGCGGAACGCTACTCGGACTGGAAATTCGTCTACACCCCGCCGGCGGAGATACGCAAGCCGCCCATCCCGGCGACCAATCCCAGGGGCGGCTAGCCGCGCGATACACTGGCGGCCGGGTTCATTGGACGAACTTCCGGACGACATGATTCCAGGTCGCACGACATCCGCACTCGCCGCCGTCTTCGCGCTGAGCCTCGACGCGGCCGCTTACGCGCAGGGCGGGCCGACCTACGCGGAGGTGGCGCCGATTCTTCGCGAGCGCTGCGTCGTATGCCATCAAGGCGAGGCAGCACCGCTCGGATTGAGGCTGGACAGTTACGCCGGCGCGATGAAAGGCAGTCAGAAGGGCCCCGTGATCAAGCCGGGGGACGCCCGCGGGAGCGAACTCGCGAAGCGCGTGCGCGGCGAGAGCCTGCCGCGCATGCCGCTCACCGGCCCGCCCTGGCTCTCGGGCGAGCAGATCGCGCTCATCGAGCGCTGGATCGCCGCGGGTGCGACCGAAGGCGCGAAGCCCGCCGCGAGCCCTGCTCCTCCGAAAGAAAAGCTCCCGGGAGACCCGGTCACCTACGCCGACGTTGCGCCGATCCTGATCGGGCGCTGCGCGAAGTGCCACACCGAAAACGGCCTCAGGGGGGCCCCGCCCGAAGGCTACGTCCTCAACGGCTATGGCGCGACCGTCAGCGCCGCCGATCGCGTCCGCGTGGTCCCGGGCCGTCCCGAGGCGAGCGAGCTCGTGCGTCGCATCCGCGGGCAGGCGCGGCCCCGCATGCCTTTCGACGGCCCGCCCTACTTGAGCGAGCGCGAGATCGCACTGGTCGAGCGGTGGATCGTGCAGGAGGCGCGCGACGAACAGGGAAAGCCCGCGCCGATACCCGCCGGGGCGCGGGTGCGGCTGCACGGAACGCTCGACGCCAACGGCGCGCTCGACGGCCTGAAATTCGATTCGCGCGGCGCGCGCGAGCGGCGTGCCGCGCCGGGCGGCTACGTCGAGCTTCGCGGAACGATCCAGAGCGACGGCAGCGTGCGCGCCGAGCGCGTGCGCGGGCGCTAGCGGCCGGCGCACTCAGCGGCCGTTCAGAGCTTCCCTAGAACGAATACGCGAGGTTCAGCGAAAGCGTCAGGTCCGAGCTCGGACCGCCCAGGCGCATGGCGACGGCCGGCTCCGCGAAGAAACCGCGCGCGATCATCCAAGTCATGCCGAGCTGCAGCTGGTAGCGCTCGCGCGGCGGCGGGAACGAATTGGGGTTCTGTGGAAGGGCGTCGCGGTAGGTGCCGAAAAAAAGAGTGCTGAGGGCGAGCGAGTCGTTGAGCGCGTAGGTGTAGCCCATATTCACCGCGAGGTTGCGCTTGGCGAGCAGGCGCTGCGGATCCGTCGGGTCGACGTCCAGGCCGTACAGGTAGCTCAAGCCGGCGAAGATGACCGCCGGATCGTAGCTCTTGGACAGTACCAGGCCGCCGCCGACCCCCCGGTCGCCCTGCCCGGTGGGCGCCACGTAGTCGAGGCTCAAGATGATGTTGGGCCGGCCCGCCGCTTCGTGCAGCACCACGCCCAGCAGGGAAACGGCTGCGTCCGCGTTGAAGCTCTCGTGCGTGGTGGTCCCGGCAAGTGAATCAGTGGTGCGGCGCCAGACCCGGGGCGTGCGCAGGGTGAACTGGACATCGTCGAGCAGACCGTAGCGGAGCGTTCCCGTGGCGCCAACACTGCGGGTCACCGTCAACAGCACCGTCTCGCTGTGCGCATACGCTATGCCGAAGTCGATCGTCGCGGCGCCTCGCTTGAGCAGCACGCGTTGGTCACGCAAGGCGATTTCCTCCGCGGTCGGGTTCGCGGGGCGCTCACCTACCGTGGGCGGTGGGCCGGCCGCCTTCTCGGGAACGGCGGGTTCGGCCCGTGCCGCAGCGCCTTGCGCCGGAGGCGCCACCGGGACGCCGCCGCCCTGACCTCCTTCCAGCCACGCGAGCAGCGCCGCACGCGAAAATCGCCAAGTATTGCCGATGCGGCGAGCCGGGATGCGCCGGCTTTCGGCGAGTGCGCGAACGACGTCGGGCTTCAGCTGCAGGAGCGCTGCGGCTTCCTCGAGATCCAACACCTCTTTCTCCGCGGCGGAAACGGGCGCGGCAGCCGGGAGGATGCACGCCGCGATCAGCGCGGCCGTTGCGAGCAGCCGACGGAGGGCTGGACGTTTCAACGCGCTACCCTGCCCGGAACGTTCACGGGAAGGGCTTGCCGCTGGTCATCAAGCGCTCGGCGGTCAGCGCTTCGAGTGGCGCACCCGTGGAACCGGGGAGCTGCAGGGCGTATCGCTCCGGCCAGCGGCCGTCGCTCTTTTCCACCGCGAAGACCACGCCGCGACCCGACTCGTCGGCCCACATGTCGAGGAAACGATAGAGCGGCATGCGCACGTTGCCGAGCGAGGGGTCGGCGAGCAGGACGCGATCGCCGCGCAAGCCCTTCAACACGGCGAAGTGCTCGTAGCCGTGCGGCTTGATGAAGACGATCACCGGGCGCGAGATTTTGGGAAGCTGATCGCCATGGATGCGAAAGCCCTGGGCCTTGTAGCCGCGCTTCTGTGCGAGCCGCTGCAGGTCCTGCAGCGACAGGCCCTTCTTCTGCAGCGCCTCGAGCTCCTCCGTGGACATCGGCGTGATCAATGCGCGAAGCAGCGCGCCCTCGTCGACCGGGTCGTTCAATCCATAGGTCAACAGCGTCGCAAGCGCGGCCGACCCGCAGGAATAGTCCCGGCTCTGCTTCACTACGCCCGCGTCGCGCAAGGCGCGCAAGGACGTGACGCGAAGCTCCGTCCTCGACGCACCCGAGGTGACGACGACCTGGGCGTCCGGGAGCTGTGCTTGGACCCCCGAAGCCATCGCCGCGGCCGCCAGCGCGGCGAGCGCGCGAAGGCGCGCGCTATGGGCGGTGAGGAAGGTTTCGAAGGTGTTGGACATGCCGGGGGAGCAACACTATCACAGGGCGCGCCTGCGATCGTGCTCGCGGCACCCCTGCTCGTGAAAACGGCCCCGTAACGGGGCCGCTTTCACGCTTGGTGCTTGACCTTGGAAAGTTACTTCGGGGCCGTGTAGACGCCAAGCTTCATGAACAGCGCGTTGATCGCGTCAGCGTTGGTGGTGTAGAACGCCGCAAGCTTCAGGACAGCGGCCTGCAGCTTGGGGAATGCATCCAGCGTTGCCGCCTTGGCGGTCAGAGCTGCCGCGATGTCGAGCGCGTTCAACTGGCCCGAGATCGCCTGCATTTCCTCGACCGACAGCGGTTGCGCCTCGATCCCTTGCAGGGCCGCAAAACCGTTGTTCGCGGCCGATGCGGAAAGCGCTGCTCCGCCGAACACTACGGTCGCGCCAACACAAGCCATTGCTTTTTTCAGTTTCATGATTGCTGTCTCCTCTTCAGTTTCGATGTGGTTTACAAAAAAATGACCAGGCACATAGAAAGCCTCGAGCCACTCCCAACGAAGCCCATGTAAATCCTAGTCCAGCCGTTTCGAATGCGGTTTGATTTATCGCAAATCGGGATGCGGCAAATTGCCGCGCTTGTGACCATGTTCTGAAAATTCACGGGATGTCTCCGCGCGGCGACACAAAATTCTCCGGAAATTGGGCGTTTTGCCCCACTCGTGAGCGCGCACTTCAGTCGAGCGTCATCCAGCCGGACACGGGCACGATTCCGCGCCCGCGCTCGAGCGCAACGATATAACCGCCGAGCGCGCCGGTGCGCCGGTCGGGGCCGTAGCTCACCGGGGGCGCGAAGCCCCCCGCAGCGAAGTTGTTGAGCGTCTCGAGCGCCCGTACCAAGCGCTCGCGGCTCAGGTCGCGGCCGGCTCTGCGCAGACCCTCGACGAGCACGGTCGCGGCCGCAAGCGCCGCCATCTGCACGGCCTCGTGATGCGCGGCAAACTTGAACTCCCGGCGCAGCTCGTCGAGCGCTTGCCTGCCGGCGCGCTCCGCAGGCGATGTCGGGTAGACCAGAAACATTTCGCCTTCGAAGCTCTCGCGCGCCGCCAGCGCCGCGCGAGCGAGCGAGCCGGACGCATACACGCGCGGCCGCCATGCCGCGTCGGCCGACGCGCCCGCTTCGTCGAGCAGGCGGGCGAGCTCGTCCTCGGACCCGAAGAAGAAGACCTGCTCGCTTTTTTCCGCCTTGAGCCGCTCCACCGCCGCGGCGGCGTTGAGCGGTCCCGCGTACGAGCCGATGCGCGTGACCTTTCCGCACCCGATCTTTTCGCAGCGCCGGCTCGCCGCTTCGGCGGCCTCGTGATAGGGAGACGCTCCCGAGCCGACGATCGCGGCGCGCCAACCCGAGGTCTTCGCAGCGCGCGCGGCGAAATCGACCAGGACCGCCGCCTGATCGGTGATCCCGGGAAAGACATGGAAGACGAGCCCGCTTCGCCCGCCTATGCGCTGCGGGTTCGCCGTGAACGGCCCCACCGCGGGCAACTTCGCCTCGTCGATCAGCGCTTCGAACGCGGCCTCCTCTTCGGATACGAAGGGACTGACCAGCGCGAACACCGGCCGCGCGGAGAGCTCCTTCTTCGCCGCAGCGAGGTCCTTGGCGGCGCGCAGCTCGATCTTGCGCTGGTGAATGCCGCCCTCGCGGTTCACCTTCTCGAAGTACGCGAGCAGCGCCGCACGCACG
>JBGQKK010000211.1:0-5606 GCA_041499545.1 Gammaproteobacteria bacterium | reverse complement strand
GGATGCAGCACCATGCCCGGATCCTGCAGCAGCGGGTTCAGGTCGCGCCCGTCGGGCGGGGCGGGAAGGAGCCGCAGGAAGGGGTTGGACGTGAACAGGATGAACAACAGGAAGCCGACGCTCACCAGGCCCATGACGCCGAGCACGCGCGCGACCATCTCCTGCGGAAGATGGCGGCTGAAGAGAGTGACGCCGCAGGTCCACACGGAAAGCATCAGCACCCACAGGAGCATCGAGCCTTCGTGGCCGCCCCAGACGCCCGCGACGCGGTAGGGGAGCGGCAGCGCCGAGTTGGAATTGGAAGCGACGTAGGCGACGGTGAAATCGTTGGAGACGAAGGAAGCCGTGAGGCAGGCGAAAGCGATCGCGACGAAGACGAACTGGCCGCGGGCCGCGGGCCGGGTCGCCGCCATCCACACGGGCTCGCCGCGCGCCGCGCCGAGGAGCCCCAGCAGGCCTTGGGCGAGCGCGAGGCACAGGGAAAGCGCGAGGGCGAGTTGTCCGAGTTCTGGAATCATTTGTGTCCGGCGCCACCCTCGATGAGAGTGTGCGTCGCCTTTTCGTTGACAGACTGGGCCTGTTTGATCGCGTCGGCCGCAGCCGGCGGCATGTAGTTCTCGTCGTGCTTGGCGAGCACTTCGCTCGCGTAGAACACGCCGTCTCCGCCGAGCTTGCCCTGGGTCACCACGCCCTTGCCCTCGCGGAACAGGTCCGGAAGGATACCCTTGTAGACAACCGGCACGTCCTTCGCGGTGTCCGTCACGCTGAATTGCACGGTGACGCCGTCAGCCCGGCGCTTTACGCTGCCGGGCACGACCATCCCGCCGATGCGGAAGGCGCGCCCTTGCGGCACCTCTTTCGCCTCGACCTGCGTAGGCGTGAAGAAGAACACGAGGTTCTCCTGGAACGCGGCGAGGACGAAAGCCGCGGCCACCCCCAGGGCGGCGAGGCCGCCCGCGATCATGGCGATGCGTTTATGTCGGGGCTTCATCGAATGCGTCCTACCGCGCTACGTTTGCGCCGGACGAGCAATGCCAGTTCGGTGACGATGAGCGCGAAAGTCACCGCATAGGATCCCCAAACGTACAGGCCGTATCCACCCATGGCGAGGAAATTGTCGAGGTTGCCCCAGCTCATGCGGCGCCTTTCGCGTAGTGTCCCGCCCAGTCGCTCGAGCGCTCGCGCTCGAGCATGATGCAGCGCGCGCGCAGCAGGATCGCCGCGATACTGTAGAACCAGAATCCGAAAGCCATGATCAGCATTCCCGCGAGCATGATCGCCGCCATGCTCGGCGCCTTGGTGAGGCTCACCGAGGCGCCCTGGTGCAGCGTGTTCCACCACTTGACCGAGAAATAGATGATCGGCACGTTGACGACGCCGACCAGGGCGAGCACCGCTCCCGCCTTGTCGGCGCGGCGCGGATCGTCGATCGCCGCCTGCAGCGCCATGAAGCCGAAGTAGAGGAACAGCAGGATCAACTCCGAGGTAAGACGCGCGTCCCATACCCACCATGTACCTCAGGTCGGTTTGCCCCACAGGGAACCGGTCCACAGCGCGATGAAAGTAAACAGCGCCCCGGTCGGCGCGATCGCGCTCGCCATCATGCCCGAGAGGCGCGTGTTGAAAGCGAGCCCGAGCCCCGCCCAAAACGCCATGACCACGTAGAGGAACATCGACATCCACGCGGCGGGAACGTGGAGGAAGATGATGCGATAGGCTTCGCCTTGTTGGGCGTCGGTGGGGGCGACGAAGAATCCGAGGTACAGCCCCGCGCCGCAGGCGAGGACCGCGAGAAGACCGAACCCCAGCGCGAGCTTTCCCGCCAGAGGGAAAAAAGTCTGGGGCGATGAGTACTTGAACCAGTTGATGCTCATATCGCTCTATTCGATCGAAACGCGCAAAGCCACCGCCGCCGCCCACGGGGCGAACGCCCCGGCGATTACCAGCATGGCGCCGAGGAGGAAAAGCTGGGCGTGTCCGCCCAAGCCCGAGGCCGCGCTTTCCGCGGCGCCTGCCCCGATGATCAGCACCGGAACGTACAAGGGCAGCACCAGCAGGGACAGGAGCGCACCCGCGCCCCTCAGGCCCAGCGTCAGCGCCGCGCCGATCGCGCCGATCAGGCTCAGGACGGGCGTACCCAGGGCCAGAGACAAGACCAATACCCCGAACAGTTCCCGGGGAAGGTCGAATTGTAGCGCCAAAACGGGCGAGATCAGAACGAGCGGCAAGCCCGACACCAGCCAGTGCGCGAACACCTTCGCCGCGACGATCATTCCCAGGGGCGTGGCGCCGAGCATCATCTGCTCGAGCGTACCGTCGGCGTGATCAGCGGCGAACACGCGGCCGAGCGCCAGCATCGAGGCGAGCAGGGCCGCCACCCACAGGACGCCGGGAGCGACGGTGCGCAGGAGCTGCGGCTCCGGCCCGATTCCGAGAGGGAAGAGGCTCACCACGATCACGAAGAAAAGTGCCACCGTCAGGACGTCGGAAGTGCGCCGCGCGGCGAGCAGCAGGTCGCGGAAGATCACGCAGCGCAGCGCGGCGATCATGTCATCCCCCGAGGTCGATGCGCCGCGAAACCGCGGCGTCTATGCTCGCCTCGTGGTGCGTGGTGTATAGGACTCCGCCACCACGCGAAACGTGCCCGCCGATCAGGCTCCGCACTTCCTCGATCGCCGCGGCGTCGAGCGCGGCGAAGGGCTCGTCCAGCACCCAAAGCCCGGCTCCTTCGCCGAGCGCAAGCCGCGCCAGCGCGACGCGGCGCCGCTGTCCCTGGGACAACACGCGCGCGGGCAGGTTCTCGCGCCCCGCGAGGCCGAGCCGGCCGAGCGCCTCGCCGAGGCGTCGCCGGTCGGCGACGATTCCGGCGAGCGCGCAGGCGATTGCGAGATTCTCGGAAGCGCTCAGGTCGTCCTTCAGCGCATTGGCGTGGCCGATGTAGAGCAGCCGGACCCAGAACTCTTCCTTCAACTCGCGAACGCTCTCCCCGCGCCAGCGCACCTCGCCGCGGTCGGGCTCGAGCAGTCCGCAGACGATGCGCAGCAGGCTCGTCTTGCCCGAGCCGTTGGGGCCGCCGATGCGCAGCAGCTCGCCGCCGCGCAGGGTAAAGCTCAGGCGGTCGAAGAGCGTGCGCTCGCCGCGCACACAGAGGAGATCGACCGCCTCGAGCGAGGGGGGGGCGGAAATCTCGTGCACCGCGGACTTAAGCGGCGGCCAGCTCAGCCCTGACCTCTGCGAGCAGGCGCTCGGCATCGCTGCCGCGTACGCGGGTGATGTCGTCCTGGTACTTGAGCAGGGTGCCGAGGGTGTCGTTGACGGTCTGCGGGTCGAGCGTCATCTTGTCGAGGGCCACCAGGGCTTTCGACCAGTCGATCGTCTCGGCCACGCCGGGGAGCTTAAACAGGTCCATCTTGCGCAGGCGCTGCACGAAGGCCACGACTTCGCGCGACAGCTTCTCCGATGCTTCGGGCGCCTTACGCCTGAGAATATCCAACTCTCGCAGGGCATCCGGGTAGTCCACCCAGTGGTAGAAGCAACGCCTCTTGATGGCGTCATGGATCTCGCGCGTGCGGTTGGAGGTGAGCACGACGATCGGCGGCTCCTTCGCTTTCACCGTGCCGATCTCGGGAATGGTGATCTGGAAATCCGAGAGCACTTCCAGGAGATAGGCTTCGAAGGGCTCGTCGGTGCGGTCCAGCTCGTCGATGAGCAGCACGGGGGCCCCGCCTTCCCCGCCTTCGAGCGCCTGCATCAGCGGTCGCTTGATGAGGAAGCGCTCGGAAAAAATGTCCTTGGCGACGGCATCGCGCGACGCGCCTTCGGTCTCGGCCAGCCTGATCTCGATCATCTGGCGCGAATAGTTCCACTCGTAGACGGCGGAGGCAATATCCAGGCCCTCGTAGCACTGCAGGCGCACCAGCGTCCGGCCGAGGCCGCTCGCGAGGACCTTCGCGATCTCGGTCTTGCCGACGCCGGCTTCGCCTTCGAGGAACAGCGGCCTCTTCATCTTCAAGGCGAGAAACACCGCGGTGGCGAGGCTGCGCTCGGCGACGTAGTCGGCGCGCGCGAGCAGGGCGAGGGTATCGTCGATCGACGTCGGAAGCGGATTCATGTCCGAATTATGCCATCTCGACAATAAAAAACCCTCCCCCAATACGATTGGGGGAGGGCCGGTCGGGATCCCCTCGAGGAGATCAGCCCTCGTCGGGTCCGGAAGAATATGATCCCCGACCGTTCACGCCGTCGCGAGGGCGGCATGCGGGCCCCGGGAACCGGGGACTCCCGGATGTTCTTATTTGACCGCCGCTTCGACCGCCCGCCTCGCCATCACCGTGATGAGGTGCGCGCGGTAATCGGCTTTGGCGTGCAGGTCGGAATTGAGCCCTTTCTCGGGCACGCTGATGTTCGCCACCGATTCCGGCGCGAACTTCGAGCCGAGCGCCTTCTCCATCGGTGCGACCCGGAATACGCCGGGCCCGGCGCCGGTGACCGCGACGCGCGCGCTCGATCCGAAGTCGGCGACGAACACGCCGACGATGGCGTAGCGCGAAGCCGGGTTCTTGAATTTCATGTAGGCGGCGCGCTTCGGGATCGGGAAGGAGACCTGCTCGATGATCTCGCCCTTGCCCAGGGCGGTCTCGTACAGACCCTTGAAAAAATCGTCTGCGGCGATCTTGCGCTTGTTGGTCACGATGGTGGCGCCCAGGCCCAGCGCCCCCGCGGGATAGTCGGCCGCCGGATCGTTATTGGCGAGCGACCCGCCGATCGTGCCCATGTTGCGCACCATGCGGTCGCCGATGCCGCCCGCGAGCGCAGCAAGCGCCGGTATCGCCTTCCTCACCGCGGCGGAAGCGGCCACTTCCGCGTGGCGCGTCATCGCGCCGAGGGTGACCGCCTTGCTGTCCACCTTGATGCCGGAGAGGTTCTTGATGCTGCCGATATCGACGAGGATGGACGGCTTGGAGAGCCGCAGCTTCATCGCCGCGATCAGGCTCTGGCCGCCCGCGAGCACCTTGGCGTCGGAGTCCTTGGCGATGATTTTCGCCGCCTCGTCGACCGATTTTGCTTTTTGATATTCGAATGAATACATGTGCGTTGTCTCCTCAAGCTGCTTTTTTCATGCCCTGGCACACCCGCCAGATCCTCTGCGGCGTCGCGGGCATCTCGATGTCCCGGGTTCCGAGCGCGTCGGTGAGCGCGTTCATCACCGCCGCGGGCGCGCCGATCGCGCCGGCCTCGCCGCAGCCCTTCACCCCGAGCGGATTGTGCGTGCACGGCGTTTCCTTCGTGCCGACCTTGAAGTTCGGAACGTCGTCCGCACGCGGCATGCAGTAGTCGAGATACGAGCCGGTGACGAGCTGGCCCGATTCACCGTCGTAGTGGCAGCCCTCGGTCAGCGCCTGGCCTATCCCTTGCGTGAGGCCGCCGTGGACCTGCCCCTCGACGATCATCGGGTTGATGATCTTGCCGAAGTCGTCGATCGCGGTGAAGTTCACGATCTTGGCGTTGCCCGTGTCGGGATCGACCTCGACCTCGCAGATGTGGCTTCCGGCGGGGAAGGTGAAGTTGGCCGGATCGTAGAAGGCGTTCTCGTTCAGCCCCGGCTC
>JBGQKK010000210.1:0-5618 GCA_041499545.1 Gammaproteobacteria bacterium | reverse complement strand
GGTCGCGGTCGATCTCAACACCGGCAAGTACAAGTGGCACTTCCAGTACATCGCGCACGACGTGTGGGACCTCGATGCCGTCAGCCCGCCGATCCTGACCCAAGCCAAGGACAAAGACGGCAAGATGGTCGACGTCGTGATCCACGGCGGCAAGACCGGGCACATCTACGTGCACGAGCGCGCCACGGGCAAGCTGATCCGCTTCTCCGAAGCGATGATCCCCCAGGAGAACATGTGGGTGCTGCCGACCGCGCAGGGCGCGCGCATGCTCCCCGGCGCGAACGGCGGGGTCGAGTGGTCGCCGATGGCCTTCAATCCAAAGACGCGCCTCGCCTATGCGCTCAACCTGCACCAGCCGATGACCTATCACGTCGAGGCGGCGAACTATCCCGGCGGGAGCAAGCTGTGGCTGGGCGGCGCATTCAAGGTCATCCAGAGCGAGAAGCAGTGGGGACGGCTCTCCGCGGTCGACGTCGATACCGGCAAGGTGAAGTGGAAGTACGACACCGAGCAGCCCCTGATCGGTGGCGCGCTCGCGACCGCCGGCGGTCTCGTGTTCTTCGGCGAGGGCAACGGCCTTTTCAAGGCGCTCGACGCAACCACCGGAAACCTGCTGTGGCAATACCAGGCCGGAGCCGGGGTCAACGCGCCGCCGGTGTCCTATACGGTGAAGAACAAGCAGTACGTCGCGGTCGCCGCCGGCGGGAATACGCAGCTCGACTTCAAGCGCGGCAACAGCGTCGTCGTATTCGCCCTGCCCTGACGCATGCGAGCCCGAAAGGCCGCCCGCGGGCGGCCTTTTTGTTTCTTCCTCGGATTGCTCCTCGCCTTTCTGCCTGAGGCGTACGCCGATGTCGCCGCAGGCAAGCGCAAGGCCGAGCCCTGCGCGGCCTGCCACGGCACCGACGGCAACTCTGTGGTGGGGCAGTTTCCGATTCTCGCCGGCCAGACCGCGCGCTATATCTACCTCCAGCTGAAGGACTTCAAGGAGGGCCGGCGCAGCGAGCCTTCGATGCGGCCCTTCCTGGCGAAGCTTTCGAGCAAGGACATGCTCGACCTCGCCGAATACTTCGCCGCTCAGAAACCAAGAGCCATCGCGTTCCGGCCCGACGCGGCGCGCGTCGCGCGAGGCAGGAAGAAGGCGGACGAGGTGCTGTGCACCATGTGCCACCTGGGAGGCATGAGGGGCCAGAACGAGATCCCCAGAGTCGCCGGCCAGCACCCCGAGTACGTCATCAAGCAGCTCAAGGCCTTCAAGGCGCGCACGCGCACCAACGACGCCGGCAACATGACCAGCGTCGCGCAGACGATTACCGAGCAGGACATCGTGGATCTTGCGCATTACATGGCCGGTCTCGACTAGAAGGCGATGCGGAACCGGACGCGGGATCCTGCCGGCACATTCCTCGTCCTTTGCCTCGTCGGACCCGCGCTCGTTCGGATCGCCGCCGGCGCCGAGAATCCGGCCGAGCAGCTCGAAACGCCCGCCGTGGAAGTGATCGGCGTCACGCCCCTGCCCGGTTTCGGCGTCCCGGCGGCGCAGGTTCCGGCAAACGTCCAGGCGGTCACCGGCGCGGACATCATACGGCAGCACCCGCTGAACTTGCCCGAGTTCATGAGCCAGCGCCTCCCGGGCGTAAACGTGAACGACAACCAGGGAAATCCCTTCCAGCCCGATGTCAGCTATCGCGGCTTCTTCGCGTCTCCGCTGCTCGGCACGCCCCAGGGAATCTCGGTGTACCAGGACGGCGTGCGAATCAACGAGCCTTTCGGGGACACCGTCAACTGGGACTTGATCCCGACCTTCGCCGTCTCGACCATCAATCTCATCCCGGGATCGACTCCCCTCTTCGGCCTGAACACGCTCGGCGGCGCGCTCTCGATCCGCACCAAGAGCGGCGCGCAGTATCCCGGAACGGAGGCGCGCGTCTATGGCGGATCGTTCGGCAGGCGCTCCGCCGACGCTCAGTACGGAGGCAGCGACGGCGAGCTCGACTATTTCGTGGGCGCGAGCGGATTTCGCGAAGACGGCTGGCGTGCGCAATCCGCATCGGACGTGCGGCAGTTCTTTTCCAAGATCGGCTGGCAGGACGGCAAGACCGATCTCGATTTCAGCCTCACCCATGCCGAGAGCGATCTCAGCGGCACCGGGCTGCTGCCGCAGAGCATGGTTGCAAACGACCCGAAGCAGGCCTACACGCTGAGCGACAATACCCGCAATCGAATGACCTTGCTCGCGCTCAACGCCACGCGCTGGATCGCCGGCGACGCCCTGTGGTCGAGCACGGCGTACTACCGCGAAAGCGAGAAGAACACCGCGAACGGCGACGTCAACCAGGTCAGCGACCCGCGCTCGGGCGTCTCGCCCTACGAGGACGGCGACCCGAACGCCTCCTCGGTCAACCGCACCCGCACGCTGCAGCGCGGCTACGGATTCTCCACGCAGGCCGCGATCAGGAGCGAGGCGGCGTCGGGGCAGAGCAACCTGCTGATCGCGGGCGGGAGCTACGACCGCAGCGCGAGCGAATTTCGCCAGAGCTACCAGCTCGGCGGCTTCGGGGCGGACCGCAGCGCGACGCCCACCGGAGCCGAGACCGAGATCGTCAATCTCGACGGCGGCAGCGCGACCGCGAGCCTGTTCCTCACCGACACTCATTCTCCGGCCCCGCAATGGCATCTCACCGGGAGCGCGCGCTACAACGCGACCCGAGTGCGAACGGTGGATGGACTCTCGCCCGCGCTGCCTCCACCCGCTGCGGGACTGGGGAGCGATCTCCGATTCGTCAAGCTGAACCCGGCGGTGGGCGCGTCCTATACCCCCGAGCGCGGTCCCGGGTTTTACGCGGGCTTGAGCCAGGGAAGCCGGCCGCCCTCGCCGGTCGAGCTCGGCTGCTCGGACCGGAACAGTCCCTGCAACCTGCCGAACGCCATGGCTTCGGATCCGCCGCTCAAGCAGGTGGTGTCGCGCACGCTCGAGGCGGGTGCGCGCGCGCGGACGGACTCGGGCTTGAAGTGGAATGCGACGGTGTTTCGCACCCTGAGCTACGACGACATCCTGTTCGTCAGCTCCTCGGCCAGCTCGGGCTTCTTCACCAACTTCGGCAAGACGCGCAGACAGGGCCTGGATGCGGCGCTCGAGAGCCGGCGGGAGCGACTCTCCTGGGCGCTCAACTACAGCCTGATCGACGCGACCTACCAATCGGAGGCGCTCCTGTTCTCGCAGGCCAACAGCAGCGCGGATGTGAACGGCGACATCCAGGTCTCGCCCGGCGACCGCATCCCGGGAATTCCGCGCCACCACCTGAACGCCCTGGCAAGCTACGAGCTCACCGGCGCCACCCGCGTCGGGGCCGGCGTGGTCGCCGTATCCCGCCAGTTCGCGCGCGGCAACGACAACAACCGGCACCAGCCCGACGGAGTGAATTTTCTGGGCCCCGGTGAGATTCCGGGTTACGCGCTGCTCAACCTGACCCTCGACCACAAGCTCGCGCCGGCCGTGGAGCTGTTCGCGAGGATCAGCAACGTGTTCGACCGGCGCTACGCCACCACCGGCGCGCTGAGGCAGAACTTCTTCCCCGGCGGCGCGCTCGCCGCACCGGGCGCCCAGACGAACGAAACCTTCACTGCGCCCGGCGCCCCGCGCGCCTTGTGGGTCGGGATCCGTCTCCTGCCCGCGGGCACCGCCAGCGGGAAACCCGGGGGGCGCGATTGACACCTTTGCGAACCCCGGCTTATCGTGCCGGCAACGCTCCTGGAGGTCGTCCCGTGCCTTCTCCCCGTGAAACCGCCCTTGTGGTTCTTCTCCTCGGCCTGCTTTGGGGCGCACCGGCTTTCGCGCAGCGCGCCAAGCCCGCGGCATTCCCCGACGCACCGGGCAAGGAGGTGCTCCTCGCGAAATGCTTCCAGTGTCACGCCCCGACGATGTGGCAGGACCACCGGCAGGACCGCCGCGGCTGGGAAAGCGTGCTCTACCGCATGGTCGGGCGCGGCGCGCTGTGGACCGAGGACGAAATCGGGACGATGGCCGGCTACCTCGCGGCCGCCTATCCCCGGCCGGCCCCGGCGTCCACGCAGTCATCGAAGTAGGAGGAGACCCCATGCGAGAGCTCGTCGCGCGCTATCTGTCCCGCAACATTTCGCGGCGCGGTTTCCTGAAGGGACTCACGGCCGCGGGGGTCTCGCTCGCCGCCGCCGAATCGATCCTGGATTCGCTCGTCCCCCTCGCCCAGGCTCAGGGGACGAGCCGCATCGCGCCGGAGGCGGTCAGGATGGTCGAGGGGACCGGCGGGGAGTGCTTCGCCGAGCAGTTGATCGCTTCGGGGGCGAAATACGTTTTCGGCAACTCGGCGAGCGAGGACGCGCAGTTCTACGAGGCGCTCGTCGACCGGCCGCAGCTCAAGTACATTCTCACCCCGCACGAGGGGCCGGGCGCGGCGATGGCGGCGGGCTACGTCAAGGCCTCGGGCGAGCCCGCCATCGTGATGCAGGCGGCGGTCGTCGGACTGGTGAACGCCATGGGCCAGATGTTCAACGCTTTCAAGGAGCAGACGCCGCTCGTCTTCTACAGCTACCGCACCGACCAGTCGCGGCGCGCCGGACGCGACGGCTTCGAGGAGGTCGCCAACCAGGAGCAGATCGTCCAGCCGATGACCAAGTACTCGTGGCTCGCTCGGCGCGCCGACATGATCCCGGAAACGGTGCGCCGCGGCTTCAAGGCCGCGTGGACGCCGCCCCACGGACCGACCTACATCTCCTGGCACTCGGACCTCAACGACGAGAAGACCTACGCCGAGATCATCGCCCAGGACAAGGTCGATCCGCGCATGCGCGTGCGGCCCAACCCGGCGGAAGTCGAGCGCGCGGCGAAGCTGCTGGTCGAGGCGAAAATGCCGCTTCTCATCGTCGGCGACGAGATCTACGGCGCCAAGGCCGTCCAGAAGGCGGTGGCGCTCGCCGAGCTCCTCGGCATGCCGGTGACCCAGGTGCGGCAGATTTACGCGAACTTCCCCGAGTCGCACCCGCTGTGGGTGGGGAGCCCGCCGGCGGCGCGGATCGGCTCGCTCGATTTTCCGAAGAACCCGGACGTCGTCATCAACGTCGGGAACAAATTGCAGCACAACAGCCCGGCGCCGATCGTCGCGCGCGAGGCCAAGTTCATCGACATGCGCAACGACAGCTGGAGCATGGGCAATGTGATGAACACCGAGGTGCCGCTGGTCGCCGACGTCGCCTACGGCCTGGACGATCTGACCGCCGCGATCGAGGGACTCATGACGTCGGCGAGCTACAAGAAGGCACGGGAGCGCGCTCAGGAAGTGCGCGGCTTCAGCGAAAAGGCGAAGGCGCTGCGCGCGCTGGTCGCGAAGAACCCGGAATGGGACAGGAGCCCGATGCTGGCCGACCGCGTGACTTGGGAGATCGCGCGCTTCGCCGACAAGGACGCGATCGTCGTCCACGAGGCCGGTTCGGTCGTGCTTCACGGTTTCGATTTCAATCCGGTGGGCGGGCGCGAGCTGTTCTTCTACTACGGAGCGCACCTCGGCTCGGGCGTCGGCACTGCGGCGGGCGTGAAGCTCGCACGCCCCAACCAGCAGGTGATCTGCCTGGTGGGCGACGGC
>JBGQKK010000209.1:0-5619 GCA_041499545.1 Gammaproteobacteria bacterium | reverse complement strand
TGGGCGAGGTGCGACGCGGCGCATCCCTTTCCCGGCACGCCCGACCCGGCACATATCTGCCTGAAGAAAGGCTTCGACGCGAAGCTCCTCTACCAGGTGGTGTTCACCGCCAAGGATCCCTATGTGCTCGGCATCGGCTTCGCCGCCTTCCGCGACGTCGCGAGCTTTTTCAGGAACGCCGAGAAGAACGACGTGGGGACGCCCAACCCGATCGCCGGCCGCATCAAGCGGGTCATCGGCCGCGGCGTGTCACAGTCGGGCAACTATCTGCGCCAGTTCATCCACCTCGGCTTCAACCAGGACGAGGCCGGCCGACAGGTGCACGACGGCGCCTGGCCGATCATCGCGGGACGGCGCATCGCGCTCAATTTCCGCTGGGCGCAGCCCGACGGCGTGCTCGAGCTCTACCAGGCGGGCAGCGAAGGCCCGCAGTGGTGGGTGCCGTGGGAGGACAAGGTGCGCGGCTTGCCCAAGCGCGGCATCCTGGACCGCTGCACGCGGTCGAACAGCTGCCCGAAGATCATCGAGCACTTCGGCTCGGCCGAGGTATGGGCGCTGAAGCTCACGCCCGAATGGGTCGGCACCGACGCGGCAGAGGACATCCCGCTTCCCGAAAACGTGCGCCGCTACTACATTCCGAGCACCACGCATGGCGGCGGCGTGGGCGGATTCAATACCAGTCTTCCCGGAGTCGGCCTGCCGCCGATCGGACCCGCGTGCCCGGGCAACAACTTCGGCAACGCGGTCTTTCCCGCCAACCCGGTGCCGCACACGCAGACGGTAAACGCCCTGCGTCAGCACTTCCGCAACTGGGTGATGCGCGGCACGCCGCCGCCCGACAGCGTGTGGCCGAGGTTGAAATCGGGCGACCTCGTCGAGGCCACCCGGCAAGCGATGGGATTTCCGAGCATTCCCTCGCTCGCCGCCGCGTCGCCGACCGCTCCGGACAATCTCATCATGCCGGTGCTCGACTACGACTGGGGCCCGCAGTTCAACACCCGCGACACTTCGGGCGTTCCGACCAAGCAGCCGCCGCCGATCAAGCGCGTCCTCAAGATGCGGGTGCCGCGGGTCGACGCCGACGGCAACGAGCTGGGCGGCGTGCCGGTGGTGCTGCGCGATGCGCCGCTTGGCACTTATCTGGGCTGGAATATCACCGCGGGCGGAGAGCGTCCCTTCCACCAGGGGCAAATCTGCGATTACGCGGGCGGAATGATTCCTTTCGCGAAGACCAAGGCCGAGCGCGACGCCAGCGGCGACCCGCGCTTATCGCTGGAGGAGCGCTACGGGGATCACGCGGGCTACGTCGCCGCGGTGCGCGCGGCGGCGGCAAAGGCGGTCGCGGCGGGCTTCCTGCTGCAGGAGGACGCCGACGCGCTCGTCAAGCAGGCCGACGCGAGCGCGGTGCTGAAGCCGTAGTCATCCCGAGCTGTCATCCCGAGCGCGAGCGGTGGCCTCGGGATGACGCTTCGCGTCACTCGGCGCGAGCGCCGGAGGAGCGGATCACGCCGGCCCACTTCCTCGCCTCCTCCTGCAGGAAGCTCCTGAGCTCCTCCGGCGAGCCGCCGGCCGGACTCGCCCCCTGGGCGATCAGCGCGTTGCGGACCTCGGGCAGCGCGATCGTCTCGACGAGCGTGATATTCAGCTTGTCGACGACGGCGTGCGGCGTGCCTGCCGGCGCGACCACCGCGTGCCAGGAGGCGCCCAGCACGCCGGGCAGGCCGATCTCGGGCGTCGTCGGCACATCGGGCAGGAGCGGCGAGCGCGAGGTCGCGGTGATCACCAGCGCCTTCAGGCGCCCCGCCTTCACGTGCGGCAGGAAGGCCGGAATGGTGTTGAAGGCGATCTGCACCTTGCCCGACATCATCTCGGGGAGTGCCTGCGCGACACCCTTGTAGGGCACGTGCACCATCTGCACCCCCGCCTCGCTCTTGAAGAGCTCCGCGATGAGGTGCAGGCCCGAGCCCACGCCGGTCGAGCCGAAGTTGATCTCGCCGGGATGCGCGCGCGCGTAGGCGAGGAGCTCGACCGCGGAATTCACCGGAAGCGCCGGGCTCGAGAACAGCACGAAGGGCAGCGTCGCGACCAGCGACACCGGCGCGAAATCCTTCGCCACGTCGTAGCCGAGCTTCTTGTACAGGCCCGGGCCGATCGCGAGCGGTCCGACGTTGCCCCACAGTAGCGTGTAGCCGTCGGGCGCGGATTTCGCCACCGCCTCGCTGCCGATCGTTCCGCCGGCGCCGCCGCGGTTGTCGACGACGATCTGCTGGCCGAGCGCCGCCGACCAGGACTGGCCGACGAGCCGCGCGGTCGCATCGACCGATTCCCCGGCGGGGAAAGGGACGATCATGCGGATCGGCTTGGCAGGATACTGCGCAAAGGCGCCCTGCACCAAGGCAAGGAGGAGGAAGGAAACTACAGCACGACTCATTTTCCGTTCCTTGTAACAAAATGTTTGCATCCCATCGGAATATAGACGATCCGCGTGCCGCACGCTTCGGCCCTTCGCGCCTGACAACGAGTCCCGGCGCAGGCGTGGTATTCTCTTTGCCAGGTCATACGTTAACCCTGCTGTCTTCGTACAGGAGGAAATCCCCATGAAGAAGATCGCCGGCCCCCGGGGCCCGTCAATCAGGATTTTCGCAGCAACCGTGCTGTCCCTCGCGCTCGCCGCCTGCGGCGGGGGCAAGACCATGGTCGAGAGCGACCTCGGCATCAAGGGCGCGCCCGACTGGGTCAACAAGGGCACCGCCGTGCTCAACGACAAGGACGGCAGGCTGTTCCACGGAGTGGGGTCTTCCCCCACCCTGGGAGACGAGGCGCTGCAGCGCTCGACCGCCGACGACCGCGCGCGGGCCGAGGTGGGGCGCATGCTCTCGACCTACCTCGATGTGGTCGGAAACGATTACGTCGCGGCCACCGGCACCGGCAGCAACGCCAGCGCCGACCAGGCCGTGTCGCGCCAGATCAAGGCGGTGACCAAGGTGAATCTCGCCGGATCGAAGATCATCGGCCGCTGGAAGGACAGCAAGACCAACATGATCTATTCGATCGCCGAGCTCGACCTGAAACAGGTAAAGAGCACGCTCGAGAACGCCAACAGCATGAACGAGGACCTGCGGCGCTACGTCGGCCGCAACGCCGAGAACATCTTCGACAAGGTCTCCAAGGAGGCCAAATGAGCGGGGTCCGATCGCTGCGCATCGGCCTCGCGCTGCTCGCCCTGGTCGCCGCCTCAGGCTGCGCAACCAAGGTCGAGCGCCTGGACGAGTCGCAAGCGGTTGATCTGAGCGGCGCCTGGAACGACACCGATTCGCGGCTGGTTTCCCAGGAAATGATACAGGACTCGCTGTCGCGGGCGTGGCTGCAGGAGTTCCGGGGCCGCCCGGGGCAGGCGCGGCCCGCCGTCATCGTCGGCGAGGTGCGCAACATGAGCCATGAGCACATCAACACCGCCACCTTCACTCTGGAAATGGAGCGGGCGCTGATCAACTCCGGGAAGGTGGATTTCGTCGCCGCCAAGACCGAGCGCAGGGACATCCGCGACGAGCGCAAAGATCAGGACCTCAATGCGCGTGCGGACACACGCAACGCCATGGGCAAGGAGCTGGGGGCGGATTTCATGCTGACCGGCACGATCAACACCATCGTCGATCCCTCCGGCGACACGCAGGTCCGCTTCTACCAAGTCAATCTGACCCTGATCAGCCTCGCGGACAACCGCAAGGTGTGGGTGGGCCAGAAGGACATAAGGAAACTGGTGACACGCAGCAAGCTGCGGTTCTAGGAGCCGGCTGCCGCCGATGCCGTGTTTGCGGACCGAGTTGCCTCGAGGGTCCCGGTACCGTGCGCGGCGGCATGCCTGGTCGCGCTCGCCGGGTGCACGACGTTCAGCGACACGATCCAGTCCACCGAGCAAAGTCTCGCCCGGCAGCAGCCCCAGGTCGCGCTGACCCAGTACGAGCGGCTCAGCCCATCCGGAGCCGACCGCGTCCTGCACCTGATGAACAAGGGCATGCTGCAGCGCATGGCCGGCGACTACGAGCAGAGCACGCGCACGTTGGAGCAAGCGAAGCGCGGAGTCGAGGAATTGCGAGCCCTGAGCCTGCGCGAGCAGGCGCTTTCGGTCGCGGTCAACGACGCCACCAAGAGCTTCATCGGCGAGGACTTCGAGCAGGTGATGGTGAATGCCTACATTGCGCTCAACTATCTGGAGCAGGGGAAGCTCGACGCCGCGCGCGTCGAGGCGCTCCAGGTCGACCTCCTGCTGCGCGAGAAGGCGCAGAGCGCGCCCAACAGCCCCTACGTCGAGGACGCCTTCGCCCGCTACCTCACCGGCATCGTGTACGAAGACGAGCGCGAGTGGAGCGACGCGATGATCGCCTACCGCAAGGCCTACGAGGCCTACCAGAGCCAGCTCAAGTCGTTCGGGGTCGCCGTGCCTGAGACGCTGAAGCACGACCTGATACGGCTGGCCGACCGCATGGGCCTCACCGAGGAAGCCCGGGGCTACCGGCAGGAGTTCGCGATCAAGGAGACGCCGAGCGTGGCGGAGCTGCTCGAGCGGGGCGAGATCATCCTGACGGTGCACTCCGGGCTCGCGCCGATCAAGCGCGAGCGCGCGGCCACGGTCCTCAATCCCGCGACCGGACGCTTCCTCAGGATCGCGCTGCCGCAGTACCGCTCCCGGGCGCAGCCGCTCGCATACGCAAGGCTGAGCGCGGAGCCCGCGTCGGCGAGCAGCTCTCGGGTGGAGAGCATCGACGCGATCGCGGTCAAGAGCCTGGAATCGGAGATGCCCGCGATCACGGCCCGTGCGATCGCCCGCATGGCGGTCAAGGACGCCGCCGCTAGCGCGGCGAGCCACAGCGGCGGCAACAGCAGCGGCTCAAGCGCCGCCGCGGGTATAGCCGGATTGGCTATCAACCTCGCGGCGGTGCTCACCGAGCGCGCCGATACCCGCAGCTGGTTCACGCTGCCCGGGGAGATACAGCTCGCGCGCCTGTCGCTGCCGCCGGGCGACTACAAGGTGCGCGTCGAGCTGCGCGGGCACGACCAAGGCGTCCTCGATTCCAGGGAGATCAAGATTGCGCTGCGCAAAGGGGAAAAGAAGTACGTGTCGCGGCACTGGATACCAACCAATCTAGAGGTGAGACCATGATGCGATGGCTATGGATCGTTGCGGTGGGCGTTTCCGTGTTCGGCTGCGCGAGCGCGCCTTCCACCCCTGACTGGGTGAACGGCAAGAGCGCCAAGTATCCCGACAACCAGTATCTCGTGGGCCGCGGCCAGGCGGACACGCTGGATGACGCGCGCAACCGCGCGCGCGCCGACCTGGCGAAGATCCTCGAGGTCGGCGTCTCGGCGAAATCGAGCGACGTCACCACTTACAGCTCCGGTCCCGCCGGCAGCACCGAATCCCAGGTCTCGCGCAGCATCACGACGCGCACCGAGCAGATCGTGCGCGGCATCCAGATCCCCGAGGTGTGGCAGGACCCGCAGACCAAGTCGTACTCGGCGCTCGCGGTGCTGCCTCGCACCCAGGCCGCGATGGGGTTGCGCGCGGACGTCGAGCGGCTCGACGCGGCGACGCGCGGCTATGTCGCCCAGGCGCGCGGC
>JBGQKK010000208.1:0-5621 GCA_041499545.1 Gammaproteobacteria bacterium | reverse complement strand
CTTCGGGCGCTACGCAGATCGGATCGCGGTCATCGATCGCGACGCGCGCATTACCTACGCTGAAGTCGACCGCGTCTCCGATCGCCTCGCCTTGAACCTTCTCGACGCGGGACTTGCCCCTCTCGACCGGGTGGTGGTGCAGCTGCCCAACGTGGCCGAATTCGTTTTTCTCTACTTCGCGCTCCAGAAAATCGGCTGCATCCCGATCGCGGCGCTCGCGACGCACCGCTTCCTCGAGGTGAGCCAGTTCGCGAAACTCTCGGGGGCCGCGGCCTGCGTCACGCCCGAGCGGCACGGCGAGTTCGACTTCACCGAGATGATCCGCCGCGTGCGGAACGAGACGCCCTCGGTGAAGCTGGGAATCGTCCTCGGCGAGGCGCCCGGCGGATTCGTCTCGCTCGGAGATCTCATTTCGCGCGAACCGACGAGAGGGGCCGAGGAGCTGCGCGCGCTCAGCATCGATCCCGCCGATCCGGCGATCTTCCAGCTCTCCGGCGGCACCACGGGCGTCCCCAAGCTGATACCGCGAACGCACAACGATTACGCCTACAATTCGAGGATCGCCGCCGAAGTCTGCGCGGTGACAGGCGACTCGGTGCTGCTGCTCGCGCTTCCGATCGCGCACAATCTGCCGCTCGCCTGCCCCGGCCTGCAGGGCACTATGCTGCATGGGGGGAAGGTGGTCCTTTCGGCGAGCACGAAGCCGGAGGACTTGTTCCGGCTGATCGAGAGGCACCGCGTGACCCACCTGAAGGTGGTGCCGGCCCTGCTGATTCGCCTCATCAACGACCCGGCGATCGGCAAGTACGATCTTTCGTCTCTGCGCGTCGTCCAGAGCGGAGGGCAGCGCATGCAGCCCGAGGTGCGGATGCGCACCAAGCAGCTCGTTCCGAGCGTCACGGTGCAGGAGAACTTCGGCATGTCCGAAGGCATGCTGTTTTTCGTGCGCCTCGACGATCCGGAGGAAGTGCGCATGGAAACCTGCGGCCGGCCGCTCTCGCCCGACGACGAGGTCAAGCTGGTCGACGACGAGGGGAGGGAAGTCGCGCGCGGGGAAGTCGGCGAGCTGACCTGCCGCGGGCCCTATACCCTGCGCGGTTACTACGGCGTTCCCGAGTACAATGCGCGCCAGTTCACGCCCGACGGCTTCTACCGCTCAGGCGACCTGATGCGCCTGCACCCTTCGGGCAACTACGTCGTCGAGGGGAGGAAGAAGGACCTCATCAACCGCGGCGGAGAGAAGATCAGCGCCGAGGAGATCGAGAACCTGATCCTCGCGCACCCCGCGGTGCAGAACATCGCCTGCGTCGCGATGCCCGACCCGCATCTGGGCGAGAAGATGTGCGCCTGCGTCATCCCGAAAAAGGGATGCGATCTCACCCTCGGGGAGCTCGTCGAGTTCCTCAAGGAAAGGGAGATAGCCAAGTTCAAGCTGCCCGAAAGGCTGGAAATCCTGCCGGACTTTCCGGTATCGACCTTCGGCAAGGTATCGAAGAAAGCGTTGGTGGAAATGGTGACTGCAAAGCTCGAGCGGGAGAACGCGCCGTGAGGATCATCGACCTCCACTGCTATCCCGGTACGGCGGAGTGGATCGCGTGCCAGGGGCCTTACGTCGACGCGCTCGCCAAGTACTGGAACCGCGGCTGGACGGCGAAGACCGAGGACGAGGTGATCCGCGAGTTTACCGACGCGGGCGTCGAGGCCCTGCTGGTCGCGCTCGACCTCGAGACGACGATCAAGACGCCTCCGGTGACCAACGAGTACGTGCATGCCATGTGGAAGCGCCATCCGAAGCGAGTCATCCAGGCGTGGGGGGCGCTGGAGCCCGCCAAGGGCGAGGTCGCGATGGCGCAGGCGAAGAAGGCTGTCCGCGAGCTCGGCATGATCGGGTTTCATTTTCATCCGATCATGCAGCACTTCGCGGTGAACGACCGGCGCTACTATTCGCTCTTCGAGCTGATCGATTCCCTGAAAGCCGCAGTGATGATCGACGTGGGCACGACGGGCATGGGCGCGGGGATGCCCGGCGGAATGGCGCGAGGATACGGCATGCGCACCCTTCCGCGATCGACGATCTCGCGGCGGATTTTCCCAACCTCAAGATCATCATGGCGCATCCCGGATGGCCCTGGGTCGACGAGACCACCGCGGTCGCGCTGCACAAGGGCAACGTCTATTGGGAGATGTCGGGCTGGGCGCCGAAGTATTTTCCCGCGCAGCTCAAGGTGGACATGCGCGCCCGCCTTCAGGACAAGATCATGTTCGGCAGCGACTATCCCAGCCTGCCCTACGCACGCATCCTCAAGGAGTGGCAGGAGCTGGGCTACCCGGATGCCGTGATGGAGAAGATCTTCCACGGGAACGCCGAGCGCGTTCTCGGATTGTAGGAAGTCGAGCCCAATGGCCTCGAGCGAGACCAAACGCGCGGCGCTGGTAACCGGAGCGGCAAGCGGCATCGGACGCGCCGCAGCGCTCGCTCTCGCGAGCGCCGGATACGACGTCGCGATCAACTACAGCCGCAGCGAGGCCGGGGCGAAGGCGGTCGCGGAAGAGGCCGCGCGCAGCGGCGCGCGCACCCTGCTGTGCCGCTGCGACGTCGCGGACGAGAACGGCGTGCGCGCGATGCTGAAAGCGGTCGAGGAGAAGTTCGGCCGGCTCGATGTGCTCATCAACAACGCGGGAACCACGGCGGCGTGGAAGCCGAAAGACCTGGAGACCCTGTCGCTCGAGGACTGGGACCGCGTTTTCGCGGTGAACGTGCGCGGTCTGTTCCAGGTGACGCGCGCCGCGGTGCCGTTGCTGCGCGCCTCCAAGGGCTGCATCGTCAACACCGCGAGCATCGTGGGCTTAAGGCCCGGGCCGCAGCCGCTGCCCTATGCCGCGAGCAAGGCCGCGGTCGTCAACCTGACCAAGACGCTGGCCTGGAATCTGGGGCCCGAGATCCGTGTCAACGCGGTCGCCCCGGGCTGGATGGAGGGCGCCTGGATGGAGCGCATGCTGAAGGACAAGTACGAAGACCTCATGGGCAAGCGCGCGAAAGCGACGCCGCTCAAGCGCTGCGTCACCGCAGAGGACGTCGCCGAGACGATGATGTCCCTGGTTCTGTCCAACCGCTTCGTGACCGGCGAAGTGATCGTGATCGACGGCGGATTTTCGAGCTCGACCTAGCCGGCCGCGCGCTCGGTCACGACATCGTCGACGGAAATCCGGCGGCTGATCTCGCCGAGACCACTCCCGATCTCCTTGCGCACCAGCTCGCGCACCGCGGCGTGCGCCTCAACGGCGCGCAGCAGAATGCCGCGTCCCGCAAGCTCTTGCTGCACCTCGCCGAGGAGCCGGGCTCCGGCGATGTCGACGTAGGGCGAGGCCGAGAGGTCCCAGACGACGAGCCGCAGGGGCGCGCCCTCGGCTTCGAGGAGTGCGCGCAGCCGCTCGCGGATATGGTTGACGTTGAAATAGAGCAGCCCGCCTTCGACGCGCACGATCAGTACGCCGGGCACCGTCTCGTTGTCCGGGTGCCGCTCGCGGTCGGAATAGCGCTGGGTACCGGGTATCCGGCCCAGACGGGCGACGTGCGGAAGCGCGACGCCGCGGATCAGAAGCAGTATCGACACGACCGCGGCGAGCAGCACGCCCTTGAGGATTCCGAGGACCAGCACGCCGCCCAGGGCCACCATCGCCACCCAGAACTCGTTCCGGGAGAGCTCCCATATGCGGCGGAGCTCGGCGACCTTGATGAGGCCTCTCACCGCGACCAGCACGATCGCCGCGAGGATCACCTCGGGCATGTTGGCGAGCAGGCCGGTGAGATAGAGCAAGCACAATCCGATCGCGATCGAAGCCATGACCAGCGCCAGCGGCGTCTTGGCGCCCGCTTCGTCGTTCACGGTCGATTGCGACAGGCCGCCGGCGACCGGATAACCCTGGCTGAATGCGGTTGCTGCATTGGCCGCTCCCAGGGCGAGAAGCTCCTGTCTGGGATCGACTTCGTAGCCGTGCTTGTCGGCAAGGGCACGCGCGGCGGAAACGCCTTCGATATAGGCGAGCAGGAAGCAGGCAAGCGCGAGGGGGATGACGCCGTCCACATCGGTCGGCCGCAGCGACGGCAGTGCGAGTTGGGGGAAACCCGCGGGTAGAGCCTCGACGGTCTTGAAGCCGAGCTCGCCGAGCGGCGTGACTGACAGCGCGACGATGGAGACCGCGACCACGACGAGCGCGACGGGACGCCCGCGGAAGAATCTCTCTCCCGCGACGAGTGCGGCGATCGCGGCGAGGCCGAAGGCCAGAACCGCGAAGTTAGTCTGTGGAAGCTGCGTGCCGAGAGCCCAGGCGCGCTCGAAGAAGTTTCCGCTGCCGCCGTGAACGCCGAAGAGTTTCGGCAACTGGGTCATGGCGATGGTCAACGCTGCGCCCGCCTTGAAGCCGAGGAGGATGGTCTCGCTGATGAAGCTCACCAGCGAGGAGAGCCTGAGCGCCCACGCCGCCACGCTCATGCCGGCGAAGATGAGTGCCGTGAGCGCGGCGATCTGGGCCCAACGATGCGGATCGCCCTCGGCCATGCCCGCCAGCGTGGTGCCGATCAGCAAGGAGATCGCCGAAGTCGGGCCCACCGCTAGCTGGCGCGACGAGCCGAACAGGGCGTACGCGGGTCCTGCCACGAGGTAACAGTAGACGCCGTATTGCGGCGGTAGGCCGGCCAGCGACGCGTACGCCATCGACTCCGGGATCACGAAAGCGGCGAGCGTCAGGCCAGCGAGCGCGTCGTGCCGAAGCAAGGACATCCGGTAGGACGAAAGCCACTGCGCGGGAGGAAAGAAGGCGCGCCAGCCGGTAACGCGTTGGGCAGTGGCGGCCTCTGAAGCTTCTGACATCGAGGCGTCTTCCCGCTAGCGTGGATCGGTTTCGGGAGGTTCTTGCGATAGACTACGGATTCAGGTGGATGCCGCTGGACGCTTGCTTGGTGCCGAGGAGCGGTCTAGCCATATTCGCAAGCTCACTGGTGATTCCATTTGGTGACAGCGAGAAGGCCGCCTGATCCATAAAGTCATAATACCGCACTCCCAAGCCCGCTACTCGGCGGGCTTTTTTCGGCCATAAGATGACGTAGGAGGGGCCCACCTACGCCAGCTATTCTTGTCGATTGTATTGGCACCGACTTCGGCCCACCGTGGTTGGGCGTCTTTTCATCAGAATGGCTCCCTGCGTTCGGCTGGTAGATCCCTACTGGTACTGCCGCTGCCTCTATTCTTCATCTCGAGCGCTCTTACTGATTTTCGAATGTCGACAAGCACGAGGAATGGTCCTATGAGTACGGTTGACACTAGGAATGTAGCTACAGGAAAGAAGAGGGCCCCATAGATCTTCCAAGCTGTTTCATTCTCAAGAACCCATCCGACACGGTTGAGTATCGGAACGGTGTTGTAGTAGCCAGCGACACCAGATATCAGGAGCATGAACCACAGAGAAATCTCGATGATCCAGGCGTAGAGGTCAACTATTAACCTAGTAAGCATTCGGCGCTCGCAATAGGAATGGACCCTACAAGGCTACCGCTTCGCGCTCCGCGTCGCTAGGCGGGCTTTTTTTGGTCCCTAGGATCGCGTAGGAGGAGCTTGGGCGCG
>JBGQKK010000207.1:0-5637 GCA_041499545.1 Gammaproteobacteria bacterium | reverse complement strand
GCGCTCGCCGAGTTCTATCCCGCGGCGCCGGCGGCGCGGGCGCAGGACAGCTTTCCTGACCTGACCGCGCGCGAGCGCGAGGTTCTGGAGTTCATCGCGCAGGGCCTGGACAACGCGCAGGTCGCGGCGCGGCTCGGCCTGTCCGAGAAGACCGTGCGCAACAACATCACCCGCATCTTCGACAAGATCGGCGTCGAGAACCGCTCGCAGGCCATCGTCACGGCGCGCGAAGCCGGTCTCGGAGCCTCAAGACCCGAGCACTGACGGGACTCCTGTCCCGGCATTCCCGGCGCCCCGGGGCTCGCTCCCGGGACCACGGCCTCATGCGCAGGGCGCGTGCTTTGGCGACCATGGGCTCGCTTCATCTAACCACAGGAGAAAGCGATGCAAACCATGGAGCAACAAACCGACGTCAGCCGCTACGCCAAGTGCGTCGAGGTCTCGAAGCGCATCCGCTGGGACATCGAGCGCGACGTGATTCGCGGGCGAACCTTCGAGTACGGCAAGAAGTTTCTGCCCGACGGCCTGTCGAAGGTGCGCGAGCTCGAGTTCCTCGGCGCCGGCGAGCGCCGGCTGATGAGCCAGATCCAGGGCCGCAGCTACGCCAACATCTTCGGCCTGGTCGAGCGCTATATCGGCGCAAAGATCCTCGAGATCAGCCGCGACTACTGGCTGGGCGACCAGACCGCGCTCGAAGCGCTGGTGCGCTTTACCGACGAGGAGCTCAAGCACCAGGAGCTGTTCCGCCGCATCGAGTCGATGATCGCCGAGGGCATGCCCGCGGGCTATACCTTCCTGCCGCAGCCGAACGACGTCGCCAAGGCGGTGCTGAGCAAGTGCACCTGGGCGGTGCTCGCGCTGACCTGCCACATCGAGCTGTTCACGCAGGCGCACTACCGCCAGAGCATCGAGCCCGACGCCGAGCTCTCCGAGCTGTGGAAGGACGTGTTCCTGTTCCATTGGAAAGAGGAATCGCAGCACGCGATCCTCGACGAGATGGAGTGGCGGCGCGAGGACGCGAAGCTCGGTGCCGAGGAGCGCGACCGGGCCGTGACCGATCTCATCGATCTCGTCGCCGCGGTCGACGGCATCCTGCTCATGCAGGCCGCCGCAGACGTCGATTACTTCCTGTGGGTGTGCGGGAGGACTTTCGCCAAGGCCGAGGTGCAGAAGCTCCGGGACGTCATGATCAAGGCCTACCGCTGGCAATACATCGGCTCGGGCGTGCAGGACGAACGCTTCCAGAAGGCGCTCGGCGGCATGATCACCGAGGCGCAGATGAGTCGCATCGGCTCCGCCCTCGCGCCGATCGTTTCGTAGGACCCGCACCCATCCCCCGCCCCGGACCGGAGCCCGCAAGACCGGCCCGGGGCGCGAAGGATTCGAGCCGGCGAGCGGCGCAGGACTCCGCTACTGGTGCTCGACGCTGGCCGAGCTCTCCCGAACGAAGCGGACGAGATCGTCCTCGGTGAGCGGCGGGCGGCACAGGTAACCCTGGAACTCGTCGCAGCCCTCGCTGCGCAGCACGTCGAACTGCTCCTTCAGCTCGACGCCCTCGGCGATGACGTTCATCTGCAGGCTGTGCGCCATGGCGATGACCGCCCGGGTGATGGCGACGTCGTCGGCCGAGTGCGCGAGGTCGCGAACGAAGATCCGGTCCACTTTGAGGCTGGTGATGGGAAAGCGCTTGAGGTAGCCGAGCGACGAATGGCCGGTGCCGAAGTCGTCAATGGTAAGGCGCACGCCCATCGCGCGCAGCTTGTTCATCAGCTCGACCGCCCGCTCGGGATCCTGCATCACCATGCTCTCGGTGATCTCGAGCTCGAGAATATCCGCGTCGACCCCGGTCGATTTTAGGATCTCGGCGAGCTGGGGAACGAGCTGCTCCTGGCGGAACTGGATGGCCGAGAGATTGACCGCGATCGGCAACCGCGGCAGGCCCGACTCGCGCCAGGCTTTCGAGCGCATGCACACCTCGCGCAGCGTCCACAGGCCGATCGGGACGATCGCTCCGGTTTCTTCGGCGAGGTGGATGAATTTCTCGGGGAGGAGCAATCCCATCTGGGGATGCTGCCAGCGGAGCAGCGCTTCCACGCCTGTGATCGCGCCGCTCGCCATGTCCAACTTGGGCTGGTAATGCACGCGAAACTCGCCGCGCTCCAAGCCGTGCCGCAAGCCGGCTTCGAGAGCGAGCTTCTCCGGCGTGTGCGATTGCAGCTCGGCGGAGTAGAAGCAGAAGCCGCTCCGGCCCTGCTCCTTGGCGCGGTACATGGCGATGTCGGCCCCCGCGAGCAGCCCTTTCGCGTCGCGGCTGTCCGCGGGAAAGGCGCAGATTCCTATGCTGAGCGAAATGCTGAGTTCCTGCCCGTCGATCCGGCCCATATCGGCGACCGCCGCGAGCAGCTTGCGGGCGATTTCCGACAGCGCCGCCGGGTCGCCCAACTCCTCCACCAGCAGCACGAACTCGTCGCCGCCCAGCCGCGCGATGATGTCGCCTTCGCGCACGCAGGCGGCAAGGCGCTTCGCCGCCTCCTGGAGGACGCGGTCGCCGAATTGGTGGCCGAGGGTATCGTTGATGTTCTTGAAGCGGTCGAGATCCATGAAGAACAGGGTCACCGGCCTGGTGTGGCGTTCCGCCCTGGCGAGAGCGCGCTGCAGCTCTTCGTTGAACAGCACCCGGTTGGGCAGGCCGGTGAGATGGTCGTGCGTGGCCATCTGGCGCACCGCGCCGAGCGCCGAGCGCAGCTCCTCGTTGCTCGAGCGCAGGCGCTCGCGCAGGCGGCTGATCCTGCCGCCGATCATCGCGAACAGCGGCAGCAGGCCGGCGAGTCCCGCCCACTGGAACCACTCGTGATAGACGTTGACCGTTTCCGGCTTGAAATACATGAGCGCGTTGATCACCACGGCGTAGCCGGCGAGGATCAGCAGCGCCGTCCTCACGAACTCGCGCGTGGTGAAGCGGAACACCCCGAAGGTCAGAATCACCAGGGCGAGGTTGAGCACCATGGCGCGCCCCTGATCGAAGCTGTAGACGGCGAACATCAGGACGGCGTTGGCGAGGAACACCTGGGCGCGGGTGAGGCTCGGGTCGCCGAATCTCAGGTTCAGGCCGGTGCGAAACGCGAGGTATAGCCCCAGGTTGACCGCGGCCATGAGCGCCGTGATCACGAGCGCGGGACCCTTCGCGACCAGGTTGAACCCGTAGGCGAGCGCGAGCAGCGGCACGCAGACGGCGTAAGCCGCCGAAGCGAGCAGGAAGCGCCGCAGGCGCACCGACTGCCGGGGGTCGCCCCGGGAGGTCAGCAGGAACTTGATCACGGTCGATTTCATCGTTTTAGGCCCGAGCCGAGATCCACCGCCGCCTTCGGCGGGGAATTTCTTCCTCTTGCCGGTCGCGGGCGATTCTAGCGTACCCCTGCCGGATGAGACGGGCGCGTTTGACTGGCGCGTCTCGATGCGGCACATTCGGCGACTCCGGAGAAAATTGGCGACCGAGGCCCGCTGTAAGGAAAGCCCTACAACCGTCGGGAATCTTCACGCCCGAGATCTGGCGGGGAATGTATAGTTGATCGGGAACGATTCTTGCGTCGCCAAGGGCATAGGGGCTCCGAGGACGCGTAATGGCCGTACAGATGGAAGACGAAACCGCAATACAGAAGAATATCGCCGACAAGCTGGTCGCGGCGCTGAAAACGGGCGGTTTCGTGCTCTACGCGCAGAGGATCCTTTCTCTCAACGAGTCTTCCGGCGGGCGGCCGTTCCAGGAAGTCCTGGTCCGTTTCAAGGAGGAAGAGGAAAAGCTCCTGCCCCCCGGGACCTTCTTTCCGATGCTCCAGGAGTACCGGCTGCTGCCCTACGTGGACCGCTGGGTGGTGAGCCGGCTTGCGGCCTGGGTCCAGGAATCCCGCGCCAAGAACCCCGGCTGGCCGGCGCCGACCAACGGCGTCAATCTCTCGGAGGACACGCTGCGCGAGCCGAAATTCGCCGAGTTCGTCGCCAGGAACATCCAGGGCTCCAAGCTGCCCGAGGGAAGTTTCACTTTCGAAGTCGGCTGGGACACCGCGCTGGTGCACAGCGACGATATCAAGCTCCTCCTTTCGCAGTTGAGGCCCCTGGGCTGCCGCTTCACTTTCGCCGGCTTCGACGGCACGGAAGGCTCGTTCAACTTCCTCAAGGTCCTGAAGCCCGATTTCGTCAAGCTCAGCTACGGCATCGTCAAGAACATCGGCCGCGCGCTCGCCGCGTCCGAGCGGGCCGAGTCGATCAACCAGAAGTGCCACGCCATGGGCATCAAGACCATCGCCGAATTCGTCGAAAGCCACGACGTGCTCGACTATCTGCGCCTGCTCGAGGTGGATTTCGCCCAGGGGCTCGTGATCGGCGGACCGCAGAAGCTGGTCTGAAGCGCAGCCGCCGGCGCGGCATGCGTTATGATGCCGTCTCGGTCGGCGAACCCTGGCGAATACGAAGATGAAAAACTGGCGCACACCCACAGTCGTGCTCCTCTGCGGCGGCATGATTCTCACCCTGGCGATGGGCACGCGGCAGGGGTTCGGGCTGTTCCTGCAGCCGATGACCCTCGATCACGGCTGGAGCCGCGAGACCTTCGCCTTTGCGCTGGCGCTGCAAAACCTGATCTGGGGCGCGTCGCAGCCTTTCTTCGGCATGATCGCCGACCGCAAGGGCGCCGGCCGCGTGCTCCTCACCGGCGCGGTGCTCTACGCCATCGGTCTGATACTCATGGCGCTCTCCAACACGGGCTGGCAGTTCTCGCTCGCGACCGGCCTGTTCGTCGGCCTCGCTCAGGGCTGCACCACCTTCAGCATCGTCTTCGGGGTGGTGAGCCGGATCTTTCCGCCCGAGCGCCGCAGCATGGCCTTGGGGATCTGCAGCGCGGCGGGCTCGTTCGGCCAGTTCGCGATGCTGCCCTACACCGGAACGCTGATTTCGCATTTCGGCTGGTTCGACACGCTGCTCGTCCTCTCGGTGAGCGCGGCGCTGATCGCGCCGCTCGCCTCGGCGCTGGTGGAAAAGCGCGAGGGCGCGGGCGGGGCGCCCGCGCAGAGCGTCGGCGAGGCGGTGCGCGAAGCCTTCAGTCACGGCAGCTTCCTGCTGCTCACGGCGGGCTACTTCGTGTGCGGCTTTCAGCTGGCGTTCATCACCGTGCACTTTCCCGCGTACCTGGTGGACCGTGGGCTCTCGGCGAACGTCGGCATGATGGCGCTCGCGCTCGTCGGGCTGTTCAACATCGCGGGCTCCTTCGCCTCGGGAGCGCTCGGCGCCAAGTA
The DNA here is from genome assembly GCA_041499545.1 of Gammaproteobacteria bacterium. Lineage (GTDB taxonomy): Bacteria > Pseudomonadota > Gammaproteobacteria > Burkholderiales > SG8-39 > VBDM01. Next base: position 349 of record JBGQKK010000207.1, on the reverse strand, counting down.
CACCAAGAAATACCTGCTCTCCTCGATCTACTTCATGCGCTCGATCGTCATCGCGCTGTTCGTCTTCTCGCCGGTGAGCGAGGGCTCGGTGTACCTGTTCTCGGCGGCGATCGGCCTGCTGTGGCTGTCCACGGTGCCGCTCACCAACGGCGTGATCGGCGGCATCTTCGGCGTCGTCTACATGTCGACGCTGTCGGGCTTCGTGTTCATGAGCCACCAGCTCGGCAGCTTCATCGGCGTATGGCTCGGCGGCTATCTCTTCGACCACACCGGGTCGTACCGGGTGGTGTGGCTGATCTCGATCGCACTCGGCGTCTTCGCCGCGCTCGTCAACCTGCCGATCCAGGAG
>JBGQKK010000206.1:0-5643 GCA_041499545.1 Gammaproteobacteria bacterium | reverse complement strand
GATCGAACATCGCCACGGAAAGAACGCAGCGTATCAACATCGAGATCAACGCCCCCGAGGTGCGTCTGATCGGAGCCAACGGGGAGCAGGTCGGCATCGTACCGATCGCTCAGGCACTCAAGATGGCCGAGGAAGCCGAGGTGGATCTGGTGGAAATCGCGCCGCTCGCCAAGCCGCCGGTTTGCAAGCTGATGGATTACGGAAAGTTCAAGTACCGCGAGGCGAAGAAGGCCCACGAAGCCAAGCTCAAGCAGAAGCAGATCCACGTCAAGGAAGTAAAATTCCGTCCCGGAACTGACGAGGGTGATTACAAGATCAAGCTGCGCAACCTGATCAAGTTCCTCGAGGAGGGCGACAAGGCGAAGGTCACGCTGCGCTATCGAGGCCGCGAGATGGCGCACCAGGAATTCGGCGTGCGCCTGATCGAGCGGGTCAAGCAGGATCTCGATCCGTACGCCGTTGTGGAGCAGTTCCCCAAGATGGAAGGGCGTCAGCTGATCATGGTGCTGGCGCCGAAGAAGGGCAAGAAGGAAGTGAAGAAACCGGTCAAGAAGGAAGCGAAGAAGGAACCGAAGGAACCTAAGCCGGTCGCCTCCCCGTAAAGGTGAGCGGTTCAGAAGAAGTGGTGCCGAGGTTTGCAAAGTGCTCCGCAGGGGCCACCCGTCGCCATGCCAAAACAGGAGTTACGCAATGCCCAAGATGAAAACCAAGCGCAGCGCCGCAAAGCGCTTCAAGACCCGCTCCGGCGGCAGCATCAAGCGCTCGCAGGCGTTCAAGCGCCACATCCTCACCAAGAAGACTACGAAGAACAAGCGCCATTTGCGCGGCACGGCCGGTGTGCATTCCACGGACAAGCAGCGCGTGCGCGCGATGCTTCCTTACGCTTAAAGGGGAGCCGCCATGCCAAGAGTCAAACGCGGCGTAACCGCACACGCCAAGCACAAGAAAGTCATCCGCCAGGCCAAGGGCTTCCGCGGCCGCCGCGGCAATGTCTTCAACATCGCCAAAGAAGCGGTGATGAAGGCGGGACAGTACGCCTATCGCGACCGCAAGCAGCGCAAGCGCCAGTTCCGGGGCCTGTGGATCGCGCGCATCAACGCCGCCGTGCGCGAGCACGGCATGACCTACTCGGCGTTCATGCACGGACTGAAGAAAGCTTCCATCGAAATCGATCGCAAAGTACTCGCCGATCTGGCGGTGGCGGACAAGACCGCTTTCGCGCAACTCGCGGGTCAAGTCAAGGCCAAGCTCGCCGCGTAGCACCCGCTTGATTTCCCTCCCTGCCGGGAGGGGAGGCGCAAGGCGTGCACCTCCCCGGGGCAACGGGCCAATGACCGACCTCGATAAACTCGTCTCCGAAGCGATCGCCCGATTCGACAGCGTCAGCGACGCGGCGGAGCTCGAGAGGGTCAAGGCACGCTATCTCGGCAAGTCCGGAGCGATCCCCGAGGCGATGAAGGAGCTGAAGACGCTCTCTCCGGACGAGCGGCGCGAGGCAGGGGCGCGCATCAACTCGGCCAAGGATCGTATCGAGGCGGCCCTGACCGCACGGCGGCAAGCGCTGGAAGCCGCGCAGCTCGACGCCCGGCTTGCCGAAGAAGCGCTCGACGTCACGCTTCCCGGCCGGGGCAGGGGCGCGGGCGGCATCCACCCGGTGGTCCGCACTGGGCAGCGCATCGAGGCGATTTTCGGCTCGATCGGGTTCGACGTCGCCGACGGGCCGGAGATCGAGACCGATTGGTACAACTTCACCGCTCTCAACCAGCCGGAGAACCATCCGGCGCGGTCCATGCACGACACGTTCTACGTCGAGGGCGGCCTGCTCCTGCGCACCCATACGAGCCCGATCCAGGTGCGCTACGCGCGCACGCACAAGCCTCCGATCAAGGTGATTGCCCCGGGCCGCGCCTACCGCGTGGATTCCGACGCCACGCATTCGCCGATGTTCCACCAGGTCGAGGGCCTGTGGATCGACGAAGACGTGAGCTTCGCCGATTTGAAGAGCGTCTATATCGATTTCCTGCGCCGCTTCTTCGAGACCGAGGACCTGCAGGTGCGCTTCCGCCCGTCCTTCTTTCCCTTCACAGAGCCCTCCGCCGAGATCGACATGATGTTCGGCTCGGGGCCGAGCCAGGGCAAATGGCTGGAGATTTCCGGCGCCGGACAGGTGCACCCGAACGTGGTGCGCAACTACGGCCTCGATCCGGAGCGCTACATCGGCTTCGCATTCGGCTCGGGGCTGGAGCGCCTCACCATGCTGCGCTACGGCGTCGACGACTTGCGGCTGTTCTTCGAGAACGACCTGCGCTTTCTGCGGCAGTTCGCCTGAGCGATGCAGTTTTCCGAGCGCTGGCTGCGCAGCTTCGTCGACCCGCCCCTCGACTCGGACGAGCTTGCGCGCCTGCTCACCATGTCCGGCGTCGAGGTCGAGACTTGCAGCCCGGTGGCCCCGCCGTTCTCCGGCGTGGTCGTCGGGCAGGTGCTCTCTGTGCAAAAACATCCCAACGCTGACCGGCTGACGCTTTGCAGCGTGGACGCTGGAACGGGCGCACCTCTTCCGATCGTATGCGGCGCGCCCAACGTGGCGGCAGGGATGAGGGCGCCCGTAGCACTTGTCGGGGCCAGGCTGCCCGGGGGACTGGAAATCAAGGCGGCTTCGATGCGCGGAGTCGAGAGTCGCGGCATGCTGTGCTCGGCACGCGAGTTGGGCCTGTCGGACGACCACAGCGGGCTGCTCGCACTTCCGGCCGACGCGCCGCTCGGCCGCGACGTGCGCGAGCTGCTCGCGCTCGACGACCGCATCTTCACGCTCAAGCTCACGCCCAACCGTGCCGATTGCCTGTCGGTCCTCGGCGTGGCGCGCGAAGTGTCGGCCTTGACGCGGGCGAAGATCCACGCGCTCGAGATCCGACCGGTGCCCGCGGCGAGCGACGCGAAATTCCCGGTGAAGATCAGCGACCCGCGCGGCTGCGGCCGGTTTACAGGGAGGGTGATCCGCAACGTCAACGCCGCCGCTTCCACCCCCGCGTGGGTGAAAGAGCGCCTGGAGCGCGCCGGCCAGCGTCCGATCTCCGCGCTCGTGGACGTCACCAACTACGTGATGCTCGAGCTGGGGCGTCCGCTGCACGTCTATGACCTCGATAAGCTCGCGGGCGGCATCGACGTGCGCTTTGGACGCAAAGGCGAGCGGGTGAAACTGCTCAACGACATGACGGTGGACGTGGACGAGACCGTGCTCTGCATCACCGATGGCTCCGGTCCGATAGGCCTCGCCGGGGTCATGGGCGGCGACTCGACCAAGGCCGAGCTCGCGACGCGGAACATCTTCCTCGAGTCGGCGTTCTTCTACCCCGAGGCGGTCGCGGGCCGCGCGCGCCGTTACAACTTCACCAGCGACGCGTCGCATCGCTTCGAGCGCGGTGTCGACTTCGACAACAACGTCGCCGGCATCGAGCGCGCGACGCGGATCATCACGGATATCTGCGGCGGCGAGCCCGGTCCCACGATGGACACTGTGGCGAAGCTGCCCGAGCGGCGGCCGGTACGCATGCGCGTGGCGCGCGCGCACAAGATCATCGGGGTGCCCGTGCCCGAGGCCGAGATCGCCGACATCTTCGGCCGGCTGGGTCTCGCGCATTCGCGCGAAGGCGCGGGAAACGGGACGTTCGTCGTCACCCCGCCCTCGTTCCGCTTCGACATCGAGATCGAGGAAGACCTCATCGAGGAAGTGGCGCGCGTGCACGGCTTCGAGCGCATTCCGGCGCGCCCGCCGCGCGCGCCGATCGCCATGCGCGCGCAAGGCGAAGCGCGGCGCTCGCCGCACGCCTTGCGGCAGCGGCTCGCCGACGCCGACTACCAGGAGGCGATCAATTTCGGCTTCGTCGATCCGCAGTGGGAGGCCGATTTCGCGGGAGAGGCGAACCCGATCCGCGTCCTCAACCCGATCGCGAGCCATCTGGCGGTGATGCGCAGCACCCTGATCGGGAGTCTCGTGGCGAACGTCGGCTATAACCTCGGGCGCAAGCTCCCACGCATCCGCGTATTCGAGCTCGGGCGCGTGTTCCTGCGCGACCCGTCGGTGAAAGAGGGCGAGCTGGAGGTGGCCGGGGTGCGCCAACCCCTGCGAGTCGCTGCGATCGCCTACGGCCCCGCGCTGGAAGAGCAATGGGGCAGCCCTGCGCGCAACGTGGACTTCTACGACGTCAAGGCGGACGTCGAGGCGCTGCTCGCGCCTCGCGCTGCACGCTACGAATCGGCGCCTCACCCGGCCCTGCACCCGGGCCGCGCGGCGCGCGTGATGCTCGACGGGGCCGCTATCGGATGGGTGGGCGAGCTGCACCCTCGCTGGCAGCAGAAGTACGCCCTGCCGCTCCCGGCCGCCCTGTTCGAGCTCGACCTGGAGGCGCTCGGGCGGCTCGACCTGCCGCGCTACCGCGAGGTATCGAAATTCCCCCCTGTGGTCCGGGATCGCTCCATGGAGTTCGACGAGGGCCTGCCGGCCGCCCAAATCCTCGAGGAAATGGAGCGCAACAGGCCGGCGGTGGTCCAGGAAATCCGCTTGTTTGACTATTACCGGGGTAAGGGTGTAGAAAGCGGTAAAAAAAGCCTTGCGTTTCGGGTAGTTATGCAAGATACTGCAAGGACGTTGACCGATGCGGAAGCGGACGCCGCAATGGCGCAACTAACTGAGCTTCTCGCCGCGAAATTCGGTGCTAAATTACGTACTTAAGTAATGAAGTGGAGAGCGATTGTGCCCTCCAAGGGAGCAGAAATGACGCTGACTAAAGCCGAGCTGGCGGACATGCTTTTCGAGAAGGTCGGCCTCAACAAGCGCGAGGCGAAGGACATGGTGGAAACGTTCTTCGAAGAGATCCGCTTGGCTCTGGAGAGCGGCGAGAGCGTCAAGCTGTCCGGGTTCGGCAACTTCCAGCTTCGCGACAAGCCGCAGCGGCCCGGTCGCAATCCCAAGACGGGCGAGGAAATTCCGATCACGGCTCGGCGAGTGGTCACTTTCCACGCCAGCCAGAAACTCAAGGCCCTGGTCGAGCAAACGCATGGAAAGCAAGGCGACCAAGGATAGCCTGCCTCCGATTCCGGCAAAGCGCTACTTCACCATCGGGGAAGTGAGCGAGCTCTGCGGGGTCAAGCCGCACGTGCTGCGCTATTGGGAGCAGGAATTTACCCAGCTCCGGCCGGTCAAGCGCCGCGGCAACCGCCGCTACTACCAGCACCACGAGGTGTTGCTGATTCGCCGCATCCGCGAGCTGCTCTACGAGCAGGGATTCACAATCAGCGGCGCGCGCAACCGCCTCGACGAAAGCCTGAGCGCCGCGCCTGCCCGCACCATGTCATCGACACCTTCCTCCCGTACTCCCGATGCCCGCGGTGTCAATCTCTCTGTCCTGAAGCAGGAGCTGAAGAGCGTCATCGAACTGCTGGCCGAGAAGGCGTCCGGCTCGGCGCGCTGATATACTTCGCCGCTTCGGGGCGTAGCGCAGCCTGGTAGCGTACCTGCATGGGGTGCAGGTGGTCGCGAGTTCGAATCTCGCCGCCCCGACCAATTCAATAAAATCACTAAGTTGTAGCAGCAATATCAAGTTCTCGCCGGCAGCCTGCCGGCCTTCTCCGCGTCGCCTTCCAAAG
>JBGQKK010000205.1:0-5684 GCA_041499545.1 Gammaproteobacteria bacterium | reverse complement strand
GATTGGAGATGCGCGAGTAGACGTGCCCCCCGCGCTCCATGTTGAACAGCGCTGCGGCGTGGTCGGCGTCGCGAAAGACGAAGGAGGTGGTGAAATAGATCGGCGTTGCGCGCGCGCCGGTGACCGGGTCGGGCCGCTGGCCCGCGTGCAGGCTGAGCGTGTCGAACTGCAGGGATCGGGGTGCGGCCATGGCGGTCTCCTCGGGGTCCGGCCGATTCTAACAGCAGGCGAGCGACCTCCGAGAGCGAAAAAAAACCGCACCCTCGGGTGCGGTTTTTCGTGGAACGCGGTGCCGGGTCAGCTCAGTCTCTCAGCTGAGTCTAATGGGAACGTAGATCTTGTTGCCTTCGCGCTGGATGAGGAGCGCGACGCTGCCGCGCGAGCGGTCGACGAGGCGGCGCAGCTGGTCGACGCTCTTCAGCGGCTGGTTGTTGAAAGCGAGAATGACGTCGCCGACCTGCACGCCCGCGCGCGCCGCGGGACCTTCGGCCTGCTCCACGAGGAGACCGCCTTCGGACTCGATCTGCTTGCGCTCTTCCTCGGTGAGCGGGCGCACGGCCAGCCCGAGCTTGCCCGGCTTCGCCTGGGCGGGAGCGTCGGCTTTCGCCAGCTTCTCGGCGGGCGCCTCGCCCAGGGAGGCGGCGAGCTCTTTGGTGTCGCCCTGGCGCCAGATCTTGAGCTTCACCTGCGTGCCGGGCCGCGACTCGCCGATGACCCGGGGCAGGTCGATCGAGTTCTCGATCGCGCGGCCATCGACCGCGAGGATGATGTCGCCGGTCTTGATCCCGGCCTTGTCGGCGGGGCTCTTCGGTTCGACGGCTGCGACCAGAGCGCCCTGCGGCTTCTTCAGCCCGAAGGACTCGGCCAGTTCCTGGCTCACGCCCTGGATGGTGACGCCCAGGCGTCCGCGGGTGACCTTGCCGTACTTCTGCAGGTCGGTCTTGACCTTCATCGCCACTTCGATGGGAACGGCGAACGACAAGCCCATGTAACCGCCGGTCCGGCTGTAGATCTGGGAATTGATGCCGATCACCTCGCCCGACATGTTGAACAGCGGTCCGCCGGAATTGCCGGGATTGATGGCGACGTCGGTCTGGATGAAGGGCACGTAGTTCTCGTCGGGCAGCGAGCGCGATTTGGCGGAGATGATGCCCGCGGTGACGCTGTTCTCCAGGCCGAAAGGCGAGCCGATCGCGGCAACCCACTCGCCTACCCTGGATTTCGCGGCTTCGCCGATGCGCACGACCGGCAGGTTCTTGGCGTCGATCTTCACGAGCGCCACGTCGGTGCGGCGGTCGGCGCCGATCACCTTCGCGTTGAACTCGCGGTTGTCGGTGAGCTTTACCGTGACCTCGGCGGCGTCGTCGACGACGTGCGCGTTGGTGAGGATGTAGCCGTCCGCGCTCACGATGAAGCCCGAGCCGACGCCCTTGCGTATCGAGTCGCCCTGGGGCTCGGGAATCTGGAAGCGGCGGAAAAAGTCGTAGAACGGGTCCCCGGGCTCGCCGGGAATCTGGAATTGCTGCGCCTGGGTGCGCACCCGCGCGGTGGTGCTGATGTTCACGACCGCCGGGCCGTATTGCTCGACCAGGGCGCTGAAGTCCGGAAGCCCGCGGACGGGCGCCGTCGTGGGCGCTTGGGCCGGAGCCGCCTGGGCATGGGACGAGGAGATGGGTGAGAACCTGTCGCCTTCGCATCCCAAGGTCGCCGCCGCGGTAAACGCCGCCAACAGCAGCGCAAATGCTTTCCCTGACATGCCGATCCTCCTGAGAAGAATTTCGATACGCGGATTGGGCAGTGGCTGCCGACCGAAGTTCCGCGCCGTGCCCTGCCGACACATTTTGTTACCTGTCGTCCCTCCGCCGGAGGCCCGGACGGGGCCGACGGGTCATTCCTGGGGGGCCGGCCTCGGGTGTACCGCCTGATGCCGCGCGAGTTGCTCGCTGCGCGCTTTCTTCAGGATCTCGGCGCACTCCTGGGCGCCGATACGCAGGGCCAGCTCGATCGCGGTGTCGCCGTCCTTGCTGACCAGGTTGACGTTGGCGCCGTTCCTCAGCAGCAAATCGACCATCTTGGTGTCGCCGCGCGCCGCCGCGTACATGAGCGGGGTGTAGCCGTTTTCGGCGACCAGATTGGGGTCGATGTTCTGCGACAGGATCTTCTGTGCGTAGACGAGGTTGCCCTTTTCGATGGCGTAGAACAGCACCTTGATGCCTTCGGCACTGTGCTCCTTGGCCCTCTTCTCCAGGCCCGTCGGCAGCAGGTCCACGACGTAGTTGATGAGGGAGAAGCCGACCATGGTCGCCATCGCGATGATCAGGGGCGTGGTGGAGATGCCCAGGCTCTCGGCGACCTCGCCGGGCATGTTCGCCGCCACCGCGAGGAGCACGACCAGGAAGAAGAACTGGAATTTGAGGTAGAGGAACAGCGCGATGAAAACCGTGAGCGCGAGCGAGCCGAGCAGGAGGTCCCGGTTGATGTCGACGCGCTCGATCAGGTCCTCGGGCAGGTTGGCGAGGGTCGCGGTGAACGCGACCAGCACCACCAGCGCGATCTCCCGTACCCGCTTGGCTTTCCACTTCATGGATTCTCCCTGACACGGGCTGCTGCCGCGCTATTATAGTTGAGCCCCGAGGACTGCCGCGAAGACCCAGGCGATGAGCAAGGCATTTACCCGTGAGAACGACGCGCCCGAGGAGGAACTCGAGCTCGAGCCGCGGATGCCCGGCGGGACGAAGAACTACATCACGCCCGCCGGCCACGCGCGCCTGAAGTCGGAGCTGAAAGCGCTGGTCGAGACCGAGCGTCCGGAGCTGGTGAAGACGGTCGCCTGGGCCGCCGCCAACGGCGACCGCTCGGAGAACGCGGACTACCTCTACGGGAAGAAGCGCCTGCGCGAGATCGAGCGGCGCATACGCTTTCTGATGAAGCGGCTGGAGGCCGCCGAGGTGGTCGATCCGCGCGACCAGGACCAGGAGCGCGTCTTCTTCGGAGCGACCGTGACCTACGGCGACGCCTCGGGCAAGGAGCACACCGTGAGCATCGTCGGTACCGACGAGGTCGATCCGGCGCACGGGCGCGTGTCCTGGGTGTCGCCCGTCGCCCGCGCCCTGCTGAAAGCGCGCGAGGGCGACGCGGTGACGCTCAACACGCCCGCCGGGGAGGAGCGCCTCGAGGTCCTGCAGATCCGCTACGAGGAGCTGCGCTGAGCCGCGCGCTCAGTTCGCGCGCTCAGCTCGTCCGACCGCCGCGGGCGCGGCTGCCGCGACGTTGGCGAAGTCTCCCGCTTTGACGATCGAGAGCCTGGCCGGATCGATGTGCCGCCGCATGGCCTCGAGCACCCCCTGGGCGTTGAGCGCGGCCACCCGCCTCTCGAGATCCTCGTCCCAGGCGAAGGTTCGCCCCAGGACCAGGTAGGACAGGAGGCGAGCCGCGACGGTCGCGTCGTTCGATCGGGCGAGGGCCCGCGCCTGCAGGAAGCCCTTCTTGCCCGCCTCGAGCTCTTCCGCGGTGAAGCCTTCGGCGAGCGCCTTGCGGATCTCGTCGTTCACGGCGGCTTCGACGCGCTGGCGGTTTTGCGGAGCGTAGATGGCGAAGGCGCCGAAGGCGCCGCGCCGGGAGAAGCTGTCGGCGGACAGGAAGGAGCCGACGCTGTAGGACAGGCCCTCTTTCTCGCGGACGCGCCGCACCAGGCGGGAATCCGAGGAGCCGCCCAGAATGTAGTTGCCCAGAAGCAGGGCGGGGTAGTCGGGGTCGTCGTCGCGCAGCTTGAGCAGCATCCCCGCGCGCAGCACCGCGTTCGCCTTGTCGGGCGTCTCGATCACGTCGTTCGCCGGCGCGACCTCGGCGACCTGCAGCGGGATTCGGGCGTAGGGGCGCGGGCTCTTCCAGTCTCCGAACAGCTCCTGCGCGAGCCGCTCGACCTGCTCGGGATCGAAGTCGCCCACGACCGAGAGCTCGCTGTCCGATGCCCCGTAGAAATCCGCGTAGCAGCGCTTGACCTCGTCCAGGGAGAGCCCTTTGATGCGGGCGCTGCGCTCCTCGAGCGAGGTCGTGTAGAGCCAGTGCTCGGGCGGATAGGGGTTGAGGTGGCGCGTGAGCGCGAGCCCGGCGAGCGCGCTGGGATCGCTCCTTTGCGTATCGACGCCGGTGAGCGTCGCGCGGCGCAGCTGCTCGAACTCCTCGTTCGGGAAGGTCGGCTGGCGCAGCACCTCGGCCATCAGGCGCAGAGTCTCCGGAAGGCTTTCGCGGACCGTTTCCACGGAGCCTCCGTCGCCGTCGACCGTGACGCTCGACTTGAGCCGGTCGAACCGGTTGCGCAGCTGCTCGCGCGAGTTCTTGTGCGTGCCGCGCAGCAGCATTCCGCTCGTGACGCCGCAGGCCGCGGCGCGCTCCATCTTGCTTTGCTCGTCGCCCCACCGCAGCGCGAGCTGCGCCACCACGGTGCCGCCGCGCGTCTTCTTGGGAAGCAGCGCGAGCTTCATGCCGCCGGGGAGCGTCTTGCGGATCAGGCGCGCCTCGATGTTGGCGGGCGTCGGGTTGAAATCCTCGCCCTGCGCCACCGCGGCGGATCCGCGGTAGTCCTTGAGCACGGCGGCCAGGTCGGGCACCGCGGGAATCTCGGCGCGGTCGGGAGACTGCGTCGGGAGGAACATCCCGAGCGTGCGGTTGGCCGGCTTGAGGTAGCGCAGGGCGACGGCCTGCACGTCTGCGGCGGTGGTCTTCCTCAGCCGGTCGCGGTGCAGGAAGAGCACGCGCCAGTCGCCGACGCCGGCGTACTCGGAGAGCGCCATGGTCAGCTCGCGCGAATCCGCCAGCGTAAGCTCGATATCGTTGAGAAGCCGCGTGCGCGCGCGCTCGACCTCGTCCTCGGCCGCGGGCTTGGCCGCGAAACCTTCGAGGACCCCGAGCAGCGCGTCGCGCGCGGCCTCGATCGAGGCGTCCCGCCTCAGGTTGGCGCCGAAGTAGGCGTAGCCGGCCTCGTGCAGCTGGCGCTCGGTGCCGAAGGCCGAGCTTGCCACGCCCGACTCCACCAGCGTCTTGTGCAGCCGCCCCGAGGGGACGTGATTGAGCAGCGCGACGAGGATGTCCACCGCGGCGTAGTCCGGGTGCGTTCCCGGGGGCATGTGGTACAGGGCGGAGACGATCTGCACGTCGCCCGCGCGGCGTAGCGTCACCGTGCGCTCGCCGTCCTGGGTGGGCTCGACGGTGTAGGTGCCGCGAAGCTCGCGCCGGGGCTTCGGTATCCCGCCGAAGCGCTTCCGGGCGAGCCCGAGCGCGACGCCCTCGTCGAATTTTCCCGAGATGAGCAGCACCGCGTTGTCGGGCTGGTAGTAGTTGCGGTAGAAGGCCCGCAGCCGCTCGATCGGCACGTTTTCGATGTCCGAGCGCGAGCCGATGACGGCGTGGCCGTAGTTGTGCCAGACGAAGGCGTTCGCGGCGACGCGCTCGCGCAGAACCCCGGAGGCGTTGTTCTCCCCCGACTCGAATTCGTTGCGCACCACGGTCATCTCGGCGTCGAGGTCCTTGCGCGCGATGGAGGCGTGGACCATGCGGTCGGCCTCCGCCTCGAGCACGTAGTCGAGGGTCTTGGCGTTCGCCGGAAAGGTCCCGAAATAGTTAGTGCGGTCGAACGAGGTGCTGCCGTTGTAGCGGACCCCGCGCTGCTGGAAACCGGCCTTGAT
>JBGQKK010000204.1:0-5700 GCA_041499545.1 Gammaproteobacteria bacterium | reverse complement strand
CTGTACTTCCTTGCGTGTAAGGCCGGAAAGCAGGGCGACGCGCGAAACCGACTGTTTCTTCCCGGGGATACCGAACTCGCTTGCCGCGAGCTCAACATAGGTGTGCTTGGCGATGTCAAGAAACGCCTTAAAAGACATGTGGTTGCGGAGTAGAATGCGGAATAGCGGGCGCAAGGCTCGCTCGACGGCGGCGACCAGTGCCTGGCCGACGCGGGATTTCGGGGCCACTTTTCTTTGCATGATTTGGGAAATATATCCCAAACTCTTTCGCGCGTCAAGCGCTGCGTGCTAGATTGCCAAAGTGCTCGGGCGGCGAGCGTGTTTCCGGCAGGGAGCGATAGCCTGTGGGCCTGAACTTGAAGATCGGCTTGGTGGGATACGGCGAGGTCGGAAAGATCCTTTCCCGCGCCTTGCGGGAAAAAGGGCTCGAATGGCTCGGCGCCTGGGACATTCTGTTTCGCGATGCCTCGCAGGGTCCCGCACTGAAGGCGCGAGCGCGCGAAGATCGCGCCGAAGCATGCGGCTCGCTTGGCGGACTTCTCGAGCGCGCCGATATCGTCATATCTGCGGTGACCGCGGCCAATGCGCTCGAAGTGGCGGGTGAAGCGGCCCCGGCCATACGCCCTCACACTTTCTTCCTCGACCTGAATTCCGCCTCGCCCGCCACCAAGGCGAAGGCGGCGAGGCTCATCGACGGCGCGGGCGCTCACTATGTGGAAGCGGGCGTGATGGCCTCGGTTCCGTCTTACGGGGTCGCCGTGCCGATGTTGCTCGGCGGTGCGCGCGCCGCCGAGCTGGCCGAAAGACTCAAGCCGCTGGGCTTCGACATGACCGCGGTGGCTGAGAGAATCGGTGTGGCCTCGGCGATCAAGATGTGCCGCAGCATCTTCATCAAGGGACTGGAGGCGATCGTGGTCGAGAGCTACACCACCGCACGCCGCTACGGAGTCGAGCAGCAAGTGCTGGCGTCGCTCGCCGAGACTTACCCGGAGATCGACTGGGAAGAGCAGGGCACGTATCTGTTCGGTCGCGTCGCCGATCACGGCGCGCGTCGCGCCGAGGAAATGCGCGAGGCGGCTGCCACGGTGCGCGAAGCCGGATTCGATCCCACCATGTCGGCCGCGACCTCGGAAAAGCAGGCTTGGGTCGCAGCGCTCGCCCGGAGCGGGCTGTTCCGCAAGCTGGCCGCGCACCCCTCGTGGCGCGACTACGCCGACAAGATCATCACGGGAGCGGAAGCGAAGCGGTCGAAGAGCCGATCGGGCACGCGCTGAGCCCGCAGTGCCTTCGTGCCACGGGCGGGGGTTGCTGGTCTCAAGCCAAATCCGGGGAAAGTAGGCATGCACCAACGCCAGGGCTTGGAGCGGCGATGAGTCGCGCGCTGCAGCAAGCTGGAAGACACATTAAATCAAGCAATTATAGATGTACCGCCGAGTCGGGTCGTCCTACCTTGACTTCGCCGATGGTGCGGCGCAATATTCGGCCGCCTTCCCAATTATTTCAGTGCCTTGAGCGGGAGTTCCATGGCGGTTCCCACCCCGACCCCAGCTGAACAGTTCTCAGCCGCCGCCCAGGCGTTCCTCGACCATTTCCTCGGCTCCGTGCCGACTCAGCCCTCGGGCGCCCACTCGACGGGTGCGGACGCGGGCAAGGTCGCGGCGCTGCAGGCGCGCTTCTTGAACGAGCATGCCGTGCTGTGGCGCACGACACTCGCGCGCCAGCCGGGCGTCGAGGCGGACGCGGCGGTCGGGGCCGCCGATCGCGACGACCGGCGCTTCGCCTCGGCCGAGTGGCGGCGCGACCCGTGGTTCGACTACCTGCGCCGCAGCTATCTGATCAATTCGCGGTTCGTCGCCGACTGGGTCGAGGCGCTCGACGCCGAGCCCCGTGCGAAGGAACGCCTGCGTTTCCTAGCGCGCCAGCTCGCCGACGCGATGAGTCCCGCGAATTTCGCGGCGACCAATCCGGAAGCGCTGAAGCTCGCGCTCGAAACCAAGGGTGAGAGTCTGACCCGCGGCGTGCGCCAGCTCATCGAGGACGTGCACAAGGGACGCATCTCGACTACCGACGAATCGAAGTTCGAGCTCGGGCGAAACATCGCCGCCACCGAAGGCGCCGTGGTGTTTCAGAACGAGCTGATGCAGCTCATTCAGTACAGGCCGCTCGCGGCTACGGAGTTCAAACAGCCGCTCGTCATGATCCCGCCCTGCATCAACAAGTACTACATCCTCGACCTTCAGCCGGAGAACTCGCTCGTTCGCTTCGCGCTGGAGCAGGGACACCGCGTGTTCATGGTGTCCTGGCGCAACGTCGAGAAGGACCAGGCCCACCTGACCTGGGACGACTACGTGGAAGCGGGCGCGCTCAAGGCGCTCGATGTCGCTCGGGCGGTTTCGGGTGCGGAGAAGGTCAATGCACTCGGGTTCTGTGTCGGCGGCACGCTGCTCGCGGTCGCATTGGCCGTCGCGGCCGCGCGGGGCGAGAAGGGCATCGAGAGCGCGACTTACCTCGCCTCGATGCTCGACTTCTCCGACACGGGTGAAATCGGTCTTTTCATCGACGAGCCCAGCGTGACACTTCGCAAACAAACGATCGGCGGGGGCGGCATCATGCCGGGCCGCGACCTCGCGCTGGTGTTCTCGGCGCTGCGCGCCAACGACCTCGTCTGGTCGTACGTGGTCAACAACTACCTGAAAGGAAAGCCGCCCGAGGCTTTCGACCTGCTCTACTGGAACGCGGACTCGACCAATCTTCCGGGGCCGATGTACTGCTGGTATGTGCGCAACACCTATCTCGAGAACAGGCTCCGCGAGCCGGGCAGGGCATCGGTGCTCGGCACGCCGGTCGATTTCTCGAAAATCGCCGTTCCGGCGTACGTGCTCGCGACCCGCGAAGACCACATCGTGCCTTGGCGCACGGCGTACCGCACGACGCAGTTAATCGGCGGCGATACGCGCTTCGTGCTCGGGGCGAGCGGTCATGTCGCGGGCGTCGTCAATCCGGCATCCAGAAACAAACGCAGCTATTGGACCGGCGCAGACCCCCGCATGGACGCCGATGCCTGGCTCGCCGCCGCCGCCGAAAGGCGCGGGAGCTGGTGGACCGACTGGAGCGAATGGCTTGCCCGCCACGGCGGCGAGCGGGCGAAGGCGCGTGCGCGCCTGGGCAACGCGAAGTTCAAGCCTGCAGAGCGCGCGCCGGGAAGCTACGTCAAACACCGGATCGCGTGAGCGTCCGGAAACGCAGAATTCATCTGAGAGGGATCGATCGATGACTACGGCGACAGCGACTAAACGCGGCACCCACGCGGACGCGGACCTGCTTGAGCATTCCCTGAAGTCGATAAAGCAGCGCGTCGCGTTCGTGAGCGGCGGCATGGGCGGAATCGGCACCGCGGTTTGCCGGCGTCTGGCGCGGCACGGGGTCAAGGTGGTTGCGGGCTGCCTGCCAGGATACGAGAAGAAGAACGAATGGCTCTCGAAAATGCACGCCGAAGGCCTGCCGATGCACGCGGCCGAGGGAAACGTCGACGACTACGAATCCTGCGCGGAGATGTTCTACCAGATCGCCTCGGTGATCGGGCCGGTGGACATCCTCGTCAACAACGCCGGCATCACGCGCGACGGCGTGTTCAAGCGCATGTCGCCCGGGGACTGGTACGCGGTGATCAATACCAATCTCAACAGCGTCTTCAACGTCACCCGCCAGGTGATCGAAGGCATGGTGGAGCGCGGCTGGGGCCGCATCGTCAATATCTCCTCGGTCAACGCGCTCAAAGGCCAGTTCGGACAGACCAACTATTCGGCGGCCAAGGCGGGCATGCACGGATTTTCCAAGGCGCTGGCCCAGGAGGTCGTCAAGAAAGGCGTGACCGTCAACACCGTCTCTCCGGGCTATGTCCAGACGGACATGGTCAAGGCGATCAAGCCCGATGTCCTGGAGGCCATCGTGCAGCAGATCCCCATGGGGCGGCTGGCGCAGCCCGAAGAGATCGCCGGCCTGGTCGTCTATCTCGCGTCCGATGACGCCGGCTACATCACCGGCGCCAACATCTCGATCAACGGCGGCTTGCACATGGCTTAGGCGGGGGTTCGCGGCGGATTTGATGCCATAATTCAAAGAACCTGAAACCGACGCGAACGAGGAGGGAACATGGCCAAGCGGCTGGCGCTGATCACCGGCGGCATGGGGGGGCTGGGCGAGACTATCAGCACCAAGATGGTGGACGCGGGCTATCGGGTGGCGGTCACGCATTCACCCTCGAACAAGATCGTGGACCAGTGGATCGCCGAGATGAAGGCGCGCGGGTACGACTTTCACAATTTCTCCTGCGACGTCGCCGATTTCGATTCGTGTCGTGCCTGCGTCGAGGCGGTAGCCAAGGACCACGGCCCGGTGGACATCCTCGTGAACAACGCCGGCATCACCCGCGACATGACGTTCAGGAAGATGAGCAAGGCCGATTGGGACGCGGTGATGCACACCAACCTCGATTCGGTGTTCAACATGACCAAACAGGTGTGCGACGGCATGGCCGACCGCGGCTGGGGCCGGATCATCAACGTCTCCTCGGTGAACGGCTCGAAGGGCGCCTTCGGGCAGACCAACTACGCGGCGGCGAAGGCGGGCATGCACGGCTTCACCAAGTCGCTCGCGCTCGAGGTCGCGAAGAAGGGCGTGACGGTCAATACGATCTCCCCGGGCTATATCGGCACCAAGATGGTGATGGCGATTCCGAAGGAGATCCTCGACACGAAGATCGTTCCCCAGATTCCGCTAGGCCGCCTGGGCCGGCCCGAGGAGGTCGCCGGCCTGATCATCTATCTGTGCTCGGAGGAAGCCGCTTTTGTAAACGGCGCAAACATCGCCATCAACGGCGGGCAGCACATGGCGTAGCACGCGCGCCGGGCGGCGCAGGAAGCCCTCGCGCCGGATGGAACCGCGCCGCAAACTCCAGTATCATGTGGCACTGCAACACACGCGAAACGGAACGAGGCTAGGTCCCGATGTCTGAGCCCGCCCGACTGATCAAGAAGTACCCCAACCGCCGGCTCTACGATACCAAGACGAGCGTCTATATCACGCTCGCCGACGTCAAGAAGCTGGTGGTCGAGGGCGAGGCGTTCCAGGTGCTGGACGCCAAGACCGGCGAGGACCTGACGCGATCCATACTGCTGCAGATCATCCTCGAGGAAGAGGCCGCCGGAGCGCCGATGTTCTCGTCGGACGTCCTTACGCAGTTCATCCGCTCCTACGGCAACGCGATGCAGGGGATGCTGGGCAGCTACCTCGAGCGCAACATGCAGCTCTTCAATGAAATGCAGAAAAGCCTGCGCGAGCAGTCGCAGAAGCTCTATGGCGACCCCGCCAGGCTCAACGAGGACGTGTGGAAGCAGTTCATGAGCTTCCAGGGCCCGGCGATGCAGAGCCTGGTGTCGGCCTACCTCGACCAGAGCCGGAACATGTTCCTGCAGATGCAGCAGCAGCTGCAGAAACAGACCCAAACGATTTTCTCCGGATTCACGTTTCCGGGATTCCCCGGGATGCCGGGATTCGGCGCGCAGCCCGACAATGCCGAGGTCTTTGACGTCGCCGCCCAGGTCTATCGCGGACAGGGAAAAAACGACGCTGCCCAGCAAGCCGAAGCCCATGCCAACGCCCTCCGCCAAAAATCCAAGCAATAGCCCGAATCCATCGTCG